>NZ_CP133019.1:604253-906379 GCF_030866805.1 Microbacterium terrisoli
GAGGGTCATGAGCACGATGGCCACCCAATACCTGCGCAGGCCGTGCAGATAGTCGCGCAGCTCCATGTTCCCCCTCGCGCCGCCCAGATCGCTCCTGACAATGGTAGGCCACAGGAGGCTGTTGCGTCTGGGAGTAATGTGCGCGATCCGGTACGCGTCACACCAGCCGGCGCAAGAAGGGGCGCTACAGACGATCGCGCGACGCCCGATGCAGCCCGGACAGTGGCAGTGCGGTGGTCACGAAGGTGCCGGGGAACGCGGCACCCTGCACCATCGATGGTGGATGTCGCTCCACCCAGGCCTTCGCACCCAGGCAGATGCCTGCGATGACGAACGGGATCGACACCTGCGAGCTGACCCAGAACAAGTCGAACTGACCCTGCACGAGGCGGCTGATCACCACTGTGGCGGCGAGCGTGCCGTAGACCGGATCCATCCGCCACAGCACGATGATCATGCCGACCCACATGATCGCGAAGCCGAGCAAACCCACGATCCCCGCCGAGACGAGCACTTCGACCTCGCCCTGCGGAGGCTGATAGTGGATCGTCGGATCGACATACCAGAACCGCAGTCCGTGGCCGAAGATCGGTGAGTGCTTCCAATAGGCGTACAGCTCACGCAGCCAGTCCAGCCGCTGGAACACCGAGTTGAACTTGTTCTGCGACTGGATCTGATCGTTGACCATCGAGATGATCATCCAGGTCGCCGGGATCAGCAGCAGCAGCACCGCACGTGAATGACCGGACAATCGGCGACGACTGACCACGAGCACGATCGCGATCATGAGGCCGATGAGCGCTTGACGTGACTGCGTCATCAGGATCGCAACGATCAAGGTGATCATCAACGCGCGTCGTGGGTTTTTCGCGCACCGCGCCCAGTCCGGGTTGATATAGACGATGAGGGCGGCAAACGCCATGACGGTGCCGGCGAAGTTCTTGTGCATGGCAAACGGCCACGTTGGGTAGACGCCCACGAAGTCGCCGTGAACGTATTGCACAGCACCCGTGGCGAATGTGCCGATGGCGATGACGACCGCAGCCGTCACCATGAGCCGCAGGGCGAGGCGCGCGTAGCCGGCGCTGCCCAGGGCCCATCCCATCACCAATGCCCCCGACACGAGCAGCCAGGCATGGAACCACTCGACGGTGTTCTGAATGTAAGGGTTGACGATGACGGTCAGGACCGTCGCGAACTGGTAGACGGCGTTGCACCAGAGCAGGGCCCGCAGTTCCCGGCTGAACGGGCGCGTGCCGAGCAGCACCGCAGTCCCGAAGGCCGCGGCCAGCGCGGCGTCAGAGACAGTGAGGTCGATCCCGCCGAAACCAAGGCGTGTGACCACGAACAGCACGGGGGTGGCCATGAGGGGGATCGCCATCGACACCCGCATCGTGAGGGCTGCACCGATCACAAGGCCCGCGATCACGAAGGCGGGGATCGCGTCGTGGACGAGACCACGCACCAGCAGGAAATAGACGGCGAGAGCGACACCGGCGGCGAACAGCACCCAGCGCCACACGTTGGCCCAGGTCGGGCCCAGGCGCTCGAGCCATCGCAGCGCTGCGCTCGTCGACGTCATCGGATCCCCTTGCGCCCATCCCCGTGGGGCGTTCTCGCCGTCAAGTATCGCAGGCGTTCTGCTTCGTCGGCAGTCGTTCGTCAGCGATGGTCAGTGCTCTGTCGCCAGCAGGCCCTGTTCATGCAGCGACATAACGAAGTTCGCAATCGCCGCGTCCAGGTCGTCTGGCGGATCGATAAGCCGATCTGCGACGCGCGTCCTCAAGGTGTCGGCATCGCCATCCATGCGAAGCAGCTCCCAGATGACGGCGGCGATGCCGTCCAGTACGACGATCGGGCCATCGGGCACCACGGCGGCGTATGAGACATCGTCGATGTGGATGGACGCAACCCCTGCGGCGAGAGCGAGCCGAGCGGTCATCGCCGTGCTCGCTTTCGCCCGAGCCACTCGCGCACGGCCAGCGCCGGGCGCGCCACGAACGCTCGCGCGACGTCTGTGGGGCGGGGCGGGCGGCCGAGCTGATGTTCGAGGTGCTCGATGTTGACGGCGGGCGCCCGCAGGATCAACAGCATCCTGTCTCGCGTCGTCGGGGCGGCGCGGATGCGAGCCCGCCACTCTTCGGCACGCGTGCCTCCGCGAGTGATGACGCGCCACAGCGGGTAGCTGCGGGCGCTGCGGTGGCGGTCGAGGTCACCTGTCGCGGCCGCGAAACCGACATCGGCCTGAAGCCTGTGCACCAAGGCCATCGTGGCGGCCCGGTCGACGGCGGGTGAAGACGTCCAGAGCCGCTCGACAACGGCCTGGCGTGAATTGCGTGCACTGTTCAGAAGCAGGATCACCCGTTGTGCGGCGACTGAGGGCACGGCGCCCGCGACGGTCGCGATATCGATCGGCCGGCGCTCGGACCACAGCACATCGAACGCTTCGACGGGGTCGCGCTCGATGCCGGGGAACAGACGGTGCAGATCGAGGTAGCCCCACTGCTCGTGCAGGTAGGTCTGCGCGTGGCCGAACGGCGAACCGAAGAAGAACGAGCTGTATACGCGCCAGCCGTGCTGCAGCAAGTGGGCGTGCAGCCGCGCGACATGCGAAGGGCGCACCAGTACATCGACGTCACTACCAGGGTCCACAGTGTCGCGAAGAGAGCCGTCGACGGCGTCGCCCTTGATGTGCAGCATGTCGACGCTCGCCTGATCCGCGATCACCTGGACGGCCGCACGGCACAGCTTCAGGCGAGCCGCCTGAGGTATCTGCACCGGCTCGTTAGCCATGCCGATCAGCCTATCTGCGGCGCCCGAAGTCGCCGGCACCGCGCCCGCAATCTCGGCGACACGCCCGAGGTGCACCCTCGATTCGCGCCATGCCGTCGGCTCACGTAGAGTCTTACTCGTTCGCCCCAAAGGGAAGTGCCGGGAGGCCGAAAGGCCCCGCCCTCTCAAGCAGCGAACCACCTCCCACAACACGATCCCCCCGGGGATCCGATGTGCGGAGGATCTTGCCTGTCCCGCTTCATCTGAGTCGGATGCCGCAGCCTCTGGCTGGGGATCACGGTTTGACGAGCGGTTCAGGCGAGGCTATGATTGTGAAGTTGCCCTGCGGCGATGGACTGTGGTCCGGGTTTGTGGGTGTGTCCGATCCTTGAGAACTCAACAGCGTGCACTTGTCAAATGCCAAATTATCCTCGTCGGTCTTTCGGGACTGGTGAGAATTCCTTTGGATCAATTATATGAATGTCAGCAATGATGTTTGTTCTTTTGGTCATGGTTGAACTCGCTGCAGCGTGGACTGTTTTCCCGGTCTGGTTGTGGCATTCGTTTTTTTACGGAGAGTTTGATCCTGGCTCAGGATGAACGCTGGCGGCGTGCTTAACACATGCAAGTCGAACGATGATCCTGGTGCTTGCACTGGGGGATTAGTGGCGAACGGGTGAGTAACACGTGAGCAACCTGCCCTTCACTCTGGGATAAGCGCTGGAAACGGTGTCTAATACTGGATATGAGGCACGGCCGCATGGTCTGTGTCTGGAAAGATTTTTCGGTGGGGGATGGGCTCACGGCCTATCAGCTTGTTGGTGAGGTAATGGCTCACCAAGGCGTCGACGGGTAGCCGGCCTGAGAGGGTGACCGGCCACACTGGGACTGAGACACGGCCCAGACTCCTACGGGAGGCAGCAGTGGGGAATATTGCACAATGGGCGGAAGCCTGATGCAGCAACGCCGCGTGGGGGATGACGGCCTTCGGGTTGTAAACCTCTTTTAGCAGGGAAGAAGCCTTTCGGGGTGACGGTACTTGCAGAAAAAGCACCGGCTAACTACGTGCCAGCAGCCGCGGTAATACGTAGGGTGCAAGCGTTATCCGGAATTATTGGGCGTAAAGAGCTCGTAGGCGGTTTGTCGCGTCTGCTGTGAAATCCCGAGGCTCAACCTCGGGTCTGCAGTGGGTACGGGCAGACTAGAGTGCGGTAGGGGAGATTGGAATTCCTGGTGTAGCGGTGGAATGCGCAGATATCAGGAGGAACACCGATGGCGAAGGCAGATCTCTGGGCCGTAACTGACGCTGAGGAGCGAAAGGGTGGGGAGCAAACAGGCTTAGATACCCTGGTAGTCCACCCCGTAAACGTTGGGAACTAGTTGTGGGGTCCTTTCCACGGATTCCGTGACGCAGCTAACGCATTAAGTTCCCCGCCTGGGGAGTACGGCCGCAAGGCTAAAACTCAAAGGAATTGACGGGGACCCGCACAAGCGGCGGAGCATGCGGATTAATTCGATGCAACGCGAAGAACCTTACCAAGGCTTGACATACACCGGAAACGGCCAGAGATGGTCGCCCCGCAAGGCTGGTGTACAGGTGGTGCATGGTTGTCGTCAGCTCGTGTCGTGAGATGTTGGGTTAAGTCCCGCAACGAGCGCAACCCTCGTTCTATGTTGCCAGCACGTTATGGTGGGAACTCATGGGATACTGCCGGGGTCAACTCGGAGGAAGGTGGGGATGACGTCAAATCATCATGCCCCTTATGTCTTGGGCTTCACGCATGCTACAATGGCCGGTACAAAGGGCTGCGATACCGTGAGGTGGAGCGAATCCCAAAAAGCCGGTCCCAGTTCGGATCGTAGTCTGCAACTCGACTACGTGAAGTCGGAGTCGCTAGTAATCGCAGATCAGCAACGCTGCGGTGAATACGTTCCCGGGTCTTGTACACACCGCCCGTCAAGTCATGAAAGTCGGTAACACCTGAAGCCGGTGGCCCAACCCTTGTGGAGGGAGCCGTCGAAGGTGGGATCGGTAATTAGGACTAAGTCGTAACAAGGTAGCCGTACCGGAAGGTGCGGCTGGATCACCTCCTTTCTAAGGAGCTTCTGAAGGCCTTCGGGTCTTCCAGAACCCAGTCCGGGTCCGTATGTGATCCGCTGGGAGCTCATGGGTGGAACATTTGACATGGCATCAGCGCAGCTGGTCACCGTTAGTACACCGTTTTCGGACGGGGGGAACGTGGGGGTCGGGGAGCGGGGTGCCTGCACGCTGTTGGGTCCTGAGGGACCGGGCCGGCCCCGTTGGGGGGTTGGACGGAACTTCTGGTAGGGCCGTTGGGTGTGCTGGTTTCGGCTGGTGACTCTGGCGGTGCCGCCCGTACTTTGAGAACTACACAGTGGACGCGAGCATCTTGAAGATGCATGCCCTTCGGGGTGTGTGTCATATTTTTTGATTCTTTTTAGATCAAAGCTCATGTGATTTCAAGTCTTTAAGAGCGAACGGTGGATGCCTTGGCATCTGGAGCCGAAGAAGGACGTAGCAATCTGCGATAAGCCTCGGGGAACTGATAAGCAAGTTTTGATCCGAGGGTGTCCGAATGGGGAAACCCCGCCAGGCGGCGTGCCGACCTGGTGACTCCCGTCTGAATGTATAGGGCGGGTAGAGGGAACGCGGGGAAGTGAAACATCTCAGTACCCGCAGGAAGAGAAAACAACCGTGATTCCGTGAGTAGTGGCGAGCGAAATCGGAAGAGGCTAAACCTGGCGTGTGTGATATCCGGCAGGAGTTGCACGTTGGGGGTTGTGGGACATGTCTGGTTTTTCTGCCGAGAGACCGGCGTGACAAGAGCGTATAGGCGAACCGTCTGGGAAGGCGGGCCATAGCAGGTGAGAGCCCTGTAGCCGAAATGCGTGTTCTTGGCGTGATGTGTATCCCAAGTAGCACGGGGCCCGAGAAATCCCGTGTGAATCTGTCAGGACCACCTGATAAGCCTAAATACTCCCAGATGACCGATAGCGGACAAGTACCGTGAGGGAAAGGTGAAAAGTACCCCGGGAGGGGAGTGAAATAGTACCTGAAACCGTTTGCTTACAAACCGTTGGAGCACCCTTGGTAGGTGTGACAGCGTGCCTTTTGAAGAATGAGCCTGCGAGTTAGCGATATGTGGCGAGGTTAACCCGTGTGGGGTAGCCGTAGCGAAAGCGAGTCTGAACAGGGCGTTCAGTCGCATGTCCTAGACCCGAAGCGAAGTGATCTATCCATGGCCAGGCTGAAGCGACGGTAAGACGTCGTGGAGGGCCGAACCCACTTAGGTTGAAAACTGAGGGGATGAGCTGTGGATAGGGGTGAAAGGCCAATCAAACTTCGTGATAGCTGGTTCTCTCCGAAATGCATTTAGGTGCAGCGTTGCGTGTTTCTTGCCGGAGGTAGAGCTACTGGATGGCCGATGGGCCTCACCAGGTTACTGACGTCAGCCAAACTCCGAATGCCGGTAAGTGAGAGCGCAGCAGTGAGACTGTGGGGGATAAGCTTCATAGTCGAGAGGGAAACAACCCAGACCACCATCTAAGGTCCCTAAGCGCGTGCTAAGTGGGAAAGGATGTGGAGTTGCTTTGACAACCAGGAGGTTGGCTTAGAAGCAGCCACCCTTGAAAGAGTGCGTAATAGCTCACTGGTCAAGTGATTCCGCGCCGACAATGTAACGGGGCTCAAGCACGCCACCGAAGTTGTGGCATTCGCATTTTATGACAGGCCTTCGTGGTCCAGTCGTGTGGATGGGTAGGAGAGCGTCGTGTGCCGGGTGAAGCGGCGGGGTGACCCAGCCGTGGACGGCACACGAGTGAGAATGCAGGCATGAGTAGCGAATGACGTGTGAGAAACACGTCCTCCGAAAGACCAAGGGTTCCAGGGTCAAGCTAATCTGCCCTGGGTAAGTCGGGACCTAAGGCGAGGCCGACAGGCGTAGTCGATGGACAACGGGTTGATATTCCCGTACCGGCGAAGAACCGCCCCAGTCAATCCAGTGGTGCTAAGAGTCCTAGCCAGGCGTTGCCTGATCCCTTCGGGGTGATGGTTGTTCTGGTGAACGCTCGACCCCATGCTGGTGCGGCTAGCGTATTAACAGGTGTGACGCAGGAAGGTAGCCCAAGCCAGGCGATGGTTGTCCTGGTGCAAGTGCGTAGGCCGACTCTTAGGCAAATCCGGGAGTCATGAGGCTGAGACACGATGCGGATGAAAAGTGGGTGATCCTATGCTGCCGAGAAAAGCATCGACGCGAGGTTCCAGCCGCCCGTACCCCAAACCGACTCAGGTGGTCAGGTAGAGAATACCAAGGAGATCGAGAGAATCGTGGTTAAGGAACTCGGCAAAATACCCCCGTAACTTCGGGAGAAGGGGGGCCATCCACTTATTAGGTTTTACACCGAAAGGGTGTGGTGGCCGCAGAGACCAGTGGGTAGCGACTGTTTACTAAAAACACAGGTCCGTGCCAAGTCGCAAGACGATGTATACGGACTGACGCCTGCCCGGTGCTGGAAGGTTAAGAGGAGCGGTTAGCGTAAGCGAAGCTGCGAATTTAAGCCCCAGTAAACGGCGGTGGTAACTATAACCATCCTAAGGTAGCGAAATTCCTTGTCGGGTAAGTTCCGACCTGCACGAATGGCGTAACGACTTCCCAACTGTCTCAACCACGAACTCGGCGAAATTGCATTACGAGTAAAGATGCTCGTTACGCGCAGCAGGACGGAAAGACCCCGTGACCTTTACTACAGCTTGGTATTGGTATTCGGTGTGGCTTGTGTAGGATAGGTGGGAGACTGTGAAACCCGGACGCCAGTTCGGGTGGAGTCATTGTTGAAATACCACTCTGGTCACTCTGGATGCCTAACTTCGGACCGTGATCCGGTTCAGGGACAGTGCCTGGTGGGTAGTTTAACTGGGGCGGTTGCCTCCTAAAGAGTAACGGAGGCGCCCAAAGGTTCCCTCAACCTGGTTGGCAATCAGGTGGCGAGTGTAAGTGCACAAGGGAGCTTGACTGTGAGACTGACAGGTCGAGCAGGGACGAAAGTCGGGACTAGTGATCCGGCAGTGGCTTGTGGAAGCGCTGTCGCTCAACGGATAAAAGGTACCTCGGGGATAACAGGCTGATCTTGCCCAAGAGTCCATATCGACGGCATGGTTTGGCACCTCGATGTCGGCTCGTCGCATCCTGGGGCTGGAGTAGGTCCCAAGGGTTGGGCTGTTCGCCCATTAAAGCGGTACGCGAGCTGGGTTTAGAACGTCGTGAGACAGTTCGGTCCCTATCCGCTGCGCGCGTAGGAAGTTTGAGAGGATCTGACCCTAGTACGAGAGGACCGGGTTGGACGAACCTCTGGTGTGCCAGTTGTTCCGCCAGGAGCACCGCTGGTTAGCTACGTTCGGGATGGATAACCGCTGAAAGCATCTAAGCGGGAAGCCGGCCTCGAGATGAGACTTCCATCCCCTTCGGGGGGAGAGGCTCCCAGCCAGATTACTGGGTTGATAGGCCGGATGTGGAAGCACGGTAACGTGTGGAGCTGACCGGTACTAATAAGCCGATGACTTGATAACATCACCCTTTCGGGGTGCGCGCGTCCACTGAGTGGTTCTCGATGTACGGTCGGGAACACAACAACATATGAACAACTTCGTTGTTGGTTTTTGAAACATCCATAGTGTTTCGGCGGCCATAGCGAGAGGGAAACGCCCGGTCACATTCCGAACCCGGAAGCTAAGCCTCTCAGCGCCGATGGTACTGCAAGGGGGACCTTGTGGGAGAGTAGGACACCGCCGGACTTCTTCTGTGAAGAGGCCACCCATTGCTGGGTGGCCTCTTCGCGTTAACACGCACCGCGCCCCGCCGCCTCGCCGTCCTGCGCCCTTCGCGCGTTGTCCCGCATCCCTGGCGACGTGCACCTCTGTTCTTCCCTCCCCGAGCTGCACCTCTGTTCCCCGAGCTGCACCTCTGTTCCCCGAGCTGCACCTCTGTTCCCCGAGCTGCACCTCTGTTCCCCGAGCTGCACCTCTGTTCCCCGAGCTGCCCCTCTGTTCCCCGAGCTGCCCCTCTGTTCCCCGAGCTGCCCGTCGGCCTGCACCACGTGTGGCTCTGTCCGCGCGACGTGGCCCTTCGCCGGCTGGGTCCAACCCGACCATGCGCCTGCGCTTGTGCGTCGTGGAGCGTCCTGAGTCAGAGCCACCCGTGCAGCGAATCGAGCCCACGCATCGTGCTGGGGCATCCATGTATTCGACATCTCCTGCACAACCGTCGCCTGCGGCGAGTTGTCCACCGATGTCGGGTCCACCGCCTCGCGCGAATGTCCGTCTGCGTGATCGTGGAGGTGTGGTGGAGAATGCATCGGCGTCGCGGATCCTGCGTTCCATGCGTGGATCGTCAGTTCCGAACGACGTCCGCATTTCGGGACGCAGGGTGACCCGCGTGTCCAGGGGTGCGTACGTCGTCACCCGCGAGTGGGACGAGTTGTTCAGCGAGGGTCGGCTGTGCACGCGCGCACAAGCGGCGCACCTGCGAATGCGCGCGGCGGACGGAGTCTTCGCTCTTGCGACGGCGGGAGCGCTCCATCGCCTCCCGCTGTATCGTGTTCGCTCCGACCGCGTTGACATGATCTTCGTGGGGAGACACCCCCGGCATAGCGGTAGGGATGTCGCGCGGCATCACCTCCCGCTCAGCGCTGACGAGGTGGTGACCATCGATGGCATGCGTGTGACCTCGCTCGAGCGCACCGTCTACGACATGGTTCGACTCGTGTCGCTCGAAGCGGCCGTCGTCGCATTCGATGCCGCGCTGCGGCAGATCGCCTGGGACGCGGAACGGAACATCTATGACGAGGAACGTGCCGAGCGCTTCCGTGCAGCGGTGCGGGAGCGGATCGCGGCGCACTCCGGTGCGCGGGGGATTCGGCAGGCGCGGTTCGTCGTGGAGTTTGCGGACGGTCGTGCGCAACTGCCGGGCGAGAGCATCTCGCGTCTGTGGATGTGGCAACTCGGCGTGCAGAGTGCTCAACTGCAGTACCGTGTCGATCTCCCCGACGGCCGGTACGCGCTGCTCGACTTCTGCTGGCCGCGGCTTGGGCGCTGGGCCGAGTTCGACGGGCGTTTCAAGTACACCGATTCGACCGTGATGTCCGGGAGGACGAAGGAGCAGGTCCTCCTGGATCAGGCACAGCGACAGCAGGCGGTCGAAGACACGATGGGCTGGCGCTGCGATCGTTGGGGATTCGCTCAGATGGCGACTGTCGACGAGTTCGCTGCCTACCTGCGTTCGATAGGCCTCCTCGGACGTTAGCGCGGGTCCGCAATACGTTGCGGCGGGGCGGAGGCGGCGCGTGCAGCGGGCGGATGCCAGGAGTGCAGCTCATCGACGCCGACGGCGCAGCGCGCGGACCGGGGTGCAGGTCGTGGACGGCGGAGAGGCAGGTCGCGAGGGCGGAGGGGCAGGTGAGCGGCGCGGAGGGGCAGGTCGCGAGGGCGGAGGGGCAGGTGAGCGGCGCGGAGGGGCAGGTCGGCGGGGAGAAGGGGCGGGGTGGGGGAGGGGTCGCGATTTGCGACACGCCCGGGATGCACGTACACTAAACAGGTTCCACATTCCGGCGTGCGCTCGCGCATGCCTGGATCACTGCCAGGGCAGTGCATAGGCATCGCATCAGCGAGATCCTAGGCCGCGGGTAGCAGAACAGCGCAAGCGAGAGCAGAAGCTCGAGCAGCTGTGCGCGAGATCCCCCACACAATCCATCCGTGGTGACGTGTGCGCGGGAGCCGGACGCTGCGCGTCCGGTGTGACAGCAGAACAGCGGTGCAGCATCGCCGGCGAAGCCGGCAAACGTGCCATGGCGTGCAAGCGCCACCGGGCGTCCAATGCGCGTGAGCGTAAGACGCGAGAAGAGAGAGAGCAGACAATGGCGGGACAGAAGATCCGCATTCGCCTGAAGTCGTACGATCACGCCGGCCTGGATTCGTCGGCCCGCAAGATCGTCGACACCGTTACCCGCGCCGGCGCTTCGGTCGTGGGACCGGTGCCGCTTCCGACCGAGAAGAACGTCGTGTGCGTCATCCGGTCGCCCCACAAGTACAAGGACAGCCGCGAGCACTTCGAGATGCGCACCCACAAGCGCGTCATCGACATCATCGACCCGACGCCCAAGGCCGTCGACTCGCTGATGCGCCTCGATCTGCCTGCCGATGTCAACATCGAGATCAAACTCTGAGGCTCGGCATGACTGACATCAACAACAAGACTTCCAAAGGTCTGCTGGGCACCAAGCTCGGCATGACCCAGGTGTGGGACGAGCAGGGCAAGCTCGTTCCCGTCACCGTCATCGAGATTGCCCCGAACGTGGTCACCCAGGTGCGCACGCCCGAGAAGGACGGCTACAGCGCCGTGCAGATCGCGGCCGGTCAGATCGACCCGCGCAAGGTCACCAAGCCCCTCGAGGGCCACTTCGAGGCCGCCGGGGTCACCCCGCGCCGCCACGTCACCGAGGTGCGCACCGCGGATGCCGCGGACTACGCGCCCGGCCAGGAGCTCACCGTCGACGGCACGTTCGAAGCAGGTCAGCTGGTCGACGTCGTCGGCACCAGCAAGGGCAAGGGCTTCGCCGGTGTCATGAAGCGCCACAACTTCAAGGGCGTCTCGGCCTCGCACGGTGCACACCGCAACCACCGCAAGCCCGGTTCGATCGGCGCCTCGGCGACCCCGAGCCGCGTCTTCAAGGGCATGCGCATGGCCGGCCGTATGGGTGGCGAGCGCGTGACCGTCCTCAACCTCACGGTGCACGCCGTCGACGCCGAGAAGGGTCTGCTGCTCGTCAAGGGCGCCGTCCCCGGCGCGCGCGGTCGCATCGTGTACGTCCGCAACGCAGTGAAGGGTGCCTGAGGCCATGGCTGACACGACCCTCGACGTCCGCAAGACAGATGGCAAGAAGGCAGGCTCGGTCACGCTGCCCGCCGCGATCTTCGACGTCAACACCAACATCCCGCTCATCCACCAGGTCGTCGTCGCGCAGCTCGCGGCGGCGCGCCAGGGCACCCACTCGACCAAGCGTCGCGGTGAGGTCTCGGGCTCGGGCCGCAAGCCCTTCAAGCAGAAGGGCACCGGTAACGCCCGTCAGGGCTCGATCCGCGCACCTGAGCACACCGGTGGTGGCGTCGTCCACGGCCCCAAGCCCCGCGACTACGCGCAGCGCACCCCCAAGAAGATGATCGCCGCCGCCCTCCTGGGCGTGCTCAGCGACCGTGCTCGCGGCGAGCGTCTCCACGTGGTGGAGAGCTTCGGCATCGAGGGCGCGCCGTCCACGAAGGCCGCTGCCGCGGTTCTTTCCGAGCTGGGCGCCACGAAGAACATCCTCGTGGTCGTCGAGCGCGCTGACGAGCTGACTGTCAAGAGCGTGCGCAACCTCACCGAGGTGCACGTGCTCAGCTTCGACCAGCTGAACGCCTACGACGTGGTCGTCTCCGACGACATCGTCTTCACCAAGGCCGCTTTCGACGCGTTCGTCGCGTTCAAGAGCGGTGCCACCGAGGAGGTCTCGGCATGACCGCCATCAACAAGGACCCGCGCGACATCATCCTGAAGCCGGTCGTCTCCGAGAAGAGCTACGGCTTGATCGACGAGGGCAAGTACACGTTCTACGTGGACACCCACGCGAACAAGACCGAGATCAAGCTCGCGATCGAGAAGATCTTCGGTGTGAAGGTTGCGTCGGTCAACACGCTCAACCGCGTCGGCAAGGCCCGTCGCACCCGTTTCGGCACCGGCAAGCGCAAGGACACCAAGCGCGCCGTGGTCACGCTGAAGTCGGGCACCATCGACATCTTCACGGCAGTCGGCTGACGGTCGGACGAGGGACGAGAGAATTATGGCTATTCGCAAGTACAAGCCCACGACCCCGGGTCGTCGCGGCTCGTCGGTGGCTGACTTCGCCGAGATCACCCGATCGACGCCTGAGAAGTCGCTGCTGAAGCCGCTCGCCAAGACCGGTGGCCGCAACAACCAGGGGCGCATCACCACACGTCACATCGGTGGTGGACACAAGCGTCAGTACCGTGTCATCGACTTCCGTCGCAATGACAAGGACGGCATCGACGCCAAGGTCGCGCACATCGAGTACGACCCGAACCGCACGGCGCGCATCGCGCTGCTGCATTTCGTGGACGGCACGAAGCGCTACATCCTCGCGCCGGAGAAGCTGCGCCAGGGCGACATCGTCGAATCCGGCGCATCGGCCGACATCAAGCCGGGCAACAACCTGCCGCTGCGCAACATCCCCACCGGTACCGTGGTGCACGCCATCGAGCTGCGCCCGGGCGGCGGCGCCAAGATCGCGCGTTCGGCCGGTGCCGGAGTGCGCCTGGTCGCCAAGGACGGTGCCTTCGCTCAGCTGCGACTGCCCTCGGGTGAGATCCGCAACGTCGATTCCCGCTGCCGCGCCACGATCGGCGAGGTCGGCAACGCCGAGCAGTCGAACATCAACTGGGGCAAGGCCGGCCGCAAGCGCTGGAAGGGCGTCCGCCCGACCGTTCGCGGTGTCGTGATGAACCCCGTCGACCACCCGCACGGTGGTGGCGAGGGTCGTACCTCCGGTGGTCGTCACCCTGTCACGCCGTGGGGCAAGCCTGAGGGCCGCACCCGCCACGCGAACAAGGAAAGCGACAAGTACATCGTTCGCCGTCGCACCGCCGGCAAGAAGCGCAAGTAGGTAGGAACAGAAGATGCCACGCAGTCTCAAGAAGGGCCCCTTCGTCGACGAGCACCTGCTTCGCAAGGTCGTCGTACAGAACGAAGCGGGAACCAAGAACGTCATCAAGACGTGGTCGCGTCGCTCGATGATCGTGCCGGCCATGCTCGGCCACACGATCGCCGTGCACGACGGTCGCAAGCACATCCCTGTGTTCGTCAGCGAAAGCATGGTCGGACACAAGCTGGGCGAGTTCGCGCCCACCCGCACCTTCCGCGGCCATGTGAAGGACGACAAGAAGGGCCGCCGCCGCTGACGCGGGGCGCAGAGGAGAAGAAATGGTGGAGTCCATCGCACGCGTGCGACACATCCGCGTGACCCCTCAGAAGGCTCGTCGCGTCGTCGCACTCATCAAGGGCAAGCAGGCCGAAGAGGCCCTTGCCATCCTGAAGTTCGCGCAGCAGAGCGCCAGCGAGCCCATTTACAAGCTCGTGCACTCGGCGATCGCGAACGCCCGCGTGAAGGCCGACCAGGAGAACGAATTCCTGGACGAGCAGGATCTGTACGTGAAGAACGCCTTCGTGGACGAGGGGACGACGCTCAAGCGCTTCCAGCCTCGTGCACAGGGCCGCGCGTTCCAGATCAAGAAGCGCACCAGTCACATCACCGTCGTGCTCGCGACCCCTGAGGTCGCCGAGGCCGGCGCAGCAACGAACAGTTCGACAAAGCCCAGTGCAAGGAAGGCGAGCAAGTAATGGGACAGAAGGTAAACCCGTACGGCTTCCGCCTGGGCATCACCACCGACCACGTGTCGCGGTGGTTCTCGGACTCGACGAAGGCAGGTCAGCGCTACGCCGACTACCTCGCCGAGGACATCAAGATCCGCCGACTGCTGCAGAAGCAGCTCGACCGCGCGGGCGTCAGCAACATCGAGATCGAGCGGACGCGTGACCGTGTGCGCGTCGACATCCACACCGCACGTCCGGGCATCGTCATCGGTCGTCGTGGTGCGGAAGCCGAGCGCATCCGCAGCGAGCTCGAGAAGCTCACCGGCAAGCAGATCCAGCTGAACATCCTCGAGGTGAAGAACCCCGAGGCCGACGCTCAGCTGGTCGCGCAGGGCATCGCCGAGCAGCTCAGCGCCCGCGTGGCTTTCCGCCGTGCGATGCGCAAGGGTCTGCAGGGCGCGCAGCGCGCGGGCGCCAAGGGCGTCCGCATCCAGGTGTCGGGCCGTCTCGGCGGCGCCGAGATGAGCCGGTCGGAGTTCTACCGCGAGGGTCGTGTGCCGCTGCACACGCTGCGCGCGAACATCGACTACGGCTTCTACGAGGCACGCACCACCTTCGGCCGCATCGGCGTGAAGGTCTGGATCTACAAGGGCGACCTCACGAACAAGGAACTCGCACGCGAGCAGGCCAACCAGAAGCCTTCCCGCGGGGAGCGTCCGCGTCGTGCACCGCGCAACGAGGCCCCCGTCGCAGAAGGAGCATCGGCATAATGCTTATCCCCCGTAAGGTCAAGTTCCGCAAGCAGCACCACCCGGGGCGCACCGGACAGGCCACCGGTGGCACGAAGGTCTCCTTCGGCGACTACGGCATCCAGGCACTGACCCCGGCGTACGTGACCAACCGTCAGATCGAGTCCGCTCGTATCGCGATGACCCGTCACATCAAGCGCGGCGGCAAGGTGTGGATCAACATCTACCCCGACCGTCCGCTGACCAAGAAGCCGGCAGAAACCCGCATGGGTTCCGGCAAGGGCTCACCCGAGTGGTGGGTCGCGAACGTCAAGCCGGGCCGCGTCCTGTTCGAGGTCGCGGGCGTCGACGAGCAGCTTGCTCGCGAGGCGCTGACCCGTGCCATCCACAAGCTGCCCTTGAAGGCACGCATCATCAAGCGCGAGGAGGGCGACGCGTAATGGCGATCGGCACCAAGGAGCTCGCCACCAGCGAGCTCGACACGTTCGAAGACCAGCGCCTCGTCGAGGAGCTGCGCAAGGCCAAGGAAGAGCTGTTCAACCTGCGCTTCCAGTCCGCCACCGGTCAGTTGGAGAGCCACGGCCGCATCCGCGCCGTCAAGCGCGACATCGCGCGGCTCTACACCGTGATCCGTGAGCGCGAGCTCGGCATCCGTGCCACGCCCGCGCCGGTGGAGACGGGCAAGGCGAAGAAGAGCAAGTCGAAGAAGGCGGATGCCGAGGCTGACGCCTCCGCGCCCGCCGAGGCGAAGGAAGAGACTGAGTGATGGCCACTGCGAAGAAGGCCGAGACCGAGGCCGTCAAGACCTCCGGTCACGAGCACGCTGAGCACGACGTCCGCGACGCGGCCGCCCGCGGCTACCGCAAGTCCCGCCGTGGATACGTCGTCAGCGACAAGATGGACAAGACGATCGTCGTCGAGGTCGAGGACCGCGTGAAGCACCCCCTCTACGGCAAGGTCCTCCGCCAGACCTCGAAGGTCAAGGTGCACGACGAGAACAACGCAGCCGGCACCGGCGACCTTGTTCTCATCCACGAGACCCGGCCGCTGAGCGCCACCAAGCGCTGGCGTCTGGTCGAGATTCTCGAGAAGGCCAAGTAAATGATTCAGAACGAATCCCGACTCAAGGTCGCCGACAACACCGGCGCCAAGGAGCTGCTCACCATTCGGGTGCTCGGCGGCTCCAACCGCCGCTATGCGGGCCTCGGCGATGTCATCGTCGCCACGGTGAAGGATGCCATCCCCGGCGGAAACGTCAAGAAGGGCGATGTCGTCAAGGCCGTGGTCGTGCGCACCGTCAAGGAGACCCGTCGTGCCGACGGCTCGTACATCAAGTTCGACGAGAACGCCGCCGTGCTCCTGAAGAGCGACGGGGAGCCCCGCGGCACCCGCATCTTCGGGCCGGTCGGCCGTGAGCTTCGCGACAAGAAGTTCATGAAGATCGTCTCGCTGGCACCGGAGGTCATCTGATCATGGCGAACATCAAGAAGGACGACCTGGTTCAGGTCCTGACCGGCACCGATCGCGGCAAGCAGGGCAAGGTCCTGGCCGTCATCGCCGAGCAGGACCGCGTGATCGTCGAGGGCGTGAACTTCGTCACGAAGCACTCCCGCGTCGGTCAGACCCAGCGCGGCACCAAGACCGGCGGCATCGAGACGATGGAGGCGCCGATCCACATCTCCAACGTCGCCGTCGTGGACCCGTCGACCAAGAAGCCGACCCGCGTCGGCCACCGGGTCGATGAGAAGGTCAAGGACGGCACGAAGCGCACGGTTCGCGTGCGTTTTGCGAAGAAGAGCGGTAAGGACCTCTGATGAGCACCACCACTGCTGCGCCGGCTGGCAAGATCCAGCCGCGCCTGAAGCAGAAGTACCGGAGCGAGATCCAGCAGAAGCTGCAGGACGAGTTCGGCTACGCGAACGTCATGCAGATTCCCGGCCTGGTCAAGGTCGTGGTCAACACCGGTGTCGGCGAGGCAGCTCGCGACAGCAAGGTGATCGAAGGTGCGGTCGACGACCTCACCAAGATCACCGGCCAGAAGCCGATCGTGACCAAGGCACGCAAGTCGATCGCGCAGTTCAAGCTGCGCGAAGGCCAGCCGATCGGCGCCCACGTGACGCTGCGCGGCGACCGCGCCTGGGAGTTCCTGGACCGGCTGATCAGCCTCGCGCTGCCCCGCATCCGTGACTTCCGCGGCCTGTCGGGCGCACAGTTCGACGGTCACGGCAACTACACGTTCGGTCTCGAGGAGCAGTCGGTGTTCCACGAGATCGACCAGGACCGCATCGACCGCGTTCGCGGTTTCGACATCACGGTCGTCACGACCGCGGCGACGGATGCCGAGGGCCGGGCGCTGCTGCGTCACCTGGGCTTCCCGTTCCGCTCGGACGACGCTCAGGCGTGAGCCGAGGCATCCGTCTAAACTGAACACTTCCGCCTTCGTCCACCGGACGCCGATCCCCCGACTTCGGGGGATCGGGGCGGGATGCCTCGACAGAGGCACTCATAGAAGGTCGGCCGCGGGTGTACCCGTGTCCGAAACCTTATGAACAAAGGAAACAATCCATGACAATGACAGACCCGGTCGCAGATATGCTGACCCGTCTGCGCAACGCGAACTCGGCGCACCACGACTCCGTGGCACTGCCGAGCTCGAAGCTGAAGACGAACATCGCCGCGATCCTCAAGCAGGAGGGCTACATCGCCGACTGGGCCGTCTCCGACGCCCGCGTCGGTCAGACGCTGACCCTGACGCTGAAGTACGGCCCGAACCGCGAGCGGTCGATCGCCGGCATCAAGCGCGTCTCGAAGCCCGGTCTGCGCGTGTACGCACGCTCGACCGAGCTGCCCACGGTCCTCGGTGGCCTGGGCGTTGCCATCCTGTCCACCTCCTCTGGCCTCCTGACGGACCGCCAGGCCGAGCAGAAGGGCGTGGGCGGGGAAGTTCTCGCCTACGTGTGGTGATCGACGATGTCGCGTATCGGACGTCTTCCCATCGACATTCCCGCCGGAGTGACCGTCGAGGTCGCCGGGCAGGCAGTGCAGGTCAAGGGCCCCAAGGGTGAGTTGAACCTCACCGTGGCACGCCCGATCGAGGTCACGGTGGAGGAGGGCCAGGTCCTGGTCTCCCGCCCCAATGACGAACGCGAGTCGCGGTCGTTGCACGGCCTGACCCGCACGCTCATCAACAACAACATCATCGGTGTCACCCAGGGCTACACCAAGGGCCTCGAGGTCGTCGGCACCGGCTACCGCGTGCAGCAGAAGGGCGGCTCGATCGAGTTCGCGCTCGGCTTCTCGCACCCGGTGCTGGTCGAGCCGCCGGCAGGCATCACGTTTACGGTCGAAGGCAACAACAAGGTCACCGTGAGCGGCATCGACAAGCAGGCCGTCGGTGAGGCGGCCGCGAACATCCGCAAGATCCGCAAGCCCGAGCCGTACAAGGGCAAGGGCGTGCGTTACGCCGGCGAGGTCGTTCGGCGCAAGGCCGGAAAGGCTGGTAAGTAATGGCTGTGAAGTCGAAGTCCGACGCCCGCGCGCGTCGCCACGCACGCCTTCGCAAGAAGGTCGTGGGCACCACCGAGCGTCCCCGCCTGGTCGTGACCCGTTCGGCCCGCCACGTCTTCGTGCAGGTCGTCGACGACAGCAATGGCCACACCGTGGCCAGCGCCTCGACGCTCGAGACCGATCTGCGCGCTTTCGACGGTGACAAGACCGCCAAGGCCCGCAAGGTCGGGGAGCTTGTCGCCGAGCGCGCCAAGACCGCCGGTGTCGACGAGGTCGTGTTCGACCGCGGCGGCAACCGCTACGCCGGTCGCGTCGCCGCGATCGCCGAGGGTGCCCGCGAAGGAGGGCTGAACCTGTGAGTGACGCAACGCAGAACAAGAGTGTGGAGACCGAAGTGACCGCCGATCAGGCAGCGCCGGCCCAGGAGGCCGCGGCCACCACCGAGACGACGACCGAGCGCGAGCCGCGCCGCGGAGGGCGCGACCGCAACTCGCGCGACCGCAACTCGCGTGACCGCAACTCGCGCGACCGTGGGGACAACCAGTTCCTCGAGCGCGTCGTGACGATCAATCGCGTGTCGAAGGTCGTCAAGGGCGGACGCCGGTTCAGCTTCACTGCTCTGGTGGTCGTCGGCGACGGCAACGGCGTTGTCGGTGTCGGCTACGGCAAGGCCCGTGAGGTGCCCCTGGCGATCTCCAAGGGCGTCGAAGAGGCCAAGCGCAACTTCTTCCGCGTGCCGCGCGTGAACAAGACGATCCCGCACCCGGTGCAGGGCGAGGCAGCCGCCGGTGTGGTGCTGCTGCGTCCGGCCGCAGCCGGTACCGGTGTCATCGCCGGTGGCCCGGTGCGTGCCGTGCTCGAGTGCGCCGGCATCCACGATGTCCTGTCGAAGTCGCTCGGCTCGTCGAACACGATCAACATCGTGCACGCGACCGTCGCGGCGCTGAAGCGTCTCGAAGAGCCGCGCGCCGTCGCCGCCCGTCGTGGCCTGGACTTCGATCAGGTCGCCCCGGCCCGTCTCATCCGTGCCGAAGCTGCGGATGCCGCAGCCGCCCGTGAGCAGAAGGTAGGTGCCTGATGGCTGCCCGTCTGAAGGTCACCCAGGTCAAGTCCAAGGTGAGCGAGAAGCAGAACCAGCGCGACACGTTGCGCAGCCTCGGCCTCAAGCGGATCGGCGACACGGTCGTCCGTCCCGACGACGCGCAGACGCGCGGTTACGTCAAGGCCGTCGCCCACCTCGTGAAGGTTGAGGAGATCGACTAATGGCTGAGAAGGCCGAGAAGAACGAGAAGGCGCCCGCGAAGAAGGCGGCGGTCAAGAAGGATGTCGTGGCCTCGCGTCCCGGTGTCCTGAAGGTCCACCACCTGCGTCCGGTCCCCGGCGCCAACACCGCGAAGACCCGTGTGGGTCGCGGTGAGGGCTCCAAGGGCAAGACCGCCGGTCGCGGCACCAAGGGCACCAAGGCCCGTTACCAGGTGCGTCCCGGCTTCCAGGGTGGCCAGCTGCCGCTGCACATGCGTGCACCGAAGCTGCGCGGCTTCAAGAACCCGTTCCGCGTCGAGTACCAGGTCGTGAACCTGGACAAGCTCGCGGAGCTGTACCCGTCCGGTGGCGAGGTCACCGTCAGCGACCTGGTCGCCAAGGGTGCGGTTCGCAAGAACGAGAAGGTCAAGGTGCTCGGCACCGGCGACATCGCGGTCAAGCTCACCGTGTCGGTCGACAAGGTCTCCGGCTCGGCACAGCAGAAGATCGTCGCCGCCGGAGGTACCGTGGCTGTCGCTGCGGCGGAGTAACCCCCAGCGAAACGGGGCCGGAGAAACCTCCGGCCCCGTTTCGCATCCGGCCATCCGGCGGCATCGCCGCACCGAAGCGTGCGACGCATCCCGGTGGCTGGGCTAACCTGGTTGTCTGTGTGCACTCCGTGTGCGCCGGCATCCCACTTTCTGGAGGATTCCCTTTGTTCAGCGCCATCCAGCGAGTCTTCCGTACACCCGACCTGAGACGGAAGATCGGCTTCAGCCTGGCGATCATCGTGATCTATCGGCTCGGGGCGCACGTGCCCACGCCGTTCGTCAGCTTCCCGAAGGTTCAGGAGTGTCTGCGCGAAGGCGGCGGCACCCAAGGCCTGCTCTCCATGGTCAACCTGTTCTCGGGCGGCGCTCTGCTGCAGCTATCGATCTTCGCGCTCGGCGTCATGCCGTACATCACCGCGGCGATCATCATCCAACTGCTGCGCGTGGTCATCCCGCACTTCGAGACGCTGTACCAAGAGGGTCAGTCCGGGCAGGCCAAGCTCACGCAGTACACCCGTTACCTCACGATCGCCCTCGCGCTGCTGCAGTCGACCACGCTGGTCACCGTCGCCAGCACAGGTCAGCTGTTCGGCTCGTCGGTGCAGGCGTGCCAGCAGGTGCTCACCAACGACGCGTGGTGGGCGCAGATGCTCATGGTGCTCGCGCTGACGGCCGGCACCGGTCTGATCATGTGGATGGCCGAGCTGATGACAGAGAAGGGCGTCGGCAACGGCATGTCGATCCTGATCTTCATCTCGATCGTCGCCACGTTCCCTGCGGCCATGTGGACCATCAAGCAGGCCCGCGGCTGGGACACGTTCTTCCTCGTGATCGTGGTGGGCATCGTCATCATCACCCTGATCGTGTTCGTCGAGCAGTCGGTGCGACGCATCCCGGTGCAGTACGCCAAGCGCATCGTCGGGCGGCGCACGTACGGCGGCACCAGCACATACATCCCGATCAAGATGAACATGGCCAACGTGATCCCGGTCATCTTCGCCTCATCGCTGCTGTACATCCCCGCGCTGATCGCGCAGTTCAACCAGCCCGCCGCCGGCCAGCAGCCGGCGCAATGGGTCGTGTGGATCAACAACTACCTCGTCAAGGGCGATCACCCGATCTACTGGCTGCTGTACTTCGTGCTGACGGTCGGCTTCACCTTCTTCTACGTCGCGATCACGTTCAACCCGGTCGAGATCTCCGACAACATGAAGAAGTACGGCGGATTCATCCCCGGTATCCGTGCGGGTCGGCCCACCGCCGAGTACCTGGATTACGTCATCAGTCGCATCACCACGGTCGGCGCGCTGTACCTTGGTCTGGTCGCCCTGATACCGCTGGTCGCTCTGTCGACGGTGGCGGCGAACCAGAACTTCCCGTTCGGCGGTGCCTCGATCATCATCATGGTCGGTGTGGGGCTTGAGACGGTGAAGCAGATCGATGCGCAGCTTCAGCAGCGCCACTACGAAGGACTCCTGCGATGACGTCAACCGCCCGTCTGGTGATCGTCGGCCCTCAGGGTTCGGGCAAAGGCACCCAGGGTGCCCGTATCGCCGAGGCCCTCGGCATCCCGGCCATCTCGACCGGGGACGTGTTCCGCGCCAACATCAAGGCCGGCACGCCCCTCGGCGAGCAGGTGAAGGCGATCACGGCGGCGGGCAACCTCGTCTCGGACGAGTTGACCGGTCGGATCGTGCGCGACCGGCTGGCGCAGGACGACGCCGCGGGCGGTTTTCTTCTCGACGGCTACCCGCGCAACGTGCGGCAGGTCGAAGACCTCGACGGGTTCCTGGATGCGGCCGGTCTGGACGCGGTCATCGAGCTGTCCGTGCCGCGGGACGAATCCATGGCGCGCTTGGCGCTGCGGGCGAAAGAGCAGGGTCGCACCGACGACACCGACGAGGCCATCGCCAAGCGACTGTCGATCTATGAGCGTGAGACTGCGCCGATCCTCGATGTGTATCGGGAGCGCGGCATCGTCGACACGATCGACGGGGTCGGCAGCCTCGATGAGATCACCGCACGCATCACCGACGCACTGGCTGCGCGCGGCATCACCCGCCCGGCAGCCGTCTGATCGTGGCGCTTCGCCGCGGCATCTACAAGAGCCCCGCGCAGCTGCGCGGCATGGTCGAGCCTGGCCGCATCACCGCGGCGATGCTCGAGGCGGTGCGTCCGCTGATCGTCGCGGGCACGACGACGCTGCAACTGGATGCCGCAGCAGCCGCGGTCGTGACCTCGAACAGGGCCCTCTCGAATTTCCAGATGGTGCGCGGGTACCGGCACACGGTGTGCGTCTCGGTCAACGACGAGGTCGTGCACGGGATCCCCGGCGATCGTGTGCTCGAGCCCGGTGACATCGTCTCGGTGGATGCCGGTGCCGAGTACCGCGGGTGGAACGGCGACTCGGCGATCACGGTCGTCGTGCCCGACGACGCGCGTCCCGACGTGGTCGCCGAGCGGCAGGAGCTGTCGCGGGTGACCGAGGGGTCGCTGTGGGCCGGGGTCGCCGCCCTTGCCTCTGCGACGCACCTTGCCGAGGTCGGAGCGGCCGTGCAGGGCTTCGTCGAGGCCTCCGGCCATGACTACGGCATCCTGCGCGACTACGTCGGCCACGGCATCGGACGCAAGATGCACGAATCGCCGGCGGTGTTCAATTATCGCGTGTCGGACCCCGGACCCGAGGTGCGCCCCGGCCTGGCCATCGCGATCGAGCCGATGGTCGTCATCGGCAGCGACGCGACGTACGTCGGCGACGACGGGTGGACCGTCTCGACCGTCGACGGTTCAGCCGGCTCACATTGGGAACATAGCGTCGCCGTGCATGATGATGGTGTCTGGGTGCTCACCGCGCCCGATGGGGGAGTCGCAGGACTTGCGCCGTTCGGCGTCGTCCCGGTTCCCCTCCCGTAGAACCCCCTTCGAGAGAACGAGGAAACAATGGCTACCGCTGTGCGGAAGACGAACTGGTTCGCCATCTGGGTCAGCGTGGCGGCTGTTGTGGTGCTGGTCGTGGTGACCGGCATCGTGATCGCGATCAACAACTCCGCGTCGGCGCCCGGCTCAGAGCCGAAAGGCAGCATCGTGAACACGGAGGCCGGGTCGGTGACCTTCGGTGACGGCACGAACACCATCGACACGTACGTCGACTTCCTGTGCCCCTATTGCAACCAGTTCGAGCAGAGCGAGGGCCCGGCGATCAAGCAGCTCGTCGATGCCGGCACCGTGAAGCTGAACGTGCACCCGGTGACGATCCTCGACGGCCGCTCGTCGCCTTCCGGCTACTCGAGCCGCGCGGCCGGCGCGTTCTACGCCGTCGCCGTCGCCGACCCTGACAACGCCTATGCATTCATGCAGGCGATGTACGCCAACCAGCCCGAAGAGGGCTCGGCCGGCCTGTCCGACGACCAGATCGTGCAGATCGCCAAGTCCGCCGGGGTGAAGATGACCAGTGACCTCGAGAAGGCGATCACGTCCAACGAGTACCAGAAGTACGCGCTGTCCAAGGGGCTGCCCAGCGACGCGACCGGAACTCCGGCGCTGTACGTCAATGGCAAGCAGGTCAACGTGACCATGGATGCGAAGACCGACATCACGCCGAACCTCAAGTAGTTCGCGCCAGACGATGAGGGGTGGGATGCCGCGGCATCCCACCCCTCATCGTCTGTGCGGTTGCGGTGGTTCTGCGGAACTCACGTGTTGATGCCACAGGCGCATCAAGGGGTGAGTCACCGCGAACCGCCGGCCGGCCGCTGCCTCCGGCTACGGGCGGGGGATGCTGATCACCGTCCCGTTGCTGTCCCCGTCGAAGTCGCTGTTGGCGCTCGACAGGTACGTCGACGAGTCCGCGGTGACGTCAGTGACCGCGAATACCGTCGACTTGACCTTGTTCTTGAAGGAATCGCCGGCCAGAATGCACGCGCCGAATACGTCACTGGTGCAGGTCACCGTCGCGCTCTGTCCGCTGAACGTCCCGCTGACGGTCGCACCAGCGACGCCGAAACCGAGCGAGTTCCGGAGTGTGACGGCCACCTGCGGCTGCCATACGGCTGAGCCGACCGTGGTCACGTTCTCCAGGTTGAAGACGTGATGCGTCACCGGTGCGGGTGTCGGTGTTGGGGCGGGCGTGGGCGTCGGAGTGGGCGTCGGTGTCGGTGTCGGCGTGGGCGCCGGCAGGTTCGGGTCGTAGACAGTGACGCTCACACGTTCAGAACTCTCGAGCATCCCCAGCTTTGTTGCGTCGAACGCGACGAAAGACAGACTCGCCATGGAGTCGAAGGCGCTTCGCTCGCCCCCCATCAGACAGGTGCCGTCGGCGGAGGTGACGCAGTCCGTGAGATACGAGTAGCTGTCGGGGCCCTCGAAGTCACCGCGCACGCTGGCGCCGGAGACGGGGGCTCCGGTCATGTCCGTGACCGTCACGGTCGCTCGCGGCACCCAGGCGCCGGCTCCGGTCGAGGTGATGCTGGCGTCGCTGGCACCGGCGATGTGAAGAGTCGACTCCGCGGGCGGGGCCGGGCACGTGACGCCGGTCTGGAAGAAGTTCGGAGCAGTCTCCGTGAGGCTGTACGCGAACCCCGTCGGGCCGAGCGGTTCGAGCGAGCCGGTGGCGTAGAGGAAGTTGCTGACAGGGTCGTACTCGACCAGGGGGCTGCCCTGCCCCGCGGTCCAATATGTGCACGTGAAGTAGTTGCCGGGCTTCATCACCAGCGCGGACTGTGTACGGCTGCCGAACACCGACGTGATGGTGTCGGGGCTGGAGACGGGGCCGGAGACCCGGTACGAGTGGGTGCTGCCGTCGGTGCCGGTGAAGGTCACCGAGGCGGTGCTCGTCGTGCTGAACTGGAAGGTGCCCGACGGTGCCGGACACCACGCGTCGGGATAGTCGGGGTAGACCTCGCACGTGGAGGTGTAGGTGCCGTCGGTGTTCATCGTGATCAGCCCGGTGCCGCCGTGCGCGACGGTCCATTGCCCGTCGATGCTGGTGATCGCCTGGGCAGGCTGCTGGGCGACCATCATGGCCACGCCGACAGCCAGGGCGGAGGCCAGAGCGAGTCCTGCGGCCAGTCGTCTGCGACCGAACCCGCGCCGTCCGGCGTCGGGGGGTTCGTCTTCGCCGGCGGTGCGGAGAGTGCGTGGTGCATTGAACATGACGTTCCCTTCAGTCCTGGTCAGGAGCGGAGTGCCGCTGTGTGCGGGATCGCTTCTAATACCAACCAACTTGATTTTTAGAGTGTATTCCCTTTGAAGGTCCTGTCAATAGTGTTTGGTTATAGAATCTTGCCGTGATGGGCGACGACTCTTCGCTGGATGCGGATGTGCTGGCCCGTCTGAGCGCTCTGGACGATCCGGTGCGTCAGCGTTTGTACGCCTACGTGCGCGACTGCGATCAGCCGCCGGGCAGAGACCAGGCCGCCGAAGCCGCGGGGATCAGTCGGAGTCTGGCCGCCTACCACTTGGACAAACTCGTGGATGCCGGTCTGTTGACCGTCGGCTACGCTCGACCGCCGGGACGCACCGGTCCGGGTGCCGGACGCCCCGCGAAGATCTACTTTCGCGCGGATCGAGATCTCGCGCTGACCGTGCCACCGCGCGACTATGAGCTGCTGGCGAGACTGCTGGTCTCCTCAGTCGGGCGAGATGCCACCGGAGCTGTGCGCGATGCCGTGAACCGGGCCGCATACGAAGCCGGCTGTGACGCCGGTGCCAGGTCTCCGGGCGACCTGCTCTCCGTCTTGAGCAGCTGCGGCTATCAGCCCCGCACCGCCGAAGACGACAGCATCGACCTGTGCAACTGCCCTTTCCATGCGCTCTCCGAAGAGCACAGAGACGTCGTATGCGGCCTCAACCTGCATCTGATCCAAGGCGTCCTCGACGGCGGGGACCATCAGCATGCGCATGCCGAAACCTCGTTCCGTCCTCATCGCTGCTGCGTCGTCATTCACAGCTCCCGACCCGACGAAGACCGAGCCGTCACCGAACCGTGAGGGCGCCCGGCGCGGGTGGGTTGATGCGCCACGGTCGGGTGCGACGGCTGCCCAGGAGGGCACGTGTCTGGTTGCCGGGTGCTCACGGGTAACGTATACTAACTCTTTGGTGCCTTGCGCCTTTTTCGGCGTGTCTCCTTGCGGTGTCTCCTCTGGAGTTCCCCCGCAGAGCCGGCACCACTCAACCACCCACCGCAGACCGACCGGTCTGCAGAATCGATAGCGAGGCTATGGCCAAAAAAGACGGTGTCATCGAGATCGAGGGCACGATCTCCGAGGCTCTGCCCAACGCGATGTTCCGCGTCGAGCTGAGCAACGGACACAAGGTGCTCGCGACCATCTCGGGCAAGATGCGGCAGAACTACATCCGCATCATCCCCGAGGACCGCGTGGTCGTGGAGCTCAGCCCCTACGACCTGACCCGCGGCCGCATCGTCTACCGCTACCGCTAGACCGGTCGAGAAGTAACGCCCCGGGCACATCGCGTGCCCGCCCGGCGAAGACAGCGAACAGGAAACACCATGAAGGTTCAGCCCTCCGTCAAGCGCATCTGCGATCACTGCAAGGTGATCCGCCGCCACGGCCGCGTGATGGTCATCTGCAAGGCCAACCCGCGTCACAAGCAGCGCCAAGGTTGACGTGACGGGATGCCGCGGCTGCGGCATCCCGCGGATACAACTCAATAACACGACACAGGCAGGATCAGAACCCCGCGAGGGGGGACACCCCGGGGCGGAGGCCCGGGCACCGATCCTGCTCCACACCTCCACCAACTCCTAGGAGAGCCGCATGGCACGTCTTGCCGGCGTTGACATCCCGCGCGATAAGCGCGTGGTGATCGCCCTGACCTACATCTACGGGATCGGCCGCACTCGCTCGAACGAGATCCTCAAGGCGACTGAGATCGACGAGAACATCCGCGTCAAGGACTTGACCGACGACCAGCTCGTCGCGCTCCGCGACCACATCGAAGGCACCTACAAGGTGGAAGGCGACCTGCGCCGCGAGGTGGCCGCCGACATCCGCCGCAAGGTCGAAATCGGCTCGTACGAGGGTGTGCGCCACCGCCGTGGCCTGCCCGTGCGCGGCCAGCGCACCAAGACGAACGCGCGTACCCGCAAGGGCCCGAAGCGCACCGTCGCCGGCAAGAAGAAGGCGCGCTGACAGGCGCCCGGGCAAAGGTTTAGGAGAACACACCCATGGCACAGGCCAAGTCCGCAGCGCGCAAGCCGCGCCGCAAGGAAAAGAAGAACATCGCGTTGGGCCAGGCCCACATCAAGTCGACGTTCAACAACACGATCGTCTCGATCACCGATCCGTCGGGCGCCGTCATCAGCTGGGCGTCGTCGGGCGGCGTGGGCTTCAAGGGCTCGCGCAAGTCGACCCCGTACGCGGCCGGCATGGCCGCCGAGTCGGCCGCCCGCCAGGCCGCCGACCACGGTGTCAAGAAGGTCGACGTATTCGTCAAGGGTCCGGGCTCGGGCCGCGAGACCGCGATCCGCTCGCTGCAGGCCGCAGGCCTCGAGGTGGGCTCGATCCAGGACGTGACGCCGCAGGCGCACAACGGCTGCCGCCCGCCGAAGCGCCGCCGGGTCTGAGAACGTGATGCCGGATGCCTCATGCGGGGCGTCCGGCATCCCCGTGCTTTCCGGATGCCCGGGTTCGTGGCATCCCTCGGAGAAAACTCAATACCTACCCACTGCACGTGTCATATAGCGGGCACGTCGCACGAAAGGAACACATAGTGCTCATTGCACAGCGTCCCACCCTGAACGAGGAGAAGCTCGGAGAGTTCCGTAGCCGCTTCGTGATCGAGCCGCTCGAGCCTGGCTTCGGCTACACGATCGGCAATGCGCTGCGTCGCAGCCTCCTGTCCTCGATTCCGGGAGCGGCCGTCACCAGCATCCGCATCGACGGCGTCCTCCACGAGTTCAGCACCATCCCCGGTGTGAAAGAGGACGTCACCGAGATCATCCTGAACATCAAGCAGCTCGTCGTCTCGAGCGAGCGCGATGAGCCCATCACCGCGTACCTGCGCAAGACCGGTGCCGGCGAAGTCACCGCCGCCGACATCTCGGCCCCGGCTGGTGTCGAGGTGCACAACCCTGAGCTGGTCATCGCGACGCTGAACGACACGGCGCGCTTCGAGCTGGAGCTGACGATCGAACGCGGCCGCGGCTATGTCTCGGCCACGCAGAACCGCAACGAGTACGCCGAGGCCGGCCAGGTGCCGATCGACTCGATCTACTCGCCCGTGCTCAAGGTCAGCTACCGTGTCGACGCCACCCGCGCCGGCGAGCGCACCGACTTCGACAAGCTGGTGCTGGATGTCGAGACGAAGCCGGCGATCTCGCCGCGCGACGCCGTGGCCTCTGCCGGCCGCACCCTGACCGAGCTGTTCGGTCTGGCGCGCGAGCTGAACGTCGACGCTGAAGGCATCGAGATCGGGGCCGCCCCGGTCGAGACCGTCGCGTCCACCGAGCTGTCGATGCCCATCGAGGACCTCGACCTGTCGGTGCGGTCGTACAACTGCCTGAAGCGCGAAGGCATCAACACCGTCTCGGAGCTGGTCGCCCTCTCTGAGACGCAGCTGATGAACATCCGCAACTTCGGTCAGAAGTCGGTCGACGAGGTGCGCGACAAGCTCGTCTCGCTCGGCCTGTCGCTGAAGGACTCCGTGCCCGGATTCGACGGTGCGCACTTCTACGGCGGGTATGACGACGAGTCGTCCGAGAACGCCTGATCTTCTTCTTTCACACTGGAGTAACTGAGAATGCCTAAGCCCACCAAGGGACCCCGCCTCGGAGGCGGCCCCGCCCACGAGCGCCTGCTGCTTGCGAACCTCGCCGCCGCGCTGTTCACGCACAAATCGATCAAGACGACCGAGACGAAGGCCAAGCGCCTGCGCCCCCTCGCCGAGCGACTGATCACGTTCGCCAAGCGCGGCGACCTGCACGCCCGTCGCCGGGTGCTGTCGGTCATCGGTGACAAAGAGGTCGTGCACGTCCTGTTCACCGAGATCGCGCCGCTGGTGGCCGACCGTGAGGGCGGCTACACCCGCATCACGAAGGTCGGCAACCGCAAGGGCGACAACGCTCCGATGGCCGTGATCGAGCTCGTGCTCGAGCCGGTCACGAAGAAGTCGACGCCGGTGAAGAAGTCTTCTGCGAAGAAGGCCGAGAAGCCGGCTGAAGAAGCACCTGCCGAGGAGGCTCCTGTCGAGGAGGCTCCCGCTGAGGAGGCTCCGGTCGAAGAGGCCGCCGCCGAGGAGGCTCCCGTCGAAGAGGCCGCCGCTGCTGAGGCGGCCGAGGCTCCGACAGAGGATGCCGCCGCCGACGCTCCCGCCGAGGAAGCCAAGGACGAGAAGGCCGAGTAAGCCTCCCTCGCACCGCAGACGAGACCCGCGAGCCGAGAAGCTCGCGGGTCTCGTCATTCCTGCTGGCGCGGCTGCAGGGGCCGTCTGCCGGTCGCCCCTGCCTGCGACGTCAGTCCACGGCCGCCAACGCGTATGCGCGCAGGAGCATGTACTCGCGCTCCTGGGCCCTGCGCAGCTGCACCTGGGTGAGCGCGTCGGCCACGGTCTGCGCATAGATCTTGCCGCCGGCTTCGCCGGGGTGGATCTCATCGCCGGCGAGCAGGTCGCGGTGCGGGCGGATCGCCGCATCCCAATCGGCGACGACGACATCCGGGTGCGCCGCGGCATACTTCTGCAGATCGCGGTTCACCCCGGGAATCCACGACCGCGGCGCCGATGCCGTGACGAGGATCAGTGTCCGCTGCGGGCCGAGCGTCTGTCGGACGAGATCGAGCGAGTGCTCGTCGATGGCGCCGTTGGTGCCCAGCCCGATGACGACGTACGGCCGCAGCCGGCCACTGTCGGCCAACGCAGAGATGATTCTCGGTGCGGCATACATCGACCGAGACACCTTCGCGTCGATCAGGATGCCGGGAAAGCGCGCGACGAGGGCAGGAGCGGCCGCGAGCATCACCGAGTCGCCGATGGCGTCGATCTCACGCCCTTCGGTTGCCGTCGGGGTCGCCGACGCGCTCGTCTGGGCCGTTGACGCGTCGTCGTCGGCCAGCAGCGGGGGATGCGGTGAGGGCGCGGACTGTGCGAGTGCCTGCTGTCCGGCGCGCACGGCATCCTGCCCCGATGAGGCCTCGGGGGCGACGGCGATCGCCGCCGTCGTGCCGGCGATGACCATGGCGGCCAGCGCCACGATTCCGACTCCGCGCAGCCGCGCTGCGGGTGCGCCGGCCAGTCTGGCCCCAAGCGCGCGCACACTCGGCCACAGCCCGAGCCGCCGGATCGGCTGCTCCACGAGACGGTACGACAGCGCTGCGATCACGAGGGTGAGCACGAACACGACCGGGCCGACCCACGGCGGCAGCGACTCTGAAGCCGCGCTCGTGCCGGTCATGGCCACGATGAGCACGAACAGGGGCCAGTGCCAGAGATAGATGCCGTACGAGCGATCGCCGATCCAGCGCAGCACCGGCGTGTCCAGGGCGCCGCCGATCCGTGACGCCGGCACCACCGAGACGGCGATCAGCAGGCCGGACAACCCCACCGCCAGCAGGAGCGTCCCCGGGAAGGTCGAGGCATCCGCGTGCTCGGGCAGTGCCGCCGTCACCACGAGACCCACGATCGCGACGACACCCACGGCGGTGCCGGCGCGGCGGGTGACGGGATGCCGCAGCCACGCGGCATCCGAGGTCACGACACGTTGCAGGCCGAACGCGAGCGCCACGCCCAGCAGCAGCCCGAACGCGTGGGAGTCGGTGCCGAAATACGCCCGGGTGAGACCGGAGCCGACGAGCGTCGACATCCACCAGGCTGACGCTGCGGCGCCCGCGATCGCGATCGCCGTGCGCACCCACCGATTCGGGATCAGCATCACCAGCAGGAACAGCAACGGCCACAGGGCGTAGAACTGCTCCTCGACGGCGAGCGACCAGAGATTGCGCAGCAGTTCGGGGGTGTCTGCGGTGAAGTAGTCGGCACTGCCGGCGACCGACACCCAGTTGTAGCTGAAGGTGGCAGCCCCCAGCACCTGCCAGCCGAGGCGCACGAGCACGTCGCCGCCGATGATCCAGGCCCACGTCGCCGTCACGGTGACCACCAGTGCCAGAGCCGGCAGCAGGCGCCGCGCACGACGGCGCCAGAACCCCACCAGGGCGATGGATCCGGTGCGGTCGCGTTCTCGCAGCAGCAGCGAGGTGATGAGGAACCCACTGATGACGAAGAAGACGTCCACGCCCACGAATCCGGACTGCAGGATCCACCCGGGGAACAGGTGGTAGGCCAGCACGAGCAGCACCGCGATCGCTCGCAGTCCGTCCAGGCCCGTGAACCGGGCGCGCCCGACCTGCGCGGTCTCCGACGCGGATGCGGCCGGGCGCGCAGACAGAGCAGTGGCAGACTTCATCATGACGGGAGGCAGGTCGCCGCGCACCCCCGTGGCGGGACGTCCGAGTCGATTCTACGGGGGTCGGCTGAGTACGGGAGGCGCGGCGGGCCGCGCCGTGTGAAGTCGATGAGAGAGCAGCGTGCGATGTCGGCGAGCAGACCGCGCATCGTGAGAGGGGACACCGCCGTGGACGAGGCATCCGGCACGCTGATCAGGTTCGCCGAACGACCGGTGACCGCGTGGGCGAACGGCCAGGGCGAGACGGTCGTGCTCTGGCGTACGCCTGCCGAAGGTGACCCGGATGTGCGGCTGAGCATCGCGACCGTCAGCCGCAGCGGTCCGTTCTCGAGCCTGCCGGGCATCGACAGGATGCTGATGCCTCTCGCTGAACCGGGTCTGACGCTGCGTATCGGCGACTCGAGCCGTCACGTCGCACAGTACGATGCGGTCGCCTTCGCCGGAGAAGACGAGGTCGCGAGCGTCGAGGTGACCCAGCCGGGATTCGATCTGAATCTGATGGTGCGCCGCGGCGTCGGCGTACCACGACTGGCCGCTGTCCGCGTGGATGGCTCGGTTCGCGTCGACCTGCCGGGATTGGTCGCTGTGATCGCCCTGGCCGGTGATGTTCATCGAGCGGGGCAGCACCTCGCCTTCGGCGACACTGTGCTCGCCGGTGCCGGCTCGGGCGCTGTCACCCTGACCGGGGACGGCCGGGTGGCTGTCGCGAGCCTGGGCTGAGGGCGCCGATAGGCTGAATGGCGTGCGCATCCGGCTCGACATCGCCTATGACGGCACCCATTTTCGCGGGTGGGCCCGCCAGCCCGGTCTGCGCACGGTGCAGGGCACGATCGAGGCGGCGCTCGCGCGCATCCTCGGTGGGGATCCTCGCCTGGTCGTTGCCGGCCGCACCGACGCCGGGGTGCACGCCACGGGGCAGGTCGCGCATCTCGACCTCGCCGACGAGCAGCACGAGCGCCTGTTCACGAGCATCCGGCGGGATGCGGCATCCGACCCCGTCGACAGGCTCGCCTACCGGCTACGGGGAGTGCTGGGCGCGTATTCCGACGTGACCGTGCACCGCACGAGTGTCGCACCCGACGGGTTCGACGCACGGTTCTCGGCTGTCTGGCGACGCTATGAATACCGCATCGCCGACGAGGTCAGCGGCTACGACCCGCTCGAACGCGCCCGCACGACGACGGTGCGTGCACGGCTGGACGTCGAATCGATGGATGCCGCCGCCCGGTCGCTGATCGGGCTCTACGACTTCGCGGCCTATTGCAAGCCGCGCGAGGAGGCGACCACGATCCGCACGCTGCTCGAGTTCGACTGGCACCGGACCGACAGTGGGGTGCTGGTGGCCAACGTGCGCGCCGATGCCTTCTGCCATTCGATGGTGCGCGCTCTGGTGGGCGTGTGCGTTGCGGTGGGCGAGGGGCGGCTCACGGTGCGGGATGCTGCAGCCCTGCGCGATGCGCGAGAGCGGACGAGCGCGTTCACGGTGCTCGCCGGCCGCGGGCTCACCCTGGCAGAGGTCGGCTATCCCGCCGACGACCTCCTGGCCGCGCGGGCCGAGCAGACCCGCGCCCGCCGCGACGCAGAGTAGCCGACACTGGCCGACGTAGCTGCCGCTGGCCGACGTGGCTGCCGCTGGCCGACGTGGTTGCCGGCGGCTCTCGCTGTCGCGCCGCGCCCGCCCCTGGCGCGCTCCGCACGGCCCTCGCCCGGCCGCTGCACGCGAGTGGCCCGCGCTCCGGACCCGCTGCGCCAGCGGTCCGCGCTCCGCGCGCGCCAGCCAGAGGATTCTTGGTGACGCAGGGGATTCTCGGTGAGACAGGGGACGTGGGCCTCTGTCTCACCGAGCATCCCCTGCGTTCGGCGAGCGGGCTCGGCGTGTTCGCCTGTTTCACCGAGAATCCCCTGGGTTCGGTGAGCGGGCTCGGCGTGTTCGCCTCTCTCACCGAGAATCGCCTCGCTCGGCGTGCCGGCGTCGGTTCCGGCGATCCGACTCGGCCTTGTCGCGCTGCCGGAGCTGCTCGCGCGTGAACGACCGGGGACTCTGCGCGAGAGTCGCGAGCATCGCCACGTTGCGGGGGCGCACACGGGGGATGCCGCCCAGTTTCAGCTTCTTGTCGAGCGCCGCGTGGCGCATGGTGTCGGGCCAATCCCACCGGATGAAGCCCTTCTCGTATCGGCGCAGCCGGTCCTCGCGCTTCTTCTCATTGACGAAGTGCTGCTTCATCTTCGCGGCGTTGTCGGCGTCGTACTTTCCGTATCCGTCGGACTCGCCGATGGTGCGCACACCTCGCCAGTAGAAGTCGGCGCGGTCGAGGCATCCTTCGTATTCGAACTCGACTTGCAGGTCGGGGTCTGCATATCCCAGCCAGCGGATGACCGCTCGGCTGACGGACTCACCCACGGACTCGGCGCGAGCGTCGGCGAAGTCGTCCAACCAATCGAGTTGCCGTCGACCGCGACGGTCGGCCTGTTGCCGGCCCAGGGCACCGAAGCCGAGTTTCTTGTCAGAGGCGCGGAGCATTCGCAGTGCGGTGTCGGCCACTGCCAGCGCGAAGGCGGGCGGCAGCACGCGGCAGAGGTCGATCGCGGTCTCGTCGGCGGACGTGACGGTGCGTCCGTCGACGGTTGTGGTGCTTCGGCCGCCTTTCGCTCCGTGGACGATGACGTCCCCCTCCCGCCAGGATGTGCCGCCCGGGTTGAACAGGTGGATGAATCGGGGCTCATCGAACACCGGCAGGCCATGCGACCGCGCCGCCGATTCGAAGCAGAAGATCGGGTCGGTCCACGTGCGCTGGACCGCTTCGACGCGGAGTTCGTATCGGTCCCACGGCGCGAGCGCCGCCCACTCCTCGGTGCGGACGTAGACGCCGGGACGGACGCGGCGCAACTCCTTGCTGCGGTCGAGGCGGGCGACCCGGTCAGGTTGCTCGCGTGTGAGCAGCAGAGTGGCCTTGGGCGCGGTGACGGTCGACATAGGTTCGAGGATGCCGGGTGCCGCGCACCCGTCGCCCGCTGCGCCGCGAACTGTGGATAACCATGGCCTGTGCAGGAGGCGGTGGCGTGAGGGCTGCGGCGAGCGTGCGCCGGGCGCGGCGTCGGCGGGCGGAGCGGGCGGGCGGAGCGGGCGGAGCGGGCGGGCGGGGCGTCAGCGGGCGGAGCGGGCGGGCGGGGCATGGTCGCTGAGCCGGGCGAGGCAGGGGATTCTTGGCGAGCGAGGGGATTCGCGGTGAGACGGGGGACGTGGTCATGGGTTTCACCGGGAATCCCCTCGCTCGCGGTTGGCGAGGGGCTCGCGGTCGGCGGGGGGCGCGCGGTCGGCGGGGGGTCTCGCGGCCGGCAGGGGGGTCTCGCGGTCGGCGGGGGGTCTCGCGGTCGGCGGAGGACGCGGGGACGCGCGGTCGCGGGCGATGGATACCAAGGCGGCCGCCCCGTCGCATCCACCGCAAGGCGCCCCGCAGCCAGCCGACGTCAACGCAAACTACTTCTTCGGCAGTCTCCTAGGTATGTCGTAGGAACCGGCGGTCCCGCTTCAGTTCGTCCGGCGTCGCCGAGAACTACGCAGTGATGGCGCGCGCGTCTAGGCCAGGAGGTGATTGGCGAGGAATCGGGCGGAGTCCTCGGCCTCGTAGGTGGGAACTCGCTGGTGCGGTCCCGGGAAGACGTGAAGCGACTTCTCCTCTGAGCCGATCGCGTCCCATAGGGCGATTCCCGATTCCCGATCGATCTCAAGGTCATCCCACGGCAGCAGGAACTGCACCGGCGCGGTGACACCCCGTGCAACCTCCATGAGCCCTTCGGAGGCGAACGCCGCTCCGAGCCCAGCGGCGCCAATGCGGGGGTCGGCCAGCATCAGCCGAAATCCGATTTCGGTCGCCAGCGTCATCCCGCTGTAGCCGACGAGCCGATCGGCATCGATATCGGGCAGCGTTTGGAGGGCATCCAAGGTCATCTGCCACTCGGGGACTGCACGCTCGGCGATGGAGGCGTTGAACTCCGCGACGATCGCACCCAGGGGCTCCCCCGCTTTGCGGGCGCGCTGCATCTCGTCGACCCAGTCGGCGTCGGCTGCCGACCGCGCCCGGTCGCCGTGACCGGGTGCGTCGATCGCGACCGCATGGAAGCCGTACACCGTTACCAGATGGGCGGCCCGAGCGACCATCCCGACCGCCCTCTTGTGCAGGCCGCCTGGATGCCCCATGAGCACAAGGGGCGCTGGATCGGTGCTGCCTGCCGGCGACCAGAGAACGCCGGGAAGATCGCCGATAGTGAAGGAGCGTTCGATGACGTCGTCCGACGTCGTCTGAGAGAAAAATTCCATGAGTAGTGCCTTTCGGGTCACCTCGAAACGGTGCTCCCGACGACACTCAGGTCAGTCAGCCGCCCGTCGCACAGACGAGGAGCACCCAATGGATACGACGTTCACCGGGCATCACCTCCCTACTCGCTCATACGAACCGGGCGACTCTACCAAGTCACAGGTCCTGCCGCAATACCGCCGCGGCTACACAGCCGCATCCGACGGCCCGTTGAGGTACGCGAGCACGGCGCGCACGCGACGGTTCGTGTTGCTGTCTTCGCCGATGCCGAGTTTGTCGAACGTCGACGTCGTGTATTTGCTGATGGCGCTTTCGCTGAGGAACAGCCGCTTGCCGATCGCGCCGTTCGATAGCCCTTCCGCCATCAGGGCGAGCACGGACCGTTCGCGTTCTGTAAGGTGTGCGAGATGCCCGGCGGATGAGGTGCCCGCCAAGAGCTTCGCAATGACCGCCGGGTCCATCGCAGTTCCGCCACCCGCCACACGCTGCAGCGCGTCCATGAACTGGTCGGCGTCGAAAACGCTGGATTTGAGCATGTAGCCGATTCCGCCGCCGTGATCGGCCAGGAGCTCTCTCGCATACAGCTGCTCGACGTGCTGTGACAGGATCAGCACGGGCAGGCCGGGCACTGCACGGCGGGCGTCGAGCGCGGACTTCAAGCCCTCGTCTGTGTGCGTCGGAGGCATGCGGACGTCGACGATGGCGACATCCGGTCGCCATTTCAGCAGCGCATCCAGGGTCTCGGGGCCGGTGGTGGCTGTGGCTACGACCTCGTGCCCGTATGCCTCGAGCAGGCGCACGATCCCGTCGCGCAGCAGGTAGAGGTCTTCGGCTACGACGATTCGCATGGCACCATCATTGTCACTCGCGTCGGCCCGCCGGCAGGGCTGGAGACCACAAGCGTCCCGTCGAAAACCGCCAGCCGCCGACGCAGGCCTGCGAGTCCTCCGCCGTCCGAGACAGCAGCACCGCCGTGACCGTTGTCCTCGATTTCGACCACGATGGCCAGAGCATCCCGACGAATGCGTATCCGTGCGCGGGTCGCCGCCGCGTGCTTGATCGTGTTTGTGAGAACTTCGGACGCGCCGAAGTACAGTGCCGACTCGATCGGCGCGTCCGCCGGCGTCGACACATCGGAGCTGACCTCGACGTCGAGCGGGCTGTCCAAAGCGAGAGCGCGGAGGGCGTCGACGAGTCCGCGTTCGTTGAGCACGGGTGGAGTGATGCCGCGCACGAGTTCGCGCAGTTCGTCCAGCGAGGTGGATGCTCCCTCGCGCGCCTCACGGAGCAGGCGTTTGGCGGCATCCGGGTCCGTCTCCATCAGCTTCTCGGCCGTCGCGAGCGACAGACCGAGCGCCACCAGCCGGGCCTGGGCGCCGTCGTGGAGGTCGCGCTCGATGCGTCGGATCTCGGCCGCCTGTGCGACGGTCGCATCCGCTCGCTGTTCCGTCAGTTCGCGCACGCGGTCCGAAAGCTCGGCGTTCGGCGACGGCTGCAGCCACCTCGTGGCCACCGGTTCGAGGATGCGCCACGCGTACGGCGCCGTGCCGATTCCGATGACCAGCAGCGGCCACCCGATCGCGATCGCGAGTGGGAAGGGCTGCACGAACGCGATGATCGCGCCGACGATGCCGGCCAGCGGAACGGCGGCGACCGCCCCGACGGTCACCGGCGCGATCGCGAGCCATCGCAGGTCACGCCAGACGGCAGGGTCGCTGAATCGCAGACGCATCTGCAGATCTTCTTTGGCGCGGCGCTGGGTGCGCTCGTATGAGTGGCCGTTCCACCAGTAGCCGGTCGCCATCTGGGTCACCGGCCCGACTTCGCGATACGCGGAGCGGATGACGGTGCCCGTCCAGCGGCCGACGAGAAAGCGGAACAGGCGACCGATCGGACGGGATAACCAGAGGCCCAACAAGACGGCGAACACGATCGGCGCGATCCACGACCACGGGTTGGTCCTCCATAGGACGCACACCGCCGCGAGCGTGGCCCAGATCGCCGGCACGATCATGCTCGCGATGACAAGCACGACCGCCCGGATGAGTCCTTTCACCGCGTCGATCGCCCATGACGTCGCACCAGGCAGCGGTCGTTGCATTGCACGTTCCTTTCGATTTCATTGTTCCTACTCGGCGCCGGGACCGAAACCCGGTCACCGCAACCCCCCGAGCCATTCACCCCGAGGAAAGTTGCCGAGTTCCACTCTGCGCGGACCGATCTGCGATGTGCGAGCGATTCCGGCCAATAGTGGGTCTGCCCCCACCCCGCTGTGGGTTTGGGCCCATACCGGCAGGATGCGGCCTTTCGTAGCGTCGAATCACCGGCAGAAAAGCCGCGTCACTCAACCCAAAGGAATCATTCTTGATGCACAAGACAGACAACATGTCAACGGAGGATGCGCACGTCGCGCCGATCGATCGGCCAGGCACGCGAGCCGCGTTCACGCGCGTGAAGTTATTCGTCGCACTCTACGGAGCACTGAGTGTTCTCGTGCTGCTCGCGAACGGGGCGATCGCTACGACTGGTCACGGCAACGAGGTGAGCACGTTCATGTGGACGCGCTCGAGCATCATCGTCGCCAGTGCCGTGCTCATCTACTGGCTCGCGGTCCGCGCCTCGCGTGGCCTGCGTTCGGCGTACGCGCGTGTGCGCATCCTCTCGATCATCCTGCCGGTTGCGATCGTCGCGGTCGACCTGATCCCGGGAGTGTGCCCACTGTGGTTCTCGCTCGCTCAGGTGGTGTGCGCGCTGGCGCTCGCGCCGGTTGCGTTCATCATCAACGGCCGCCGCCTGCGCGCGGTGTTCGCTCCGCGCTAGATGATATGGGTGCGGTTCACCGTAGAGGTGCCGTATCGTCAGGGGGTGCGCCTGCGATTTGGTTTCGACTCGTGCGCCGCGCACCTGCCCGGCGAGCGCGACTACGTCTCGTTCTGCAAGAAGCGCAGTGGCGCCAACACGATCCGTACCTCGCGGTCGCCCTCGCGGTCGCCGAGGGCACGTCCGGGGTGCGACGAGTGAACCTACGACTGGTGGATTTGCCGCACGCGGTCCTGCTTGCCCTCCGCGACGGCGATGTGCGCAACGCCGAGACAGCCGTCGGGCTCCCCATCCCTGACGAGTTCGCGCGCCAGACCGACATCTGGAGGTTCATGCTCGACCGCCTCTCAGAGCGTCCCGAGAACGCAGGCTGGACGATGCAAGCACTGGTCCGCGACGACGAGATCGTCGGCAATGCCGGGTTCAAGGGCGCGCCCGATGGCCGCGGCGTCGTCGAAATCGGCTACGGTGTCTTGGCCACGCACCGCCGACAGGGACTAGCGGTCGCCGCCTGCCGCCTCCTGCTTGACCGTGCTGCCCGGGAGCGGGCGGTCACCCAGGTGGTCGCCATTATCGACCCGGATAACACCGCATCCATGGCTGTCATCGACCGGGCTGGATTTCGGCCCGACGGTGAGAGTGTGCACGAGCGTTGGGGGCGCCGGCTACGTTTCGTCTGGTCCGCTGCGGTGGTGGATTGATGTCGTGAACACACGCGACACTTTCGGATCGCTCAATCTTGATTGCACCAGACCCGAAGCGCGAAACGTCAAGCCGACGGCGGCGGAACGCGGGGATCAGCCCGTGGGCTGGGCCGCGAGCTCGGCCTCGCGCGCGGCGAGGGCGGCTTCGGTGCGGGATGCCACACCCAGCTTGCGCAGGATCGCCGAGACATGCACGCTCACCGTCTTGACGCTGATCACGAGCCGGTCGGCGATCTGACGGTTGGTCAACCCCTCGGCCAGCAGGTTCAACACCTGCGCTTCACGCGCGGTAAAGCCGGCCGCGGCGATCGCACGAGTGCCGCCGTCGTCGCTGGGCAGGAGCCCGGTGCCGATCCCTGCCTGCAGGCCGAATGCGGCCACAGACCGCTGAAGCTGCTCGTGCTGGAGCTGTCGGGCGATGTCGGCGGCCTGTGTCAGTACGGATGCCGCTGCCGAGCGGTCGCGCTCGCCGACGTGCAGGCGGGCTGATTCGAGTCGGGTGATCACCCGGAAGATCGCGGGCGCGCCGCCGTTGTCGGCCGTCGCCACCGCCTCGCACAGGCTGTCGACAGTGGGATGCAGCAGCGCGCGCAGAATCGTCGCCCAGGCGGGGCTCGTCCAGGCGGAAGGGAAGGCGTTCCACGCGTCTTCGATGCGTTGCGCCATCGCCGCAGCATCCGTTCGCGAACCGGTTGCACGCAGCGCAGCCACATCCGCCGAGGCCTGCAGCAGGATCCGCACAGCGTGCAGCGTCACCGGTGCCTCGTCGTCGAGCATGCGCTGCACGGCCGCGAGCGCCGTGGCCGGGTCGTCGGATGCTTCTGCGATCGCGACCTGCATCTCGAGCAGCCCGTACCAGACCTGCCGTTCGGTCTGCGCGGCGGTCTCGAAGGCCGGTCGCTCGTCGCGCAGCACCGCCTCGGCCTCGTGCCGCCGATCGTGCCAGGCCAGCACGCGCACGCGCGAGGCCGCGAGGTACGCGCGCACCACGGGGAAGGTGCGTCGCTCGAGGCTGCGCCTGAGCAGGGCCTCAGCCCGCGAGATATCACCGAGCTCGATGAGCGGGTCGACCATGTTCTGCATGAGCATCGAACCTGAGGTGCGTTCGACCCCGGACGCCCGCGCCCGCTGGAGGCCCTCGTCGGCGACGTCGACGGCTTCGCGGTACCAGCCGAGCAGGGTGAGCGTGTCGGAGTAGTTCACGAAGTAGCGCAGGGCGGCCGACGGGTCGCTCGCGTGAGCGCGGGCGGCGGCGAAGTCCTCGAGACCGGCATCGATCTCGCCCTTGTGAACGCGGCTTGCTCCGCGCATGTTGCGCGCGATGGACATCTGCGCCTCGTCGTCGGCGCGCACCGCGTATTCCCAGGCCTCATCGGCGGCCGCCATCGCAGCGTCGGTGTCACCGGCCACCATGTGCCTGCCGGCGAGGGTGTTCAGCACCACCGCCCACAGATGGTCGTCGTGCACGTCGCGCTCGTCGAGCACCTGCAACGCCTGCTGCAGTGCTTCAGCCGCCCCGGGCCGACCGAGGTTCGCCAGGTACTGCGCCTTGTCTCGCAGCAGCTTGGCGTGCAGTGTCGGCCGGTCGGTGAGCGCCTCGTCGGCCAGCGCGGCCGTCACGGTCGCCAGCGCCCGGTCGCTGCGCCCAGCGTTGCGCAGAGCGGAGCCCACTCGCAGCGTGAGGGTCATCCGGTCGATGCCGACGGCGGCGTCGGGGTCGGGGACCTGGTCCCACAACTCCAGCGCGACCTCGCCGAACCGCGCCGCGGTGCCGAACGCATAGCGCGCCTTGGCGGCCTCCATGGCCGCGAGAGAAGAGATCAACGCCCGGCGCTGATCGTGCGCGCCACGCCAATGGTGGGCGAGCTCGGCGTGCAGCTGACGCCGTGGATCGGCTTCGAGCTCTGCCTGCAGCTGTTCGGCGTACGCGCGGTGCAGCCGCACCCGTTCGCCCGGCAGCAGCTCATCGTGGACGGCGTCGCGCAGCAGTGCGTGGCGGAACGCGTACCCGTTGCCTTCGACCAGCAGCACCCCGGCGTCCACGGCTTCGCGGGCGGCAGCATCCAATCGCCGTCCGTCGAGGCCCGACACCAGTGCCAGCAGCTCGTGGCCGGGTGGCTCGGCGGCGACCGCCGCGACGCGTGTGACGTGCGCCGCATCATCGCTGAGCGTCGCATAGCCGCCCAGAAGCGTGTCACGCAGCGTTTCGGGCAGTGGCGCCGGGACGAGGCACTGCCGCGACAGCTCTTCGACGAACAGCGGCACACCGTCGGCCCGCTCGGTGAGTCGCTCGATCGCCTCGTCGTCGCTGTCGCCGGACAGCGCGAGCGCGAGCTCTCGCGCGGCACCCGGCTCGAGCCGTTCGAGCTCGATCTGCTCGAGCATTCCCGCCCGCTGCGCCTCGCGCACGAACAACCGCACCGGATCGCGCAATCGCGATTGCACGATGCGCCAGCTGAGCAGGACCAGGAGCCGTCCGTGCGTGGCGATGCTGAGCAGGAACGACAGCAGATGCAGCGTTCCCTCGTCGGCCCATTGGATGTCTTCGATCACGAGCACGATCGGCCGTTCCGTAGACAGCGTCTCCATCAGGGTGACGAAGGCCTCGCGCATGCGCTCGGGCGTCTGCGAGTCCGCCGTGACATCGGTGCCGGCCTCGGCCTGATCGGCCAGCTCAGGCATGAGACGCAACAGCGCCGCTCGCCCGGGACCGGCGGCTCGCCACACCTCCGACGCGCCGCGCATGCCCGTGAGCGCCCGCAGCAGTCCCAGGATCGCGCCGTAGGGTGCCGCGGCAGAGCCCAGGTCGACATTGCGGCCGGTCACGACATCGGCGGCGTCGTGCACCGAACTCGCGAACTCGCGCAGCAGCCGGGACTTGCCGATGCCGGCCTCGCCCGATATCACCGCAGCTGTCGGTGCGCCCCGCAGCGCACGCTCGCACAGCGTCTGCAGGCGCGCGAGTTCGGCATCGCGGCCGATCATCGCCGCCGATGTGGCGAAGCTGGTGGAAAAGGGCATATACCCATGGTGCCAGCTGCCTCCGACATCGGCAGGGGCCGGGCGCACACGGCTGTCCGCAGCATCCGCCCGGGGGCTGTGGATGCCGCGGACAGCGCGTTGGGTCGCTATGCGCACGTGGGGCAGTCGGCCGTGGAGCGAGCGATGCCGGGCACCGACCGTGGGGCCAGTGCCGCCGCCGTCGTGCCCGCAGCAGTGCCCGCAGTGCGCGCAGTGCGCGCGGCGCTGCGGTGGAACCACGAGCGCCAGCCGCGGCGCGGTCGGATCTGGTCGGCGTTCGCGCGGGCGAACCGCGCACGTTCGGCCGCCTCTCGTGCGTCGTCGAGTTCTTGTGCGGTCAGTCGGTAGGCGATGTCAGGGTGCGGATACATGGCGACTCCTTTGGATTTCGTCCCTCAGTTTTCGCTCTGAGGCACCCCCGCCACATCGGACGCATTCCCTATCTTTCGTCGGCTCCGCCTTAGTCGCCGCCTCTAGACTGGCGGAGCCGGCCGACCGTCGGCGCCGGCCGACCAGCAGGCGATCGTGGTCGGATCGGCCGCCGTGAACGAAGGAGGACAGGGGCAGGATGCCGCAGCCGCGAGATGATCGTCGCCCTCGCTTGGTGCGCGATCCGCGCGCGTGGCTTGCCCCCTACGTCGTCGCGCTGGCACTGATCGCGTTCTGGCCCTCGCACGTCGACGAGGGCATGGGGCCGTTCCTGCGTGCATTGACCCGGGCGCTGCCGGTGCTGACCTATGCGCGCGTCGAGTTCGCAGCCAACATCGCGCTGTTCGTGCCGCTGGGGGTGCTGCCGATGATGATCTTGCGCCGTCGTTACCTGATCGTGCCGATCGCCCTGGTGGCCACCGTCACCATCGAGGCCGTGCAGTCGCTCATGGGCGGGCAGCGCACGTCGAGTGTGCTGGACGTCATTGCGAACCTCACCGGCGCTTGTGTCGGGATGCTGGTGGTCGCGCTCGTCGAGTGGTGGCGGGCGCGGTCGGCTGGATGACGCGGTGCGTCAGCCCTGCAACGAATCCAGAATCGGGCCCGGATCGTTCCAGGTGACGCCCGTGTGCGACGTTACGGGCGCCCCATGCCGTAATACGTCCACCCGGCCGCACGCCAGGCCACCGGGTCATAGCTGTTGCGGCCGTCGACCACGACGCGCTGGGCCACCAGCGACCCGGCGTGCTCGGGGGTGAGCTGCCGGCGATATTCGTCCCATTCCGTGACGAGCACGACCACGTCGGCGTCGCGAAGCGTCTCATCGAGCGACGGCTCATAGGTCAGCTGCGGGTGCACGCGCGCCGCGTTCTCGAGGGCCTGCGGGTCGGTGACCACGACGTCGGCGCCGAGTCCCTTCAAGCGTGCAGCGACGTCGAGGGCGGGAGAGTCGCGAATGTCGTCGCTGTGCGGCTTGAACGCCGCGCCGAGCACGGCGACCTTCTTCTGGAACACGACTCCGTCGAGGGCGTTCACGACGAGGTCGACGGCGCGATCCCGCCGGCGCAGGTTGATGGCGTCGATCTCGCGCAAGAACGCGACCGACTCGGCGCGGCCGAGCTCTTCGGCGCGCGCCGTGAACGCGCGGATGTCTTTGGGCAGACACCCGCCGCCGAAGCCGAGGCCGGCGCCGAGGAATCGACGCCCGATGCGCCCGTCGTAGCCGATCGCGTCGGCGAGCTGGGTGACGTCCGCGCCCGTGGCCTCAGCGATCTCGGCCATGGCGTTGATGAACGAGATCTTCGTCGCCAAGAAGGCGTTGGCTGCGACCTTCACCAGTTCGGCCGTGGCGTAGTCGGTGACGATGAACGGCGTGTCCTTGGCCACGGCGGTGTGGTACACGTCCTTCATGGTCTGTATGACATCGGTCGTCGAGCGAGCGCCGCGAGACGAAGCGTCGCCCGTTCCGACGACCAGCCGGTCGGGATCGATGGTGTCTTCGACGGCCCAGCCCTCACGCAAGAACTCGGGGTTCCACACGAGAGTGGCCCCGGTCGGCTCGATCAGCTCGGCGAGCCGCGCGGCCGTGCCCACCGGCACGGTCGACTTGCCGGCCACGATGTCGCCCGGGCGCAGGTGAGGCAGCAGCTGCTCGACGGCGGAGTTCACGTACGTGAGGTCGGCCGCGTGCGCGCCGGCGGTCTGCGGGGTCCCGACAGCGAGAAAGTGCACCGATGAGCCGGATGCCGCAGCCATATCGGTCGTGAACGACAAGCGCCCCGACGCCACCCCCTCGCTGAGCAGCTCGGGCAGGCCCGGCTCGAAGAACGGTGCAGAGCCCGATCGCAGCGCGGTGACTTTGGCCTCGTCGACGTCGATGCCCACGACGTCATGTCCGATGGATGCCATGGCCGCCGCATGCACGGCGCCGAGGTAGCCGCAGCCGATCACCGAGAGTCTCATTCAGATTCCGTTCTTACACGTCGGTCAGTGGACGAGTTGAGCGCAGTTCTCGGCGATCGACACGGGGGTCGTGGTCGCTGTGGGGGAGTAGCGCACGCTCAACGGCGCTGTCGCTCGCTCAGGCAGTGCCGTCGTGTACGACACCGTCTCAGTCTGTCCCTTCGGGACCGCGACTGTCACACTGGTCACATTACGCCCGTCCTCCTGGCCCGATCGTGCCAGGCTCGGGATGAGCGACGACGCAGCCGCCTTCGCCGGGGCCGCCTTCGCGCCCGGCGGGGCGAAGTACAGAACGTCCAGCAGCATGGTCGTGCGAGCCCGGCCGAAGCGCGGGGACCGCAGTCCCAGCACGTAATCCACGAAGTCGCTGCTCGGCATCCTGTTCTTCATCGAGATCTTCGTGGTCACCGTGCGCTTGGAGACGTTGCAGGTCAGGTCGATCTTGGTGCTCAGCCAGTACTCCTGCTTGCCGACGGCGTAGTCGTTCAAGAAGATGCCGACCTGCGTGCCGGCGGTGTTGTTCTGCGGCAGCTGGCCGTCCACGTTCCACTGGACCGCGAGGGCCTGCTCGGTCTTCTTCGGGAACCACAGATAGACCCGCTGCTCTTTCGCCGACTGCACGAAGGCGTCGATCATGGCGGTGGGGTCCCAGTCGCCGGCGGCGATCTTCGTGAACACGGCCGACGCGACTTTCGCGAAGTAAGCGTCGGAGTCCGGCCCGCGCGGGAAGCGTGCGTACGCGTCGCTGAGCACGGTCTTCACGACGTTGGCTGCGGTGAGCCTGTCGCCGTCGACGCTGACGGGACCGGTGACCTTGAGCAGATGCGAGAGCACGACCGGGTCGACCGAGATGACGCCGTCCAGCGGCCGATCCGTGGTGGCTTTCCACAGATCGCGGAACATCTTGGCGGTGGTGGGGAAGTTCGGCGTGCGCGAGTAGTTCTGCGAGTACCAGGGGGTGTCTTGCGGGTAGATCTTCAGCATGTTCTTCGGCAGCTTCGTGTACGTGTGTCGCACGGTGCCCGCCTGATAGAACGTCTCGGAGCTGGCCTGGTCGACCAGCGTGACCTTGCCGTGGTCGACCTTGACCTCGGCAGACGATGCGGGGTTGCCGCCGGTCGCCCGGATCTCGGCGTTGTTCTGGAACACCAGCAGATAATGACGCGCGCCGTCGGAGCCGAGCATCGGCAGCACTACCGGCAGCACACGCTGCGCGTTCTCGACCGTCGGCGTGTTCTCGTCGATGACGCTGACCATGCCGCCGATCGCGTCGCGGATCGGTGACAGGAGTCCGTCCAGCTCGATGCCCGACACCTTGGCCGACGCCCGGTGGAATGCGTCGGCGATGCCCGGCAGCGCCTTGTTGGCCGCCTCGAACGGCTTGAGGTTGATGCCGCCGCCCTTGAGCTTGAGGTTCTTGGCCTGCAGGCCGGTGATGACCTTGATCCCCTGTGGCAGTGCGTCGTCGACCAGGATGTGCGCTGCCACCGTCGTGTTCTGCACGGCTGCGACGTTCTTGCCGACCCAGGGCACTTTGGCGGCGATGTCCCACAGCGGGCCCTGCACAGTCTTGTATGCGGCGTCGGTGTGCGTCTTGATCTGGGCGGCGGCCTGGTCCAGACGGGCGACGTCGCCCTTCTCGAGCAGGGCCGGCACCGCCGCGATCTGCGTCTTGGCTGCCATCAGATCGTCGCGCGCACTGGTTGCCTGCTTCACGAACGTGACACCCAGCACCGCGCCGACACCGATGATCACGATGAGCACGCCCAGGATGCTGAGGCTCCAGATCAGTGCGCGACGTTTGCGGTTCTTGCGGCGACGGTGATGGCGGTGGTGACCCTGGCCGTGCCCCGACCCCGAGCCGCCGCTCGAGGAACGTACGCCGCCGGCTGTCGACCCGCCTGAGGCCGGCACATCACCGGAATCGGCGGCGGCGAACAGCTGAGCGAGTGCCTCACGGTCGACCATCGCATCGGTCTGGTCGGCCACGCGCCGCGGCATTGCCGCACGGGTGTCATCGGCGGGGACGCCGGCCCCGTCGGCGGGCGCGTCCGCATCGGGCTGGGCAGCGTCCCCAGAAGGCTGCTCGGGTTGCACCTCTGCATCGTACCGGCACCTGATCGGAACGGCATCAGCAGGTCATCCGTGCGGGCCGCAGACGAGGGATGCCGCAGACGAGGGATGCCGCGGTGCGTCAGCGCGGGACGCGGGTCAGGGCGTTACCGGCCCAGACATATGTGCGGCTCGCCGTCGTGGTGATGGCCACGGGTCCGGTGGTCGCGGCATCCTTCGCACAACCGGCAGGCGCGCCCTCGCCCGCGGCGCCGGTGAATCGGGTGAGGGCGATGCCCGAGCAACCCGCGACGTCGGTCTGTGCGACGAACAGATCGCCCGAAGCGATCGCCAGGGCGACCGCATGCGGGGCGTCGAGCTTCGTCCAGTCACTGCCGATGCGCACATAAGGCGTCTCGTCGCAGATGACGGCGACGACAGCGCCAGACGCGCGCAGTCCGCGCGCATCGGCGCACGGTGCGGCGAAGTCGTCGCCGGGCGAGACCACCGTGCCGGCGTCGTCGAATGCCAGGTAGCGGGACTTTGCGAGCGAAGTCTTGTCGGGCTCCCAGAACTTGCCGCCGGTGAAGCTGCGCAAGCCGGTCGGGGTGCAGTCGGCGCCGGTCGCGGCGACCGCCGCGGCGCCGTCCTGCCCGAGGGGGTCGAGCGAGGCGACCTGGGCGATGCCGCGGTAGTGGGGCGTGATGTCTTTCCACGATGCGCCACCGTCGACCGAGCGTTCGAGGAGTGGTTCGGTGCCGCCGCATGCCCCGGCAGTCGCACGCCACAGTGAGTCGGTCGACGCGACGATGAACCGCTGGTCGGCTCGCGGCAGCGCTGACACGGCGGGTGTCGGCGTTTGCGTCGGCGTCGCGGTCGTCGTGAACGTCGCCGCAGGCACGTTGGGCTGTTCCAGTGCCGTTGTGCTGTCGTCGCGCAGCAGTGCCAACGATGACACGATCGCCACGACGATCGCGAGCAGGATGAGTCCGATGATCGCCCAGCCCCTCCGAGACATGGGATGTCGGGTGTGAGGTGACATGCCTAGCGGCCGGGTCCTCCCGCATCGGGCGGGGAGTACTGCGAACGGGTGGGCGGGGTGGCGGCGACGCGGTGATCGGCGCGCAGGGGCAGCGGCTTCTCGGCATCGAAGATGCCGAGAAGCTCTTCGAGCTCAGACGACGACGTCGACCGTGCAGGCGCGGCCGCCGGCGCGACGCCCTGCGCGGGAGCGGCAGGTCGCGGCGCCATTGTTCCCGGTGCCACCGGTGCCACCGTGCCTGGTGCCGCTGGCCCCGGCTGCGCCGGCTGCCATCGTGGCTGCTCCGCCGCCTTCGCGAGCGGTGTCTGCGGCGGCAGCGCCGATGTCGGACTGTGCCGCCGATGCGCGGGCCGCACCGCCTGCGCGTGGGCAGTCTCGTCTTGCATGTAGCCGTAGCCGTAGGTGTAATAGGCATCCGGCCCGCGCGTGGGCACCTTGGTCAGCACGACGCCGGCGGTCTTCGCGTCCACCGTGTCGAGCGCGTCGATGGCGTTGGACAGCTGGTTGCGGGTGGTCGTACCGGCGGCGGCGATCACGATCGCCCCGCTGGTCGCCTTGGCCAGAATCGCGCCGTCGGTCACCGGCAGCAGCGGCGGCGCGTCGCACAGCACGACGTCGAAGTCGCGCTCGAGCGCGGCCAGCAACGTGTGCATCTGCTGCGACCCCAGCAGCTCGCTGGGGTTCGGCGGCACCTTGCCGGCGGGCATGACATAGAGGCTACGCCCACCCCACGGCAGCATCACATCGCCCACGCGCACGTGCCCGATGAGCACGTCGGTCAGACCCACGCCGCCCTCGATGCCCAGGTACTCGGCGACCTTCGGCTTGCGCAGATCGGTGTCGAGCAGCGCGACCTTCTTGCCCGCGTCGGCCAGCGCGATCGCCAGGTTGATCGCCGTGGTCGACTTGCCCTCTGACGGCATGCTCGAGGTGATGACGAAGCTCGCGCGGCCCCCCATGTCGAGAAACTGCAGGTTCGTGCGCAGCGTGCGGAACGACTCGGCCCGGGGGCTGAGTGGGTCGGCGTGCACGATCAGCGGCCGTTCGGGCGCCTTGGGGTCGTCGGCGATCGCACCGATCAGCGGAGCGTCGGTGACCTGCGCCACGTCGCGCGGGGTGCGCACACGCGTGTCGAGCACCGAGCGCATCACGGCGAAACCGATGCCCAGGGCCAAGCCGATCAGCAGACCCAGCGCGAGGTTCAGCAGCACCTTGGGGCTCGACGGGGCACTGGGTGCCTGGGCCTCTGCGACGGTGGTGAGCCGCACCGGGCTCTCCTTCGCACCGGACGGCGACTCGATCTTCTCGACGGTGGCCGTCAGGCTCGCCGCCAGCGCGTTCGCGATGTTCGCCGCCTGCATGGGGCTCGGGTCGGTGGCGGTGATCGTGATCAGCGTGGTGTTCAGGGGGCTCGTGGCCGACACGCGGTCGGTCAGCTTCGTGACCGTCGTGTTGAGCTTGAGCTTGTCGATCACGGGAACCATCACCGACGGTGTCGTCACGAGGTTCGTGTAGGTGTTCACGCGGGCGAGCGTGAACGAGTTGCCCTGTTGCAGATCCGCGATCGAATCACCGGTCTGCGTCGAGACGACGACCGTGCTGGATGCCTCGTACTGCGGTGTACGGGTCAGCGAATATCCCGCAGCCACACCGATGCCGAGCAGCGTGATGAGCGCGATCGCTATCCAGTGCTTGCGCAGGATATGAATGTAATCGCTGAGCTCCATACAAGCCTTTCGCGGTTGGCCCCCCGGCCACGTGTTTCCCAGATGTCCAGCCCAATCCTGCCACACCGAGTGCCTCGCACCCTGTGAGAAACAGACGTGGATCGGGCCTCAGAATCCGTCGCACGAGTGCGCGATGGTCACGGGCGTGTCGGTCACGGTGGGGGTGTGCCGCACCGAGATCGGCGAGACGGCGCCCTTGGCGAGCGTGCTCGTGAACGACACGGTGCGCGTCTGCCCCTTCGGCACGATCACCGTCACGCTCTTCGCGGCGTGTCCCTTCTCGATGCCAGAACGCGCAAGTGACGGAATCTGATCTCCAGTAGTCTGAGCCTTGCTGATCGAGGCGCCGGGCGGCGCGAAGAACAGCACGTCCATGAGCATGGTCGTCCGCGGCTGGCCGTAGCGGCCATCGCGCCAGCCGAGCGTGTAATTCGAGAAGTCGGCGCTCGGAATGCGATTAGAAATGTCGATCGAGGTGGTCACGGTGCGTTTGTCGGCGTCGCACGTGACGTTGACCTTGCTGGTCAGCCAGTACTGCAGCTTGCCGACGGTGTAGTCGTTCAAGAAGATGCCGACCTGGGTGTGTTGCGCGTTGGTGGTGGTCAGCGCACCGTCGATTCCCGCTTCCGCCGCGAGCGCCTGCTCGCTCTTGGCCGGGAACCACGCGTACAGGCGCTGCTCCTGAGCGGACTCCTGCAGCTGTGTGAGCATCGCCGCGGGATCCCAGTCGCCTGAGGTGACCTTTGCGAACACGGCGGAGGCGACCTCGGCGAAGTACGCGTCTGAGTCGGTGCCTTTCGGGAACCGTTCGTACGCATCGCTGAGCACCTTCTTCACGACGTTCTTCGCCGTGAGCCTGTCACCGGCCACGGTGACAGGACCGGTCACGTGCAGCACGTGCGAGAGCACCACCGGGTCTACCGAGATCACTCCGTCGAGCTTCTGGTGCGTCGTGGCCCGCCACAATCCGTCGAAGAGCTTCGCGGTCGTAGGAAAATCGGGTGTTCGTGTGTAGTTCTGCGGATACCACGTGGTGTCTGCTTGGTATATCTGACGCATCTTCTGCGGGAGATCGACGTATTCGTGGCGCACTGTCCCGGCATTGCTGAATGTGGCCGTGCTCGCTTGTGCACCCAATGTGATGCGTCCGTGGTCTACGCGGATCTGTGCCGATGCCGATGGGTTGCCGCCCGTGGCGCGCATCTCGGCGTTGTTCTGGAAAATCAGCAGGTAGTTGCGTGGTCCGTCAGAGCCTGCCATCGGCAGCAGTGTCGGCAGAATGCGCTGCACGGTCTTCAGCGTCGGCGTGGCCTCGTCGATGATGTCGAGCAGGCCGCCGATGGCGTCGCGCACCGGCGGTAGCAGGCTGTCGCGGTCGATGCCGCCGACGGTGGACTGCGCCTGAGCGAACGCAGCGTTGATGCCGGGCAGGTCCTTCTGGGCCTGTTCGAAGGGCTTCAGACTGATGCCGCCGCCCTTGAGCTTGAGCTGCTTGGCCTGCATAGTCGACATCAGTCTGACCGCCGGCGGTAATGCGCCGTCGACCAGGATGTCAGCGGCCTCAGTCGTCTTCTGCACGGCGCTGATGTTCACGCCCACGAACGGGACGGCCGCGGCGATGTTCCACAGCGGTCCGCTCGTCGTCTTCAACGCGCGCTTGGTCAGCGTCTGCACGTCGGCGGCGACCTGCTGCAGCCCGGCCGAGTCGTCGGCTTTCATCAGGGTCGTGACCTGCCCGATCTTGGCTTTCGCCGCCATCAGATCTGCCTGTGCGCTCTGCGCTTGCTTGAGAAAGAGCACGCCCATGACCGCGGCGACGGCGACGAGCAGCACGACGCCGCCCACGGCCCCGATGATCCAGGGCACCCACCGCCGGCGACGCCGGCGGCCGGCGTCGCCGTGCGGATGAGAGTGCGAGGACGAGCGACGCCTGCGCGTGCGGTGGCTTGTCGGAACCTCGGGAGTGGCTTCGGCGGCGGGCGCCTGTACGACCGTCCCGCCGATGAGCTCTTCTGCCTCGGCCGGGTCGCCCTCGTGTGCCGGTGTCAGAGCGATGCGCAGCACCCGCACGACCACCTCGAGCGCCGAGGTCAGCTGCTGGGTCGCGAGCTCGTACGTCTCGGCTGACCGGCGGTAGGGGTCGACGACGTCATCGTCCGACAGCTCGTGCGGCGTCGGGCTCAGCCCGCGGCGAGAGGCGACCAGCGCAGAGACTGCGCGTACGCGGGCTCCGGCATCCGTGCCCGCGGCGGCAGCCGCGTCGCGGATCTGCCCGTGGGTCAGCTCGGACGCGAGGCGGGCGAATTCGCGCAGCGTGAACGCCTCGCTCACGCGGATCGGCGCGAGGCGGGCGATCTTGCGGCGGTGGTTGCGCGACATGCCCAGGATCAGATCCGGGGTGACCAGGTCGTCGGCGGTCAGCACGTGCGAGCGGTGCGCAGCGGCGGCATCCGCGCCGACGCCCAAACGCACGGCGATGGCCTGCATCTCGTCGGGCATCGGCATATCGGCCAGCGGGGCCGTGCCGGCACTGGACGCGTGTGCGCCCAGATCTGCCAGGGCATCGGTCAGCAGCAGTTCCGCAAGCGGGGATCGGCAGATGTTGCCGGTGCAGACGGTGAGGATCTCGAACATGCAGGGGGTGTCTCTGAAGAAGCGGGTGCTTTGGGCATCCCGAGGCTGTGGGGAGCAGTCGGGGGGCGAGCCTGTCACACCCCGCACCGAGGTTACAACCTTATGCTGAGGGCACGATGAAGCTCATCTCGTACAACCTGCGCAAGCACCGGGCCGCCAGTGAGCTCGACACGCTCGTTGACACGTACGGCGCGGACCTGCTGTGTCTGCAGGAGTGCGACACCGCCGACATCCCCGCCCAGATCGGGGGCCTGCGCCTGGCCGACGTGACCCATCGCAACAGGCTGGGACTTGCCGTCTATTTCCGGATGAGCATGTACCGGCCGCTCGAGGTCCGCTCGCTCGGTGTGAAGAAGTCGCTGCACGACCGTGTTCTCAAGCCGGCAGAGGAGAGGATGCTGGGGGTCCGACTGCACGACATCGACCAGGGACGCGACCTGGTCGTCGCGTCGTTCCACGCGGCCCCGCTCACAGCGCTGAACTCACTGCGCCGCACTCAGATCCACGCGGCGCTCACCGAGATCGCGGCGATTGGTCCCGGACTGCCGGCGCTTATGGTGGGGGACTACAACTACCCGGTGTTCAAAGAGAACCTCAGCCAGAAGGTGCGTGAGCAGGGGTACGAGCTGACGCTGAGCGACCGTCGCACGTACACGCGCTACCGCTACTTCCGCGGGCATTACGACTTCGCGACGTCGGCCGGATTCGAGATCGACCGCATCCGCACCCTGCCGCAGGGACGCAGCGATCATCTGCCGATCCTGATCACTGCGCACATGTCGCATCCCGCGGGTCGCGGCGCCCTGTCAGAGGCGGTAGCCTGAGAGCATGTTCATCCTCTGCTTCCTGCTCTTCGTGGCTGGGTTCGCCTGCTTCGGCTACGCTCCCTTCATCGACGGGTGGCAGTCGCTGGTGTTCGTGCTCGGCCTGCTGCTCGTCTCCACGGCCATCGGCATTCCGATGCACAAGTCGCGTCACGACCACAAGAGCAGCCAGCTGCCTTGATTTCTTGCGGCATGCGTGGCCTCTGCCGCATTTTGTAGCCCCCGAATTCAGTGAGGCCCGGGTTCGCTGACGATGTGAACCCGGGCCTCACTGCGCTATTCGCGGATCGTGTTGACGTGATCGCGGTACCAGGCGACTGTTCGCTCGAGTCCTTCGTGCAGGCTGATTTTCGACGTCCAGCCTGCATCGGCAAGCTTCGATACATCCAGCAGCTTCTGCGGGGTGCCATCGGGCTTGGTCGCATCCCACGCGGTTTCGCCCTCGTAGCCGACGACGTGCGCGATCGTCTCGGCTATCTCTCGGATCGTTGCGTCGCGGCCCGTGCCGACGTTTACCTGCTCAGGCCCGTCGTAATGCTCCATCAGGTGCAGTACAGCGTCGGCCATGTCGTCGGAGTGGAGGAACTCACGACGTGGCGTACCAGTGCCCCAGTTGGTGACCGATGCGGTCTTCGATCGGGCGGCATCGTCGTAGCGTCGAATGAGTGCGGGGAGCACGTGCGACCCCTTGGGTGAGAAGTTGTCGTTCGGACCGTACAGGTTGGTCGGCATCGCTGAGATCCACGGCAGGCCGTACTGTCGACGGACTGCCTGTACGTTCAGAATCCCCGCGATCTTGGCGATCGCGTAGGCGTCGTTCGTTGGCTCGAGGTGGCCGGTGAGCAGCGACTCCTCGCGGATGGGCTGTTCGGCGAACTTCGGGTAGATACACGACGAACCCAGGAACGCCACCCGCTCCACGTCGTTTGCCAGTGCGGCGTCGAGAACGTTCGTCTGAATGCGCAGATTCTCGCTGAGAAAATCTACCGGATAGGTGCTGTTTGCCAGAATGCCGCCGACTTTCGCCGCTGCGAGTACGAGATACTTCGGCTTGATGTCGGCCATGTACGCGAAGACGGCGTCGCGATCTTTGAGATCGAGTTCAGCGGAGGTCTTTCCGACGAGGCGTGAGAACCCGGACGACTCGAGCTTGCGCACGATCGCCGAGCCGACGAGGCCGCGGTGGCCGGCGACGTAGAACGTCGCGTCGCGGTCGAGCTCTGTGGGCGTGTACTCGACCCCGTCGTCGGCGGTCACTTCGTGCCCCACGAGTCGAGATGGACTGTATCGATCCACGGATCCCCCGCGTGTTCAAGCGCCGTGATGTCAGCGTCGACCATGATCTTCGCGAGTTGACGACCGTCGATCGTGGGTGTCCATCCCAGCTTCTCGCGCGCCTTGCTTGGGTCGCCAATGAGGGCGTCGACCTCGGTGGGGCGCAGGTACCTCTCATCGAATCGGACGTGATCTTCCCAGTTCAGGCCTGCATGCCCAAAAGAAATCTCGATGAACTCGCGCACAGTGATTCCCGTTCCGGTCGCGAGCACATAGTCGTCAGGGACGTCGGCTTGCAACATTCGCCACATTCCCTCGACGTATTCGGCCGCGTAACCCCAGTCGCGAACGGCGTCCAGGTTGCCCATATACACGAACTCCTGCCTGCCTGCTTTGATCGCCGCAACTGCGCGTGTGATCTTGCGGGTCACGAAAGTTTCGCCACGGCGAGGTGACTCATGGTTGAAGAGGATGCCGTTGACCGCGAACATGTCATATGCCTCGCGGTAGTTCTTCGTAATCCAGTAGCTGTACAGCTTCGCGGCTGCGTATGGCGAGCGTGGATAAAAGCGCGTCTCTTCATTCTGCGGGGGCGGAGTGGCTCCATACAGCTCGGACGACGAGGCCTGGTAGAAGCGGGTCTCGATACCGGACAGTCGCACCGCCTCGAGGAGTCGGACCGTTCCGGTCCCTGTCGTGTCGGCGGTGTGTTCAGGCTCATCGAACGAGACCCGGACATGTGACTGGGCGGCGAGGTTGTAGACCTCGTCAGGGTTGATGCTCGCGAGCAGAGTGACGAGTCGGGCCCCGTCACTCAGGTCGCCATAGTGCAGGAACAGTTTCGCGTCAGGATCGTGCGGATCGACGTAGAGGTGGTCGATGCGCGCTGTGTTAAACGTCGAAGCGCGGCGGATGAGGCCATGGACTTCGTATCCCTTGGCGAGCAGCAACTCGGCGAGGTATGAGCCGTCTTGGCCGGTGACCCCAGTAATCAGGGCGCGTTTCTTCATGAGAACTCCGTATCATCGCGGGCGGCGTTTGTGGCCTAAGGCCTCGGGGCAGGGTGGTTATCATCGCCGTCGATGACGTCCGAAAGTAACTCGACGAATGCGTCGATCGCAACGCTTTCAGTAAGCACACTATCGCGGAACGCTCGACCGTTCCGGCCAAGTGCTTCGGCGGCATCCGGGTTGGAAGTCAGCTTCAGCACGGCCTCAAGCAGCGAACGAGGATTCCCGGCGGGGACTACTATCCCCGCTCGGGCGCGCAGGATCTCTTCGGCAGTGATGCCCGCCGGATCAGTCGCGGCCAGCACCGGACGCCCGGCAGCGAAGTAGGACGTGAGTTTGCTCGGAACGGCCATCTCTGCAACGCCCTGCTTCTCGTTCACCAGCAGTACGTCGGCTGTCTGCAATGCTTTGCTGAACTGATCAGCCTCCAGAGGATCCATGAACGTAACGGTACTCACGCCGTCTGCCAGGTTCTCGAGGTGCATCCGCTCAGAGCCTTCTCCGAGCAGGACAAAATGAATCGGGACACCGTCCAGCTGGGCAAGTCGGGCCGCATCGATAACGTTTGCGAGCCCCTGTTTGACGCCCATGTTGCCGGCATGAAGGACTATCCACTCGTGACCGGACCAGCCGAGTTCGTGACGGACAGTGTCGCGGTCGATCTCTCGCGGTGCCGGCACATGGCTCCAATTTCGGACCACCGTGATGCGCTCCTTCGGAATCTTGAAGTCATGTTCGACGCGAGACGCAAAACGTTCGTGGATGACGATGACTCGAGTGGCGTGGCGGAGAACCCATCCCTCGAACCGCAGCATCGCGCGAACAGTTAAGCCTGACGCCTGTCCGGTCTCACTGAGTCCGAGACTGTACAGATCCTGCACCCAAACGATGAATGGGACGCGGCGGTGCGTGATCGCGGCGCGGAACCGTGCGATGGCAGTTGATAGCAACGCAGGCGACACCGCGATAATCACGTCTGGCCGACCCCAGCGATGGAACGCCTGCCGCAGTCCGAACGAAATCTCTGAGATCGCCCGCCGGGTTGCGGATGGCCGCGCGGGTATGTAGTGACGCAGTCTCGTGATGGACACGCCATCCTCCGAGTCATGACGTGTCCACTGCCCATAGCCGCTACGCAGCTTCCACTCGGGATAATGGGGATGCGCAGTCAGTACTCGGACCTCGTAGCCGTGACCGGCGATACCACGTGCCATGCCACCCGTATAAGGTGAGATTCCAGTGTGCTCAGGCGGGTAGTTGATGCCTAGGACAAGGGCTTGGGGAGACTGACGAGGCACTAGATGAGGGTATCGCGAAGGAGACGCACGATCGTGGATGCTGTGAGAGCTGTACCCGTCATCGATCTCTCGAAGGCGCCGGGTGCGCGGGTTGCGTGGGATCGTCCCGGGTGGATCGTGTACTTGTGGTCCGTGTGTGAGTTGCTATTTCTCACTAACCCCTGGCAAGTTAGTTCATCGCTTCGGGTCGCTGTGCTGCGAGCCTTTGGAGCAGATATCGGACGCGGCGTAGTTTTTCGCCCACGCACGCGTGTCAAGTTTCCGTGGAAGCTGCACATTGGTGATAATTCGTGGATCGGCGAGGGCGTGTGGTTCCATAACCAGGAACATGTCTATGTCGGTCATGACGTTGTGATATCTCAGGAAACGTTTCTGACGACCGGAAGTCACGCACATCGTCGCGATATGGCGCTAATTACACGTCCGATTCACATTGACAACGGTGCATGGATCACTTCGCGTTGCATGGTTCTTGGCGGCGCGACGGTGGGGCGTTCTGCATTGGCTCACCCAATGACGGTGCTGTCGGGAACCATCGCAGCGAATACGATCGTGGCTGGACCGCTCTGCGAGCCTATCGGGTTGCGCTTCACTGACGGCAATAATGGCGCGGACGCCCGCGCCCACAGGCGTTCAGGCCCGAACGCATGAAGGTAGCTCGGATCGTCGCGCTACGCAGTGCGTCGGGGGTGTATGGCGGCCCTGCCGATACGGCACTCAATCAATCCAGGCTTGTTGTCGAGGCCGGGCACGAGGTCGCCCTTGTCTCCGGAGCGTTGAAGGGCGATGCGCCGACTGATGAATGCGCCACCGGATTGCGTCCGGTGATGGCTGTTGCGCGAGTGTGGTTTCCGAGGATTGGGCTGGCTAGCCTCGCGTCCTGGAAACTCGTGCGGACCATCTGGGCCGAAGTCAGAGTCGCGGACATCGTACATGTGTCATACGCACGGGAGTTCGTGCCGCTTTGGGCATCTATGGCGAGCCTCATTACGCGGACGCCGCTGGTTCTGCAGCCACATGGCATGCTGACGGCGCGCAGAGGCTTCCGACAACGGGCACTCGACTTCGTCACGAAACCGCTCTTCCGCAGGGCCGCAGCAGTGATCGCCCTAACAAAGGTTGAGTCTGCGCGGTTGAGCGAATGGTGTGGACCGCACACACCGCCAATCGTTGAGATCGGGAACCCAGTATTGCGAGCCGCATCGGACCCAGCGAAGAATCGTGCGAGAGAGGCGATCTTTCTTGCGCGTCTCGAGCCTCGGAAGCGGGTGCTCGACTTCGCTCGAGCAGCCGAGATCCTTCGGGCGCGCGGTAGCGATGTGGACTTTCGGATCGTGGGACCGGATCAAGGCGACCTTAAGACGGTCGAGCCGTTGATCCATCGCTTAAGCAGCCTCAGCTATGAAGGTGCAATCCCGGCTGCGCAGGTCCCCATCCGACTGGCGCGCAGCGGTGTATTCGTCCTCCCGTCATGGGAGGAACCATGGGGCAACGTTCTAGTCTCTGCCATCCAGATCGGGTTGCCGGTGGTCGTGACCGAATCGGCGGCCCTGTCAGAAACAATTTGCAAATATGGAGCAGGCATAATTGTCGCAGATCGCTCCCCTGACGCGATTGCGGACGCGGTGGAGGAGCTAATGACCGACGAGTCTCGCTACCAACGAGCTGAGTTTGGGGCGAGGGCCATGAGGGATGAGTTTCTATCCAATGACCGGATAGCGGATCGAATTCTGAAGACGTATGAGCTAGCGAGCAACTGAGAGATTGTCGCGTTGCTGCCCTTTTCAATTAGAGATGTTCTGCTCGCAATCGGTGCGCGGATTGCCACGGCGCCACTGACAGCCGTGGCAGCTATCGCTACTACTTACATAGCGATCGCGTACGCCGGTGCCGTGACCTTTGGGTTTATATCCTTGCTCGGCACACTGTTCATGCTCATCCCGTTCTCGGATCTCGGTCTCGGTGCGGCGGTCGTGAATAGTGTTTCACGTCGCGCGGAAGATGCAGAGCGCGAGGAGATAGCTCTCGACGTCACTAGACGCGCTCTTCGTGCCCTTATTGTTGTCGGTATTGTGGTTGTGGTCGTTGCTGGCATCCTATCCGCATTCTCTCTATGGCCTTCCTTGCTCGGCATCCCACAGGAATTCGCTGGCGACGCAAATCTTGCCGCGTTCGGGGTATTCTGCTGTGTTGGAGCTGGAATCCCGTTTGGGCTTGGCCAGCGGTTACTTGTTGCCGACAATAGGACGCACCTTTCTACGCTGATCTCGGCAATTACCTCAATTGTGTCAGTCGGGTTCACTTCCGCTATTGCGCTCGTCGCGGGACCGGCACTGCTGATGGCCATCGCGACCCCCGCGGGCATCCTCGTGGCAGGCATCATCGCGACGTTCGTTGCCCGCAAGCGGCTTGGCTGGACGTGGCGTCAACTTTTTGCAGGGCCCCCAACTCGTCAAACCCTGACTGAGAGTCTTTGGAAGCCAGCCGTTCCAATGCTGATCGTCATGATTGGCGCGCCGCTTGCCCTTCAATCGCATCGTTTGATCCTCGCGCATGTTGGTTCTTCGGCTGAACTCTCGGAATACGCCGTTGCAGCACAGTTTTACGTCCCAGCTCTGTCGATCGTGACGACTGGTGCTTTGGCGTTATGGCCGCAATTCGCACGCGGGCGGGGCCAACAAGGTCGCAATTGGGGAGTAAGTCTTCTATTAATGGCTCTGTTCGGTATTCTGGGCGGGGTGGCATTAGCTCTCCTTCTCGCACCTGTATCGCTGCTCGTCAGTGGAGGTCGCGTGATCGTTGGATTTCCGCTCGCGATCAGCTTCGCGATACTTCTGCTTGTGATGAGCCTGCATCAGCCATCAGCGATGCTCTTGACGTCAACGAGGGGTCTCTGGTTTCAAGCTGTATGCATGGTGGCCTTGGCGGCCACATCCATTCCTCTCGGGGTACTGACTACTCCTCTTCTTGGAGCGGTGGGTCCGGTTGCATCGACGGCGGCGGCCGTGGCGATCACCACACTCATCCCGTGCATCATGTATGCCCGATGTGTAGTCCTTCGGGGCTGAGTTGGTAGTCTCGATGACGCTCGGGACTGTTAGGAAAGGGGGATCTGGGACTGGTCTGACCGAAAGGAACCGCAACGAGTCAGACCATCGAAGATGATCGATCTTGTGATGGGAGAGATCATCTTGGTGAAGTTTCGCAACGTGCAGGTGCGCAACAAGTCGTTTTACGTCGCAATCGGCGTCACCACCGCTGGGGAATAGGAGATCCTCGGCATCTGGGCCAGCGAAGGCGGAGAAGATGCTGAGTTCTGGCTCGGGGTGCTCAGGAGATCAAGAATCGCGGCGTTGAGCACCTGTGCATCGTAGTGTGCGACAGGCTGAAGGGATTCCCGGATGCGATCAGACACTACGTGGGAGTTCGCGACGGGCAGACGGCAGACGTGCATCGTCCACCTGAATCGCATTGTCGTCCTCGCCGGCGATCTGACAGCCTGGGCGGGTGTGGCTCACCCGCCCGCAGCACGAGGCCCGGCGGTGGGAGCCGAAACGCCTCCGGCACCGGCTATTCACCATCCCGGCGACCATCGCCCGGCATGGACGGCGGACCCTCCTGCGCCTCTCCAAGCGATCACCATGGGCCACCATCGCGCTGACCGCAATCAACACTGCCGGGACCCTGCCCGCGCCCAGCCGCTGAACCGTCGCCCCCGGCTGACCGCCACGACCAGGACTCGGAGACCCGCCACCGCAGCGCAACGCGGCCAACGTCGCACCCTTCTGCAAAAATCAGCAGCACGAGCCCGACAAGAACGTCGAACACGACCCATCACGCCGCCGATGGAAGATCGAGGCTAATCTGATACGCCCGGCGCGACAGGTTGTGCTACATCGTGTATCCAGCGAAGTTCCAGTGGAAAGTTACTACGATAGACGGGTGCAGACAGTGGCGGAGCGACCAAGGTTGGCGCTCGCGATCCCGGCCGAGCGGTGGTTGCTCGGCATTGTCGTGATGCTGCTCCCCTTGCGAGAACTTTCGCCTGTGCTCCGTAGCGTTCTCTCGCCTGGAGTGATTCTCTCGGCACCCCTGCTTGTGGTAGCAGTTTCGCGCCTCGGTCGGTACAAGTACGGGTGGATGCTTGGCATCACCTACTTGGCTGTATTGGTCACTGCACCGCTCCTTTGGATCACGCCGGGTGGGCGTGAAATCCAATGGGGCTACGGTTGGCTCGCGATACTGACGCTCTTCGTCTCTTTCGTGCATCTCGTTGTACTGCTGTGGGCGCGCGATCGGATTGGGACGCGATTGACACTTGCGCTTTACGCAATCGGCATGATCTGTCAGGTGATTCTGACGCTCGACCATACAAACGACAACGCATGGAAGTTTGGGCTTGCGGTTCCGATTACGTTGTTGGGACTCGTGATCGCGTCGCGGGGGCGGCCATTCTGGTCCGTACTCGTCTTGCTTGCGGTGGCGTACGTGTCGATCCTCTGCGGGTTCCGAAGCTTCGTGGCTTTTGCAATCGTCGCGGTCATCGGGTGGGTGTGGAATGCGCGGTCAAACTTGCGGTCCGGCTGGAAGCTCGTTGGGTTCGCCGCGGTTGGTGTCCTCGCATACTGGGCGGGCACTCAAGCCGCACTTGCAGGCTGGTTGGGTGAGCGCAACCGGATTGTCACCGAACAGCAGATCGAGGCTGCCGGTTCGGTTATCGCTGGTGGGCGTGTCGAGTCGACCGCGTCCTTTGCGCTCTTCGCGGCGAGGCCAATCGGGATAGGACCGGGAGTGTTGCCGCTCCCGAGTGATATCGCGGTTGGCGAGACTGCACTTGTCGGTCGTGGCGTGAACATCGATGGGCAGTACGTTAACGACTACCTATTTGGTGCAGGCGTGAAACTTCATTCGATCGTCGCTGATCTGTGGGTGAACTACGGTCTCATTGGCCTTGCCCTTGCGCTGCTGCTCGCCTGGATCACGATTCGCGCATTGGTGCGAGCTCTCTCTGATCGAGCAACACCCATAATCACCTTCTTTCTCATCGTGGTCGTTTTGTGGGACCTTGCCTTCTCGCCGATCGGCACGAACTTGTGGGAGACAATTCTTGCGCTGGCGATGTTGCTTCCCATGTCATTGACACGGAACGGAATCGACGAGTCTGTTCCTGCTCCGAACCACATGTCGGCTTCCTTCGATGAGAGTGCAATCAACCAGCACGCGACTGCGACGAAGGTTCAGTTTTCGGTGAACTCTCAACCACGTGTGAAGCTGAACGCGGATTACTGATCTAGCATCGCCATATGCACGTTCTGCCTGTACTGCGAGACAACGTCCAACATCTGAGTCGCGATATGGTGGGAATCCTGGTCAACAGTCGCCTCTTTCCGCGAGCGCTTCGCTCGCGCGCGTGGCGCTTGATGGGGCACAGGGTGGATCCAAGCGCCTTGGTCAACCCAGACGGCTTTCTGGGAGCGCGATCGGGCCTCACCGTCGGAGCTCGGACCTTTCTCAATTACGGTTGCTTCTTTGACCTCGCGGCACCGACGGTTATCGGGGAGCGCTGCGACATCGGTTATCAGGTGATGTTCGTGACAGCTACCCATGTGGTGGGTGACGCAACTCGTCGCGCGGCCGCTGCTACGTCGGCCCCCATCGTTGTCGGCGACGGCGTTTGGATTGGTGCTCGTGCCATCATTCTTCCTGGCGTCTCGATCGGTGATGGATGTGTGATAGCGGCAGGCGCCGTCGTCGCACGCGACTGTGAGCCTCACGGCTTGTACGGTGGCGTGCCCGCGATGCGGATTCGTTCATATGAGAGCTTGTAAGCGCTTCGCGAAGGAGGGTACTTCTATATCCCCCAGGCGGCGTGAGGGAGCCGGTGTTCGCGGGTGGTGAGCCAGTTGCGGTAGGTCGTCATGAACTGGCGGTTCCGTGTTAGCCCGCGCTCAAGGTAGGAGAGCTTCTGGATGCTACGTCGAGGACCGTGGCTGCTCGCTGAAGCGTGACCCCTGCCGCCTGTCGTAGCTCTCGCAGCGTCTGCCCACACCAGACGCCGATCGATGAACTCATCGACCTTCCGACGCTCCCATCCCATCGACGACATGCGACCACAACACAACCGGATCGTCTGCATCGTCCGACCGCCACAACATCCGCTCGAAACGGATATTGGCCACCGCAAATCTTCCCGCGCCCCCCGCCGTCAATGTGGGAGACACGCTCGAGTCAGTGTCTGATACGACCCGGCGTAGACGAGCGGGTGCAGCTCGTCCTGCAGCGTGATGACCCGTAGGCGCGGGTCCCCAACGAGCCGCGCGGTCGCGTACGCGACGTACGCGTCGAACGCGCCTGTGGTAGTGCGCTCACGCACCCGGGGTACGCTGTCCGGACAGATACGCCCGGACCGTCTGGCGGTAATGGTCGGTGCGGCGGGCCAGTCGCTGCTCCGGCTCCACTCACGTGTGACGCCTGGAGCTAGCATGGCTACCTTCGTCCGATTGAACGTGCTGGTACGCCGGCCACAGTATCATGTGGGAGCACATTGTGCGTTACGACGGCGTTCGCACCGATCGTCGCATTGTCACCTACGGACACATTTCCGAGAACCTTTGCACCAGTGCCGAGGGTGACGCTGTTGCCGATCAATGGATAGGCTTGCTTTCCGTAGAAACTTGCATCAGAAGCGCCGATCGTGACCTGTTGAAGTATGGTGCAGTTCTTCCCAATGACAGCTCCTGAGCCTATTACGATGCCGTTGGCATGTCGAATAAGAAGACCACCGCCGATCTTGCAGCCGGGCAATAGATCCGCCCCCGTCACAGCAAGGTTGACAAGGTAGGCAACCTGTCCCCTCTTTCCGTGTCCACGGGAGTGAGCCTCGTCAGCAACCCGGAACAGGTAGCAGGCGAGAAAGCCCGGCTGCCGAAACGCGGTAGAGAGCACAATCCGAACTGAAAGTCTGCGTGCGCCGGGCACATAGCGTCGGAGGTCTTCAAGAAGTCTCGTCTTTCGTACAGACACCTGCACTCCCTCAATCACAATTTTCCGTCACACTGTGTCTTGATCATTTGGTCAGCGCCTTGTCGCCTTGAGCGCTAGGAGCTTTGTGGCTGGCGGTCCGACAATAGGCAGGTCTGTGTCACCGTAGGTTGAATGCATATCCCTCCTGTATGACCGCTTACTTATATGACCTCTTCGCACCAGGTGACTCTGGTCCATCTAGCGTCGGCGCATCCGGCCTAGTTGAATTCGCGCGCGTAACATCAGTTGGCTTAGGTGTACCCACAGCGTATCGAAACTTGAACCAACGTGGCCGAGTTGCATGCGATCCACCCGGCTGCGGTGTTGTCCCTCACCGCTCGCATGCCACGCTCCGTCGGAGAGGCCGCCGCCAAGATAATTGATGCATACTCGATCAATCGGGAGCGGTTCTGACGTCAGTCCAATACGGAGGATTAGGTCGAAGTCCCCAGCTGTCCCATATTTCAACGAATGGCCGCCGAGTTCGTGGAATGTCTTCCTTCTGAAGAAGGTCGCTTGGTGGCAATGAGGTTGCAGCCCGAGAGCGTGTCTCCACCACGTATGGGGAACGGAAGGAATTCTTCTGACTGGAGCATTCCCACCGCCGAGATTGACCGCACGGCAGATCGCCCAGTTATGGCGGTTCAGGCGAAGACGATTAGTAATCGCAGCCAAAGACTCTGCATCTGTGAAGGCGTCGCCTGCGTTGAGGAAATGAAGCCATTCGCCTCGGGCGACTTCCGCTCCCTTGTTCATGGCGTCGTAGATTCCTGCATCGGGCTCGGAAATGACGTTCGTGAACATTCCAGAATCCTTGGCGATCTTCACTGTGTTATCATTCGATTCGCCATCGATGAGAATGACTTCGACGTCAGCTAGGCCCGCCGACTGCTCACGAACGGACTCGATCGTTCGCGGGAGGAAACTTGCGGCATTGTATGTCGCGATGATTATTGAAAGTAGGGGGTTATCGTCCCGTGGCAAGAGCGCGTCTCCAGGCGTGGACCGCGAGCGACTGACGATCACTCGGAGTGAAATAGTAGGTGGACCATGGGTGCTGAAGGAACCGGCCTAACAGTATGCCGAGATGGGACGGGTCGTCGGCGAGCGCGCTGCTACGGATTGTGCGCTCGAGCGCAGATGAGCGAAGCGCAAGTGTAGGAACTCCAAGGGTATGAGCCAATATAACGCTTCCACTCTCAGTGACGGAGGTGTATGGCGCGAGCATGACCGCGCATGAGGAGAGTGCGTCCTGGAGTTCATGATCAGTAGGAGGCGCAGAAAATGGCTGAACAATCGTCACGTCGGCCCTTTGTAATTCTTCGGCGCACAGTTCCGGTATTCGATCGGGGCCCAAGACGATGCAGTCCCAGCCCCCGTTTGAGCTTGCGCTGACCGACGGGAGATTCGCTATGCCCTTGTCGGGACGAAGGGAGCCGAGGATCGCGACCCGTGGGCGTGACAATGCTTGGTTAAGTGACGTACCTGCGATCGGACTCTGTGGATGTGAGTTTGCGGGAGTAGATTGGGTAGTCTGGCGACCCGCACCCGTTGTGACATAGTACGACGGGTGCGGTGTGACGATCACCCGTCGTGGAGTATGTGAGAGCTTGAGCGCGAGTTCCTCGGAATGGACGCATACGATTGCTCGGCGTGCCAACATTCGCTCGCCCGCGCCGCCGAAGCCAGGCCGTCGTCGGATATTCGGAGGATTGTGGTAGATGAAGAATGTTGGATACCCAAACGCGGCACGTATGTAGAAGACAAATGCATCGAAGACATCGCGTGTCCATACAATAACGAGCGGCCGTCGGCCGGATGACCGCCAAGCTCTGAATGGCGCGAGTAAGCGCCGCACTAGCTTGGTGACTAGACCATCCCGGCTACCCGCGAGGACTCTCACGTAGCTGACACGTTGCACCGGGACGGTCGTGCGGTCGGCGGGTAGCACTAAGGAGACGTTCTCTGCAGCCGCGTCGACGAGTGTGGCTGCAAGCTCTATCCCATACGGGTTTAAGTGGTTCGGATCGTATATTGTCAGAGTGTGGGACATGTCAAACCCTGATCACCACCATAGTGTCTTCGCTCGTTTCGGCGCCAATTTGTAGGTCAGGTCGCGGGGGCGATCCGCAATCTTGGAAGCTGGCACTCCACCGACCAGAGTGTACGGTGGGATATCGCCTTTGACGACGGCTCCTGCAGCAACGACAGCGCCGTCGCCAATGTTGCTCCCCGGGAGAATGATTGCTCTCGGACCTATCCACACTTGGTCTCCTATTTGCACGGGCGTAGCCACATACGCAAAGTCTGGCGCTCGCCAGTCATGCTGCGCGGTCCAAATCTGAACCTCCGTGGACAGGTTGACGTCCGCGCCAATCGTTAGCCCTCCGCGGGCGTCGAGCGTTGCGCGGTCTCCGATCGATGTGCGCTCACCCACGGTCAAGCGGCGTGCGCAGCGGACCTCGAAACCGTGGTACACGGTCGCTGTTGAAGCGACCTTGGCGCCAAGAATCTTGAGAGTGGTCGTTCTCAGAATGTGGATCGGGGCATAAGAGATGAGGTTTAGGAGAACGAGTTCCCCCGCGGTGTAGAGCCTAACTAGCCACCGGCGCATCTACCTCATCCAATCAGCTTGGGGAGCGAGGCCGCCACGAAGCTTCCATCGGCAATACGGCGGCGGATTCAGCGTCCTGGTCAGTTGTCCGCCTTCAGGGTACGGCTGGGTCGACGAGGGATGGGTCATGATCGCTGAGCCTAGTCGCCCTCAATCCTCCCACGGAGATTGCATTGAGGATCTCGACCTGGCTGATCGGTATTAGCCGAACGAACTGAGGTTGCAGATCTAGTGCGGGATGGTCGCAGCCTGCACCCCAGGCCGAGCTGGGTCCTATGCCAGCGCCGGCCTCCCTTGGCTTTCCAAGACGGATAGCTCCGGTCAGTATGCTCCATCCTTCCCTAGAACAGCGCGGGCCGTTCGCCACAGTACGATGAGATCTGTTGTCATCGACCAGTTTTCGACGTAGTAGAGGTCCAAGCGAACGCTGTCGTCCCACGATAGATTGCTGCGTCCGCTGACCTGCCACAGTCCTGTGATCCCGGGCTTCACGAGCAGGCGGCGATGGACCCACTGGTCATATGTATGGACCTCGCTGGCCAGAGGTGGCCGCGGGCCGACGAGCGACATCTCGCCCTTGAGCACGTTCCAGAGTTGGGGCAGCTCGTCGAGGCTGTAACGGCGCAGGAACCGGCCGAGCGGGGTGATGCGCGGGTCGTTCTTCATCTTGAAGAGCACGCCGTTGCCTTCTGATGCGTCGAGGAGCGAAGAGAGCTGTTTCTCGGCATCTGCCACCATCGAACGGAACTTGAGCATGCGGAACGGGCGGCCCCGAAGGCCGACGCGCTCCTGCCGAAAGAACGCAGGGCCCGGGCTGCTCATCTGTACGCAAATGCCGATTACAAGGAACACGGGGGAGAGGAGGATGAGTCCTAACCCGCTTGCGACGATGTCGGTGGCACGTTTGAGCATGCGTTTGCCGCCCGTGAGCTCCGGGTAGTCCACGTGGATCAACGGTAGGCCGGCAACCGGCCGCGAGTGCAGGCGAGGGCCCGCGACGTCGGTGAGAGCCGGGGCCACGATGAGAGTCGCTTTGCGCGTCTCGAGACCCCAGCCCAGTTCACGAAGCTGGCGGGGCGTCAGGGAGTGGTTGCCGGTGACGATCACGGTGTCTGCGCGCACTCGGTCGACGTGGTCAAGAAGGCGGTCCCATTCTCCGAGGACGGGAATCGTATCGGTGAGTGAGCGTGAAGTCGTGCCCCGCTCGGTGATGGCTCCGATGATCTTGATGCCGGCCGACGGCGTCGACTGGATCTGCTTCGCGACGTGCCTGGCGCTGACGCGGTCGCCGACCAGCACGGCGTGGCTCATCAGCCGTCCTCTGACACGGCGGCTGATCAGCCATTTGCGCCACAGCCAGCGCGAGAGCATCAGCAGCACCCAGCCGAGCGGCAGCGACATCAGTAGGTAACCGCGGCCGATCTGGGCTTTCAGAAGGAATGCCATGATCGCGAAGAAGCCGAAGAACCCGAACGTCGCGTTCGTCAGACGCTTGTACTCGTCGGTGCCGCTGCCGATGGTGCGGTAGTCGCGGCTGCCGACCAGACGCAGTGAAAGCAACCAGCCGACGATGATGATGACAGAAACCACGATGTACGCGATGTCGACGCCGAGACTCGTGCCCCAACTGACGTCGCTGCCACTGACGCCGAACCTCAGGAACTGTGCGCAGAGTACCGCCGTGGCGACGACAATCGTGTCGGTCGTGGCAAGCAGGGTCGCGAATGCACGCTGCCAGCGGTGCACGCGCGCGGCGGGCGAGGCGAAGCGCGGTTGTGCCGGGGCGGCGGCCGACGGGTCAACTGTGTGCGCACGGGCCGGCTGCGTACGACGAGAGGAACGCGCTCGTTCTTCGATCGTCATATGTCGCTACCCGTTATGGTGAACTCGTCGTATCTCACGTACTGGCTCTCCCCGATGCCCAACCGTCCCCAACGGAGCCCAGCCGTCAAGAACCGCGGATCGCCCTCGCTGTGAGGACGTCCTCAACGAGAGTAGCAACCGCTGAGTGCTGCGGATGAGAATCCACTCATGTTTCTTCCAGATTTCTACTACTTCCTATAAGAACGTCGCTCTCGATCCGGCAATGGTTTGGCTGCGGCATCCTGATGCCTTAGACTCAATCGTTGGTGCGTCCACTGCGGGCGCATGCGAACGTGAGCCCTCCACTGGCGTGTTCGGTCCTGTCGGACAGAACCACCCCGGAGTGGGATTCACGAACCTCTCCGTTCGATCAAGAAAGCAGCACTACTGTGACGCGCACTTTCACTCCCAAGGCTGGCGAAATCCAGCGCGAATGGCTGGTCATCGACGCCACTGACGTCGTGCTCGGCCGACTGGCCTCGCACGCCGCCGCACTTCTGCGGGGCAAGCACAAGCCGACCTTCGCCAACCACCTCGACACCGGCGACTTCGTCGTCATCGTCAACGCCGGCAAGGTGGCCCTCACCGGCCAGAAGCTCGAGAAGAAGATCGCCTATCGCCACTCGGGCTACCCGGGTGGTCTGAAGGCGGTCTCGTACTCCGAGCTGCTCGAGAAGAACCCGGTGCGCGCGGTGGAGAAGGCCGTGCGCGGCATGCTCCCCAAGAACAGCCTGGGCGCACAGCAGCTGAAGAAGCTGAAGGTCTATGCCGGTGCCGAGCACCCGCACGCCGCACAGCAGCCCAAGACGTACACCTTCGACCAGGTCGCCCAGTAAGCGCCGCAGACAATAAGGACATACTCGTGGCGAACAACGACTCCACCGAACTGACCAACTACTCGACCGAGAGCACGGCCGAGCAGGCCGCAGAGACGACCCCTCGTCCGGTGCTCAGCGTTCCGGGCGCGGCTGTCGGCCGTCGCAAGCAGGCCATCGCGCGTGTGCGCCTGGTTCCCGGCAGCGGCACCATCACCATCAACGGCCGCACGTTCGAGGACTTCTTCCCGAACAAGCTGCACCAGCAGCTGGTCACCGACCCGTTCACCGTGCTGAACCTCACCGGCGCCTACGACGTCATCGCCCGCATCCACGGCGGCGGCGACTCGGGCCAGGCCGGCGCGCTGCGCCTGGGCATCGCCCGTGCGCTCAACGAGATCGACGCCGAAAACAACCGCCCGGCACTGAAGAAGGCCGGCTTCCTCTCACGCGACGCGCGTGTGAAGGAGCGCAAGAAGGCCGGTCTCAAGAAGGCCCGCAAGGCTCCTCAGTACTCGAAGCGCTGATCGGCTCCGTGGCTCTGTTCGGCACGGACGGTGTGCGGGGGCTGGCCAACGGCCCCCTCACCGCCGATCTTGCACTCACCCTGGCCCAGGCGACCGCGGTCGTTCTGGGCCAGGGCCGTTCTGCCGACGCGCGGCGCGCCGCCGGCAAGCGCCTCACTGCCGTGGTCGCGCGCGACCCGCGTGTCTCGGGCGAATTCCTCGCCGCCGCGGTGGCGGCGGGACTTGCCGCCTCCGGCGTCGACGTGCTCGACGCGGGAGTCATCCCGACGCCGGCCGCCGCGTTCCTGATCGGCTCGATCGACGCGGACTTCGGCGTCATGGTCTCGGCATCCCACAACCCGGCACCCGACAACGGCATCAAGATCTTCGCCCGCGGAGGTGTCAAGCTGCCCGATGTCGTCGAGCGACGCATCGAGGCGGCGATGGCCGGCCCGATGCTGCTGCCCACCGGTGCGGCCGTCGGCCGGATCCGCCGGTTCGCCGACGCTGAGGACCGCTACGTCGTGCACCTGCTGGCGTCGCTGCCGCACCGGCTGGAGGGCATCCACGTGGTGCTCGACTGCGCGAACGGCGCCGCGTCGGGGGTCTCTCCCGACGCGTTCCGGGATGCCGGGGCCCTGGTGACGGTGGTCGGCGCCGATCCCGACGGGGTCAACATCAACGACGGCGTCGGCTCGACTCACATCGACAAGCTCGCCGCCGAAGTGGTGCGGCTGGGGGCCGACGTCGGGATCGCCCACGACGGCGACGCCGACCGGTGCCTGGCGGTGGATGCCACAGGCGCTGTCATCGACGGCGACCAGATCATGGCGATCCTGGCCGTGGCGATGAAAGAGCGCGGTGCGCTCATCTCGAACACGCTCGTGGCCACCGTGATGAGCAACCTCGGCCTGCATCGTGCGATGACCGAGCACGGCATCCTCGTCGAGCAGACGGCGGTCGGAGACCGGTACGTGCTGGAACGGATGAACGAGGGCGGCTACTCGCTCGGCGGTGAGCAGTCCGGCCACGTGATCATGAGCGAGTTCGCCACCACAGGCGACGGTCTGCTCACGGGGCTGCACCTGCTGGCGCGCATGGCCGAGACCGGCTCGTCTCTGGCCGAGCTGGCCTCGGTGATGACCGTGTATCCGCAGGTCCTGGTGAACGTGAAGGGCGTCGACCGCGAGGGCGTGGACCACCCCGCCGTGGCCGCGGCGGTGGCTTCGGCCACCGCGGTGCTGGGGGACTCGGGCCGCGTGCTGCTGCGCGCATCGGGCACCGAGCAGCTGGTGCGCGTCATGGTCGAGGCAGCAGACGTCGATCGCGCCTCGCAGATCGCCGGCGAGCTGGCCGACGTCGTGCGCGCTCACCTGGCTCTTCCGGCGTAGGTCTCCGGCTTCTCTCCCGCCCGGCCGAAGTTCCTGACCCGCCTGCGCTCCGATCACGCAGACAGCCGATCACGCGAACAGCCGGTCACGAAAAGGCCACGCCGTTTCCGGCTATCGAAAATGACGCCCACGGGCCACGCTCGGCTGTGCACCATCGAGGGTAACCGCGGACGTCTTTCCGGTATCCGGTCACGACCTGCGGACAGGACTGCAACCTGAAGCCGCGAAGGAGCGAGCAATGATGCTGGAAACCCCGAGGTTGAGAAGTTCTTGGCAGAAGCGCGTCGGCCGGACGCTGACCGTTCTGGCCGCGGCCGGCGCCTTGGCGCTGAGCGGCTGTGCGTCCACCGGAGGCGATACCTCCGGCGCGGGTGGCGACGCGCAGCTGAAGAAGGTGACGATCACCACCTTCCTGCCGCTGGAGTCTCTGACGTTCACGCCCGAGATGGTCGCCCAGGCCGGCGGCTACTTCGAGAAGCACGGGTTGGATGTCACGATCCAGCCGGTGCAGGGTGCCCCGGCCGCCGTGCAATCGGTGCTCGGCGGTGCCGCGCTGACCACTCGTGTCAGCAGCATCGACATCCAGCCGGCTATGGACCAGGGACAGAAGGTGCAGGGCATCGGCACGATGTCGTACGGCACCTCGCTGCGCCTGGTGTCGGTCGACAAGCATCCGCTGCGCACCCCCGCCGACCTCAAGAACGCCACCATCGGCATGGGCTCCACCGGCGGCACGAGTGAGCGCACCCTTGACCTGACCCTGGACAGCGCGGGCATCCCACGCGACTCGGTCAAGCGTGAAGTGGTCCCGGTCAGCGCCGCGACGATCGAACTGGTCCGCCAGGGCAAGCTCGACGGCTACATCGTGAGCATGGACACCGCGGCCGCCTTGAAGAGCCAGAACAAGGATGTCATCGTCGGCGGCGCCGATCTGCTCAGCGCACCCGACATGCAGGTGTGGATCGCGATGACGGACAGCGTCAACGACCCCACCAAAGCGGATGAGCTCAAGCGGCTGCTGGCAAGCATCCGCGACGCAGTCGAGTTCGTGAAGGGCGACGCCGCCAACGGCTACAAGAACGTCATCGCGACGATGAAGAAGAAGTGGACATTCCCGTCGATCGAGGGCGACAGCCCCATCGCACCCAGCGTGCTGGACGAATACGTGGCGTCGGGCTGGTTCGACGCCGACGGCAACCCGCTCAAGAACGCCGATTCCACCTGGCAGGATGCATACGAGCTGTACACCTCCAGCGGCCTGGTCAGCGGCAAGAACAAGCCGATGGACTGGCTGACCGACAAGCTGCTCCCCGCCAACTGAGGAACGACGCGCTGCCGCGCCCCGGGATGATCCGGGGCGCGGCGGCGCACACCGATACCCAGGAGGGCACAACGCATGAATCAGATCAAGGGCGACATCATGGATGCCTCATCGTCGGTTGCAATCCCAGACCGGCCCATCCGCGTCAAGACCGACAGCCTCAGCAAGGAGTTCCGCACCGCCAAAGGCGTGACCACAGCGGTGCACAGCGTGGATCTCGAGATCCTGCGCGGCGAGTTCATCACCGTCGTCGGCCGTTCGGGCTGCGGCAAGACCACGCTGCTGCGCATGATCGGCGGGCTGCTGGCACCCACCAGCGGATCCGTGCAGGTCGATGACAAGGAGCTCTGGAACGGTGGCCGCGTCGACAGCGCGGCGATCGCCCGGCTGGGCTTCGTGTTCCAAGAGAGCAATCTTCTGCCCTGGTTCAACGTCGTCGACAACATCGCGCTGCCGCTGAAGCTGCACGGCGTCTCGAAATCGGCGCGCCGTGCGAGGGCCGCAGAGCTGGCGGACCTCGTGGGTCTGGCGGGCTTCGAGAGCGCCTACCCGCGTCAGCTGTCGGGCGGCATGCGCCAGCGCGTGGCGATCGCCCGGGCGCTGAGCACCGAGCCGGACCTGCTGCTGATGGACGAGCCGTTCGGCGCGCTGGACGCACTGACCCGAGAGCGCATGAACCTCGAGCTGCAGCGGATCGTCGGCGAGACCGAATCGACTGTCGTGTTCGTCACGCACGACATCCCAGAAGCGGTGTTCCTCGGCGACCGCATCGTGCACATGACGCCGCGGCCCGGGCGTGTCAGCCAGGTGCTGTCGATCGAGATCCCCAAACCGCGCGAGATCGTGGTGCAGACCGAACCCGAATTCAACGAGATCGTGCGTGACCTGCGCACCAAACTCGATCAGGACGATTGAGAGGCAGCGATGAACCGCTCCAAAGCACTTCCCTGGATCGTCACCCCGTCGATCATCCTCGTTCTTCTGGTCGTCTGGCAGGCATGGGTCGTCCTGCTGGACGTCAACCCGTTCATCATGCCGTCGCCGATCGACCTGGGCAAGCAGTTCGGCGTGCTGCTGGCCGAGCCCGACACCTGGGTGCAGATGGGTGTGACGCTGAGCGAGGTGCTCGTCGGCTTCGCCGTCGGTGTGCTCTCAGGCCTGGCCGTAGGCGTCCTCCTCGGCAAGATCCCGTGGCTGGAGACCAGTCTGCGTCCCCTGATCATCATCGCCCAGGTCGCTCCGAAGGTCGCCTTCATCCCGCTGTTCGTCATCTGGTTCGGTTTCGGGATGACCTCGAAGGTGGTGCTCGCTGCGATTCTGGCGTTCTTCCCGGTGATGCTCAACGCCCTGCTCGGCGTGCGCTCGGTGGAGCTCGGCCAGCGTGAACTCATGCAGAGCCTGAACGCCACGCGCGGTCAGACCTTCGTGCAGCTCGAACTGCGCAGCGTGCTGCCCTACCTGTTCGCCGGGATGGAGGTGGCCATCGTGTTGGCGATGACCGGTGCGATCGTCGGTGAATTCTTGGGGGGCAGTTCTGGGCTCGGGGCCATGGTGGTCAGCGCGATGAACTCGCTGAACGCGGCGCGAACATTCGCCCTGATCTTGCTGCTGTCGCTGGTCGGGCTCATCCTCTATGTCATCGTCAACGGGTCCAAGCGCTGGTTCATCCCCTGGCACGAATCGGTCTATGCCCTGCAGGAGGCATGACGACGATGTTCGAGGAGACCTTCTCGGACGTCTGGCAGGCCATCGCCCGAGTGTCACCGGCGCGAACCGCGCTGGTGACACCGTCCGGGCACCGCTGGACGTTCGAGCGATTCGCCCGTGAGGCGGCCGGACTCGGCGCCCACCTGCACGAGCGCGGGCTGCGCAGCGGTGATCGCGTCGGGATCGTGCTGCACAACCGGCCCGAATTTCTCATCACCATGTTCGCGTGCCTGGCGCACGGATTCACACCCGTGCCGATGAACTTCCGCTACCGGAACGTCGAATTGGCCGAGCTGCTGACCGACTCGGGTCCTCGCGCGCTGGTGTTCGCCCGTTCGTATCGCGCCGTCATCGACGATGCGCTCGCGATCTCGGGCGGCACCGTGGAGCTGGTCGAGGTCGTCGACGACGTCGACCGCGGCGCGGATGGCCGGATGCCGGCGCCGTACGCCGCTGAGTGGGATCACGCCGTCGGCACTCCCGGCACTCTGCCTGATCGGGCACCCGCCGACGGCGAGATGTGGATCTATACCGGCGGCACCACCGCGCGGCCCAAGGCCGTGCGCTGGCGGGTCGCCGACATGTTCCGCTCGAAGCTGTTCAGCATCTACGACATGAACGGGCTGGCGCAGCCGACTTCGCTTGCGCAGGCGGTGGCTGTCACCGAGCACTATCAGCGGCCGCAGCTGGTGAACCTGCCGTTGGCGCCGTTCATGCACGGCACTGCACTCTCCCTGGCGATCAACGCGCTCACCGTCGGTGGTCAGGTGGTGGTCACAGCGGCGGCGAGCTTCGACGCGGATGCTGCCGTTCGGCTGGCGCTCCGCTTCGGCGCCACGCAGATCGTGGTGGCCGGTGACGCGGTCGCCATCCCATTCGCCGACGCGGCCGAGCGACTGGGCGTGCGCCTGCCGTTGGTGACGTCGATCGTCAGCTCGGGAATGCGCTTCAGCGCCGGCACCAAGCGGCGGCTGCACGTGTTGGGTCGGCTGGCGATCCAAGACATCATCGCGTCGTCCGAAGGTGGCGGCTTCGCCGTCACGGTGACCAACAGCGCCGATGAGCTGCCCGGACGGGCGCGACTGTACCCGGACGCGGCCGTCCTCGATGCGGACGGTCGGCCTGTGCACGACGTCGTCGGTGCGCGGGGGATGCTGGCACGCTCGGGCACGATCCCCCTGGGCTACTTCCGCGACGAGGAGAAGACCGCCGCGACGTTCCCTGACATCGACGGCGTGCGCTACGTCATGCCCGGCGACTGGGTCACTGTGGAAGAGGACCGGCACGTCGAGTTCCTCGGCCGCGGCAACGCGGTGATCAACACCGGTGGTGAGAAGGTCTACCCGGACGAGGTTGAAGAGGTGCTGCTCTCGCACGCGGCGGTGCAGGACGCCGTCGTCGTCGGCGTGCCCGATGACCGGTTCGGAGAGATCGTCGCGGCGATGGTCGTGCTGCGTGCCGGGCAGACCCCCGGTGATGCGCACCTGGCCACCTATGTCGGCGATCGGATCGCCGCTTACAAGAAGCCCCGCGCAATCGTCTTCCGCGACGCGATAACACGGGGCGCCTCCGGCAAGATCGACCTCGCGCGGGTGCGCGCCGAGCTGGTCGACGACCTGCATCACAGCGAGCGCCATTCGCCACCTTCCGCTGAGTGAAAAGCCGCCCGAGACGCTCGGTGACCGCTGGGTACAGTTGCCGACACCGAGATGCAGCGGCATCCCGTACGCGACAGTGAAGTTGTGGAGGCGCGATGACCACCATGCTCGTCTCACAGGCGATCGGGCAGACGCTGGCCGGGATGGGCGTGGCCCACGTGTTCGGCGTGGTCGGCAGCGGAAACTTCCAGATCACCAATGCAATGATCGCCGCCGGCGTGCCGTTCACGGCGGCGCGGCACGAGATGGGCGCGACCGTCATGGCTGACGCCTACACACGCACGACCGGTCGGGTGGCCGCGGTCTCGCTGCATCAGGGAGGCGGCCTGAGCAATGCGCTGACCGGCATCGCCGAAGCGGCGAAGTGCCACTCGCCGATCATCGTCATCACAGGCGATACCGCGGTCGGCGATCTGAACTCGAACTTCAACATCGACCAAGACGGCGCCGTCGCCGCGATGGGCGCCACCCCGGCCCGGGTGCACACCCCGCAGACGGCCGTCGCCGACACGACCCGGGCTCTCACCCGCGCGGTGATCGAGCGCGAGACGGTCGTGCTGTCGGTGCCTGCCGACATCCAGGACTATCTCATCGAGGTGGATGCTCGGCCGCCGGTGACGCCGCGGCCGCAGCGCACGGCGCCGGCGGCCGAGCAACTCGCCGAATTGGTGCGCCTGCTCGGCGAGGCCGACCGCCCGGTGCTCGTCGCCGGGCGCGGAGCCTGGCACGCGAAGGCCGAACTCGTGCGCCTGTCCGCGGCGACCGGTGCGCTGCTGGTCACCTCGGCGGGCGGGCGCGGACTGTTCGCCGACCAGGACTGGGCGCTGGATGTCATGGGCGGATTCTCGACCGAGGGTGCGGCGGACCTGATCGCGGCCGCAGACGTGATCGTGGGGTTCGGCGTCTCGTTCAACAAGTGGACGGCGCGCGACGGTGCGCTGCTGCGCACCGCCACGGTCGCGCAGGTCGATGACCGCCCTGCGGCCATCGGCAGGCACCGCGACGTCGATCTGGCCGTCATCGGCGACACCGCGATCGTCGCCGGGCGCGTCGCCGACGCACTGGCCGCACGCACCGCGTCGCCGGTCGGCTACCGCACCCCAGACGTGCGCGAGCGCGTGCGCGAGGCGCGGTATTGGCGCGACCAGGCGTTCGAGCCGCTGCGCGAGAACGGCTGCATCGACCCGCGCGAGCTGACCAACAGACTCGACGACCTGCTGCCGATCGAACGTGTCGTGATCCCCGACGGCGGCAACGTCAACTGCTACCCTGCCGGGCACCTGCGGGTGCCCGACGAGCGGGGGTTCTGCTTCCCGCTCGGGTTCCAGGCGGTCGGGATGGGGCTGGCGGCCGGCATCGGCGCGGCAATCGCGCAGCCCGACCGGGTGGCCGTGGTCGGCACCGGAGACGGCTCGTTCATGATGTCGCTCGCCGAGCTCGACACCGCGGTGCGCTGCGGGCTCGGCCTGGTCGTGATCGTCTACAACGACTCGGCGTACGGCGCCGAGATCAATCTGTTCCAGCCCTACACAGACGACTTGGACATCGTGCGGTTCCCCGACACCGACATCGCGCGCGTGGCGCGCGGGATCGGCGCCGACGGTGCCACCGTCCGCGGGCTCGACGACCTCGGCCCGGTGGTGGAGTGGATCGACGGGCCGCGCACGCGCCCGTTGGTGATCGACGCGAAGGTGGCCACGTTCCCCTCGTGGCTGATGGCGCAGCGGTATGTGCACGCTGACGACGCGCCGCAGGACGATCTGGTCGGTGAGATCCTGTGACCTCTCGGCCACAGCTTTTCACTCACCGGAAGCGTGCAAGAGTGAGGCGATAAGATCATGGTGATGGGCGAGGTCACAGACGACCGCATCGATGCGGAGGAACCGGCCGATCTGCCACGCTCGATGGTCGATCGGACCCTGCTGATCCTCGGCACGTTCCAGAACAAGCAACGCCGTCAGACGCTGTCTGAGATCAGTCGCGCCACGGGGCTGCCGATCGCCACCAGCTACCGGATCGTGCAGCGGCTCGCCGAATGGGGCGCGCTGGAGAAGGACGCGAACGGCCGCTACTACATCGGTCTGCGGCTGTGGGAGGTCGCGGCCCTCGCGCCGCAGCCCTCCCAGCTGCAGCGGGTCGCACGGTCGTACATGCAGGATCTGTTCGAGGCCACGGGGCATGCGGTGCACCTGGCGATCCGCGATGGGCTCGACCTGGTCTCGGTGGAGCGTTTCCACGCCGGGCGCCGGCCCGCGCCGCGGCCGATCGTCGGCGGACGGTATCCCATGCACGCCAGCGCCATCGGGCACGTACTGCTGGCCTACGCCCCCTACAAGGTGCGCGAAGAGGTGCTCAGCCAGCCCTTCGAGCGCTTCACCAGCCGAACCCTCACCCGTCGCGCCGATGTCGAGAGCGTCATCGAGCGGGTGCGGCACGTCGGCTATGCCATCTGTGACCGACACGTCGACGAACTGCACTGCAGCGTCGCGGTGCCCGTCTACGGACAGAGCGGTGCGGTGATCGCGGCGCTGTCGGTGGCGTTCACCGATCGCGAGGTCAACCCGCTGGCTCAGGTCGACCTGGTGATGGTCACTGCACGCCGGATCTCGCTGCTGATGAAATCGGGCGGCAAGATGCGCGGCGTGCCCGGCGCTCTCTGACGCTTTCGACAGGTGGAAAGCGTCTTCGTCGGGCGCGAAGCCGGTGCCAGACTCGTGCCGAACACGCGCCCCACCCCTCGTGGACGGGCCGCGAAGCCGCGATGGTGCGCAGAGGTGAGGGTGACGATGTTTCTGACCGATGAAGAGAAGAGCATGCACGCGGGCGACGAGGGCGATGCCGTCGCCGCCGCGATGGACCTGCTCATCCGCTACGGCGATGCGCTCGGCGCCGAGCGGCTGTGCGAGACACGGAATGTCGCCGGCACCATGACCCAGCCCTCGCCGGCGAAGGCGAAGCTGTTCGCCGAAGGGGGCTGGGCCAAGTCCTACGCCGTCATCAATCTGGACTGCGACGCCGACATCGAGATCCCGCGAATGAAGGTGCCGACGTGCCAGTTGCAGCACGGCTTCACCGAAGAGGTCAAAGGGCTCTCCGAATACCCGCTGCGCAACATCGAGCTGCAGGGCGATGCCGAGTCGTTCTTCAGCCAGCGCGGCGTGAACGTGCTGGCCACCTGCACCCCCTATCAAGTGGGCAACCTGCCCGTGCGCGGCGAGCACTGCGCATGGATGGAATCTTCCGCCGTGGTGTACTGCAACTCGGTGCTCGGGGCCCGCACGAACTGCGAGGGCGCGGCATCCACCGGTGCGGCCAGCCTCACCGGCAAGATCCCGTACTGGGGCAACCATGTGCCCGAGAATCGCCATGCGACCCGACTGGTCCGCGCGCGGACGCGGGTGGAGTCGATGCAGGACTGGGGGATGTTCGGCTACTTCGTCGGCGACGTGGTGCAGGAGGAGCGCCCCGCCGTGGTGGGCGATCTCGGCCAGCCGGTCCTGGACGAGCTGAAGCACTTCGGTGCGGCAACGGCCACCTCGGGCGGCGTCGAGATCTACCACATCCCCGGGATCACCCCGGAGGCTCCCACGCTCGAGGCAGCGTTCGGCGGCGGACCGGTTCCCGCGGCGATCGACTACGGGCCCGACGAGCGGAAGAGCGTCTATGAGTCGCTCAACTCGCAGGGGCAGAGCGACGATGTCGACTTCATCCTGCTGGGGTGCCCTCACGCGTCGCTGTCGCAGCTCGCCGAGATCGCTCAGCTGCTCGACGGCAAGCGGCTGAGCTCATCCACCGAACTGTGGATCATGACCCCACGCGCGTTGCGCTCGGTGGCCGACCGCAACGGCTACACCGCCGTGATCGAGGCAGCAGGCGGAAAGCTGCTCACCGACTCGTGTCCGGCGATGTCGCGCACCGCCCCGCCCGGAACCCGCGTGTTCGCCACCGATTCGGCGAAGCAGGCGCACTACCTGCCGGCGATCCTCGGCATCGAGGCGTGGTTCGGCACGCTCGACGAGTGCATCCAGGCCGCGCTGACCGGGCGCTGGCGCGGCGAACTGGCGGCTGCGGCATGAGCGCGCAGAAGCCGAGCGGGCAGACGCCGAGCGGGCAGACGCCGGTCATGCGCGGGCGCGGCATCACACCGGGCGTCGTGGTCGCCGAAGCCCTGGTCACCCGCGACGGCATCTCAGGGTGGGGAGGGATCGATTCCTCCAACGGCACGATCGTCGAGCGGAGGCACGAACTGGTCGGGCAGTGCTTCACCGGCAAGGTGCTGGTCTTCCCCAGCGCGAAGGGCTCCTCGGGGTGGTCGGGACACTTTCAAGCCACCCGGCTGATGGGCACGGCACCGGCGGCGATGGTGATCAGCGTGATGACCACCAAAGCGGCGCTGGGCGCGATAGTGACCAGGGTGCCGACCGTGATCGCCGCCGACCCGGACCCGATCGACGTCATCCGCACCGGAGACCTCGTGCGCGTCGACGGCGATGCGGGCACGGTCGAGATCGTCTCGCGTGCCGCGCCGGCCGCGTGAGAGACGGGCCGTCAGCGCGGGAACGCGCTGTGCCCGGTCAGAGCGCGGCCCACGATCAGCGTGTTCATCTCGCGGGTCCCTTCGAACGTGTAGACGGCCTCGCTGTCGCTGAAGAACCGGATCGCGTCATGGTCGAGCAGAAGCCCGTCTCCACCCATCACCTCACGCGCCAGCGCGACCGATTCGCGCAGCCGATCGGCGGCGATGCGTTTGAGCAGGCTCGGTGAGACGTCATCCTCGATCGGGTGCGTCGTGGTGCGCACCGCCAGTGCGAGCGTCTGTGCGATGTTGGCGGTGATCTGCACGAGCTTGTCCTGTATGAGCTGGAAGCCGGCGATCGGACGGCCGAACTGCTCACGCCGCTGCGCGTGGTCGAGGGCGGCCCGATATGCGCCCAGCTGCATGCCTGCCGAGGACCACACGATGGTCGCACGCAATCGCCGGAAGGCGCGGTTGATGTCTGCGAATGAGACGATGCGCGGCAACCGGCGCCCCTCACGCACCACGACGCCGTCCAGAGTGATGTCGGCGTTGTGCACCAGCCGCGTCGCGCCCTTGTGCACGATGACGCTGCGCTGCACGCCGGGGGCGTCGGAAGGCACGACGAAGGCGAGCACGCGCTCGCCGCCGTCTTCGCGGGCGATCACGACGATGTTGTCTGAGATCGTCGCGTTGCCGATCCACCGCTTCGCCCCGTCCAGCATCCAGCCATCGGCGGTGCGCCGTGCGCGGGTGGCCAGACCGCCGGCGACATCGGACCCGTGATCGGGCTCGGTCAGGGCGAAGCATCCGGTGAAGGAGAAGTCCAGGATGCCGGCGTCCCACGCGGCGATCTGCTCGGGACTGCCGCCGGCGTGCACGAGCGTGCGGAACATGTTGACCTGTCCGCCATAGGTGATCGACAGGCCCAGATCCAGTCGGCACAGCTCGAGCGTCACGAACCCGCGGTACAGCGGCCGAGGCTCACCGTCCGTCGCGAACAGCGCAGGGTCGTCGAGCAGGTGCAGGGCGGCCAGTGGCGCGCGAAAGTCGGCGAGGTTCTCGCCGGCTTCCCACCGCTCGGGCAGCACGGGGCGCACATGCTCTTCGAGGTACGCCCGCAGCACCGCGAGCTTGGCGCGCTCGGGGCCGGTGAGGTCGTCGCCGAAGCCGAGCAGGTCCCCGGGGTAGTCGAGCGCGGTCATGATCCGCTCAGCCCCAGCAGCTGCGCCGCGTTGTCTTTCACCACGAGCCGCACGACCTCGTCCGGCAACTCGAGGGCCGCGAAGTCGCGCAGCCAACGGTCGGGGGTGAGCGCCGGCAAGTCCGAGCCGAACAGCATCTTGTGCTTCAGGTAGGTGCGGATGGCGCGCACGAGCGCCGGGCTGAAGTACTTCGGCGACCAGCCCGACAGGTCGATCCAGACGTTCGCCTTGTGCGTGGCGATCGACAGCGCCTCGTCCTGCCAGGGCACACTCGGGTGCGCCAGCACGATCCGCAGGCCTGGGTGACGGGCGGCGACCTCATCGAGCAGCATCGGGTCCGACAAGCGCAGCCGCAGGCCCAACCCGCCGGGGACCCCGGCACCGACGCCGGTCTGTCCGGTGTGCACGACGATCGGCAGGTCGGCCTGCTCGATCGCCGCGAACACGGGGTCGAAGACGGGGTCAGACGGATCGAAGCCCTGGAGGGTCGGGTGGAACTTGAATCCGCGTACGCCGAGCGCGATCTGCCGGTGCAGCTCATCCAGTGCGGCATCGCCTTGCAGCGGGTCGACCGAGCCGTAGGCGATGAGAGTGTCTGGATGGCGTGCCGCGCCGGCGACGATGTCGTCGACACTGTTCGGCGAGTGACCCGTGTTGGTGGTGGCATCCACGGTGAACACCACCGCGACCATGTCGCGCTCGCGGTAGTACGCGGCCGTCTCGTCCACCGTGCGCGCCGGTTCGCCGCTGCCGAAGTATCGGGCCATGGCCGCGCGCTGCTCGTCCGAGGCCCCGTAGTGCCCGCTGTCATCGACCTGGATGTGCACGTGCGTATCGATGGCGCGGATGCGGTCGAGGTCGATCATGCGTCGCCCGGCTTCTCGTCCGACGGCCAGGAGCTGGGCGGGCCGGAGTGCTGTGCGTCGGGGGCGAGGTCGGCGTGCCAGGCGGCATCGATCTGGTCCGGCGTCCAGCCGCCGTCGTGGTAGAGCTCGCGAAGCGGCGTCGGGTGTGCGTAGAGGGTCAGCCGGTCGCCACCGATCCCGATCGCCTGGCCGGTCACGTCGGCCGAGGCATCCGATGCCAGCCAGACGATGAGGGCCGCGACGTCTTCGGGGGTGCCCAGCGCGTTCTCGCGGCGATATCGGGAGGGTATGCCCCGGCCGGCGACGTAGTCCTCATACACCTGGGTGTACGCGGGAATCGTCGCTGTCATCGGTGAGAGCGCCGTGGGGATCACGGCGTTCGCGGTGATCCCCGCACGGGCCAGCTCGAGCGACCACGTGCGCGCCATCGCGACCAGGCCTGCCTTGGCGGTGGCGTAGTTCGTCTGTCCGAAACTTCCGAACTGACCCGCCGGTGAGCCGATCAGAATGATCCGACCGCCCTCGCCCTGCGCACGCATGCGCGCGGCGGCAGCACGCCCGCAGGTGAACGAGCCGCGCAGGTGGGTCGCGATCACCAGGTCGAAGTCCTCGTCGCTCATCTTCCAGAGCACGCGGTCGCGCAGCACTCCGGCGTTGGCGACCAGGGCGTCCACGCGCCCGAACTCCGTGACGGCTGCGTCCACGAGGGCGTCGGCCGTTTCGGCGGGGCCGACCGGGGCGACGACGGCGACAGCCCGCCCGCCGGCGGCCTGGATGTCTTCGACGGTCTGCTGCGCGGTCTGCGCATCGATGTCATTGACCACGACTGCGGCACCCGCAGCCCCCAGCGCGAGTGCATAGGCCCGCCCGAGGCTGCGACCGGCGCCGGTGACGATGGCGACCTTGCCGTCCAGCCGATCCTGCGCGGTCATCGGTAGTACCTCAGGACGAGCTCTGCCACGCATGCCGGCTTCGAGTTGCCTTCGACCTCGACCTCCACCACGACGGTGGCCTGCAGCCCGCCGTCGATGACGGTGACCTCGGCCACGCGCCCGGCGATCCGGATGCGCGAACCGGCCGGGACCGGCGCGGGAAAGCGCAGCCGGTTCATCCCGTAGTTGATGCCCATGCCCATGCCCGTGACACGGAAGACCTGGCGCAGCAGCGGCACCGCGACGCTCACCGTGAGCAGCCCGTGCGCAATCCGCCCGCCGAAGGGCGTCGCGGCGGCGAAGTCGGCGTCCACGTGGATGGGGTTGTCATCGCCGGACAGCTGCGCATACAGATCCACCTCGCTCTGCGGCACCGTCCGCCAGTCGGATGGTCCGAAGGTGCTCCCTTGCAACTGCGGCAGTTCATCGATGGTCGCGGAGATCATGTTTTCGGGCATGCCGTCCCTCCTCCAGGTTCGTGTCGTAGATTTGAATTGTAGGCTACCTGAAACTCAGAGCCTGTGGACGCCATTACTGTTGGGGGTGGCATGAGCGAGACCAACTTCACCTACGTCATCAAGCAGGTGGAGCTCGCCCTGCGCCCGTACATCGAGGCCGTGTGCGCCGACATCGGCATGACGCCCGCGCAATACACCGCGCTGACGGTGCTGGAACGTCGTCCGGGCATCACCACCTCCAACCTGGCGCGGCGTTCTTTCGTTCGGGCGCAGTCAATGGCGCAGACCGTGGATCCGTTGCTGCATGCCGGTCTCGTGCGCCGCACGCGCGACCCTGAGCACGCCCGCCGGCTGCTCCTGCACCTCACCGAGGCAGGGTCCGAGGTCATCGCGCGAGCGCGCCCGGCGGTCGCGGCCGTGGAGCAACTCATCCTGGCCGATTTCACCGCCGATGAATCCGCCGCGTTCGCGGACTTCCTGTCCCGAGTTCGTCGCTCACTGGATGGCGGCGTGCCCGCCGGACGTGTGATGACGCCCGAAACGCGCTGAGCGCACCAGCAGTCTTTCGGTCGTCGAAAAGCGACGCGCACGCCCGAATGCCGCCCTGCCACGCTGATCCTGCACGTGGAAACACATCGAGCGAGGAGGCTCCGACATGACGCAGGAGTTGGTACTGGATCCCACCGGTGCAACGGCGGGAAGCGCCGACAGCACGTTATCTGCACGGACCGCTTCGCTGCGTGGCCTGACGGTCGGGCTGCTGGACAACACCAAGCCGAACACCACCGATCTGCTGCATGCGATCGGTGACCAGCTGCAGCAGTCCTACGGTGCGGCGGCCAGCAAGCTGTACACGAAGGACTACTTCGGCACTCCGGCTTCGCCCGAGCTGGTCGACCAGATCGTCGCAGAGGTCGACGTTCTGATCACCGGCGTCGGCGACTGCGGATCGTGCAGTGCGGCCACCGTGGCCGACGGCATCCAATTCGAGCGGGCCGGCATTCCCACCGTGGCCATCACGTCGGACTCGTTCTACCCTTCGGGGCGCGCGATGGCGCAGGTACAGGGCTTCCCCGGCTTCGACTTCTATGCCGTGCACCACCCGTTCGCGAGCCTGACCGCCGACGAGGTGCGCGAGCGTGCGATGACCGCGCTGCCCGACGTGCTGCGCATCCTCGGAGTGGAGAGCTGACATGGACACCGCCATCCTGACCGACGGCCTCATGGTCGACGCCGACGCCATCGCCGAGGCGATGGAGTACTACGACCAGCGCGGCTGGACCGACGGCCTGCCCGTCGTTCCCGTCACCGAGTCGACACTGGCGGGCTTCCTGGCCGCCACCGACCGCGACCCCGACGACGTGCTGTTCACGATTCCGCATCTGAACCGTTCGATCACCGTGCGCCTGGCCGCCGTCAACGCGGCGCTGGCCGGCTGCCGCCCCGAATACCTCCCGGTGGTGATCGCCGCATGGGAGGCCATCGCGAAGGAGCCCCACCCGCACCGGGGCATCTGGCAGTCCACCACCGGCACCGCACCCTTCCTCGTGGTCAACGGACCGATCCGCAGTGAGATCGAGCTGAACTCGCAGGGCAACATCTACGGGTCGGGCTTCCGCGCCAACGCGACGATCGGGCGGGCGATCCGGCTCGGGTGCATCAACGTCTTCGGCCTGCACCCGCACCTGCTCGACCAGGCCACGCAGGGCACCCCGGCGAAGTACTCGGCCTGCATCGGCGAGAACGAGGAGCAGAGCCCGTGGGCGCCGTTCCACGTCGACAACGGGTTCGCCGCCTCGGACAGCGTCGTCACGGCATATGTGATCCGTTCGGTCATGCACATCGAGGCGCGTCACACGATGCAGCCCGAGCAGCTGGCCGAAGATTTCGCCGACAGCATCCGGCGCACCGGCGCCCTCATCCATGAATACACCAGTGCGCTGCTCGTGCTCGTCCCCGAGCACGCCGAGCTGTTCGCGTCAGCCGGGTGGAGCAAGGACGATGTGCGACAGGCCGTGTTCGAGCGCGTTGTGCGCCCGCGCGCGGAGCTGGCCGCCAGCGGCAAGGACGCCGTCTCGCACAAGACCCGGTGGCGGCTGTCGGCGCAGCACCCCGACGCGATGCCCGACACCACCGCCGGCACCGACACGCCCGACCTGGTGCCGCTGCTGAGCCACCCGACCTCCGTCCAGGTGATGGTCGCCGGGGCCAACAACGCGGGTGTGTCGTCGGTCGTCGAGGTGTTCACCCTGAACCCGCCGAGAGAGACGCCGTATTCGATGGTCAAGATCGGACAGCGGCCGTGACCGCGCCGATCGACGCCGGCCGCATCGACGCGGCGCTGCAGAGCTTCCGCGACATGATGGGCAGCGACGGCTATCTGCTCACGTGGCAGAGCGTCGGCGGCGACCGCATCGTTGTGACCATCGACGCCACCGAGGATGCATGCGCTGACTGCCTGGTGCCGCAGCCGGTGATGGAGGCGATCATGTCGTCGGCCCTGGCCGAGACGTCGGTGACCGTGGAACGAGTCGTCCTGCCCACAGGCCATTGAGCGGGCGCGTCTGCGCCCGATGAATACCGATACGGCGATGCGGCCGTGATGGAGGAGATCAAGATGGTGAACCTGCGCAGCAACTTCTCGCCCTCATCGGCGCTGGGCATCGCGCGTCGTGCGGAGTGGCGTCCGTTGGGCATCTCGGCCGACGAACTGCACAAGCCCAAGGTGGCGATCGTCAACAGTTCGTCGGATCTGGCGGCCTGCTTCGCGCACCTGGATGACATCGTCCCGGTGCTGAAGAAGGAGCTGCGGGCGCTGGGTGTGCTGCCGTTCGAGATCCGCACGGCGGCGCCGTCGGACTTCATCACGAGCGCCGGGCGGGGCGGCAGCTACATCCTCTCGGCCCGGGATCTGATGGTCAACGACGTCGAGGTCGCCGTGGAGGGTGCGCAACTGGACGCGATCATCGCGCTGAGCTCATGCGACAAGACCACGCCGGCGCACCTGATGGCCGCCGGACGGCTGAATGTGCCGACCGTGATCATCCCGTGCGGCTACCAGCACAGTGGTATGGCGGAGGGGCGAGAGGCAGACGTCGAGGAGATCTTCCTGCAGGCGGCCATGGCCGCCGTCACGAAGGAGCCGACCGACCATCTGCAGGAGATGGCCGATGACGCCATCCTCAGCCCGGGGGTGTGCGCGGGGCTGGCGACGGCCAACTCGATGCACATCGCCGCCGAAGCACTGGGGATGGCGGTGCCCGGGGCCGCGCCGGTGCGAGCGAACAGCGAACGGATGTGGGACAACGTGCGTCGCTCGGCGGCCGCGCTCGTCGACATGATCCAGCGCGACATCCGCCCCCGCGACATCATCACGGCGGCCTCGATCCGCAACGCTGTGCGCACCATGCTCGCCATCGGCGGGTCGACCACCACGATCAAGCACCTGCAGGCTGTGGCCGTCGAGGCGCACGTGGACATCGACGTGTGGGAGGCGTTCCGCACTCTCGGGCGCTCCACCCCCGTGCTGTGCTCGGTGCGCCCCAACGGCACGACACTGACCGAGCAGTTCGAGGATGCCGGCGGCGCCGCCACGATCCTGCGCGAGCTGATGCCGCTGCTGGAGCGCGACGCGCTGACCATCACGGGTCACACGATGGCCGAGAACGCGGCCGCCGCGGCGCCCGCGGACGGCGATGTCATCCGCACGATCGGCACGCCCTACAGCACCGACCCTGCGATCGTGGTGCTGCGCGGGACGCTGGCGCCGGACGGTTCGGTGGCCAAGCGCCCCGTGCCCGATTCGGGGACCAAACAGTTCACCGGCCCGGCGCGGGTGTTCGACAGTCGCGAGCAGGCCATCGCGGGCATCTCCGACGGCCGGCTGCAACCGGGCGACGTGGCCGTGATTCGCGGCATCGGCGCCGTCGGCGGACCGGCCCTCGGGTTCACGTCATCGTTCATCTTCGCGCTGAACGCGCGGGGCCTGGCCGACAAGGTGGCGTTCGTCACAGACGGGCAGTTCAGCGGGCTGGTCAACCAGGGCATCACGATCGGCGAAGTATCGCCGGAAGGGATCGCCGACGGCCCCCTGGGACGCGTGCGCGACGGCGATGAGATCGCGATCGACCTGGTCGCCGGCAGTCTTGATCTGCATGTGCCGGCGGATGAGCTCGCCGCGCGTGACGTATACGTGCGGACGGAGTCGGCCGACGCCGGTGGAGGCTACCTCGACCAGTATCGGGAGCTGGTGCAGCCGCTGTCGTGCGGCACCGTGCTGGGCTGCCGTGCCTGCGGGCTGTGCGAAGGACACCATACGGCGCCGCTGCCGGTGGCAGCGGGCGGAGGAGTGACGGCATGAGTGCGGATGTCGTGCTGCCCGAACGCAGCGCGCCGGTGATCGGCGAGTACGACGTCGTGGTCATCGGCGGGGGTCCTGCCGGCCTCATGGCCGCCACGGCGGCATCCCGCGCCGGCAGCTCGACGCTGCTGATCGAACGATACGGCTTCCTCGGCGGCGCCGGCACGATGGGCGGGCTGTCCACGTTCTGCGGCTTGCACGCGCGCGTGCACGGTGAGGACCGACGCGTCATCCACGGCTACACCGACGAACTGCTCGGGCGCCTGGAAGCGCTGGACGGCTTGAACCCGCCGCACCTGTCGGTCGGCGACCGCATCATGGCGCAGGCCTTCGACATCTCGGCGTACAAGATCGCGGCAGACGAGCTGGTGCTGGCAGGAGGAGCCCACCTGCTGTTCCACAGCACCGCGACCGGCGTCGTGATGGCCGCCGATGGCACCATCGACGGGGTCGTCATCGAGTCGAAATCGGGTCCGGGCGTCGTCCGGGGACGATTCTTCATCGACGCATCCGGTGACGCGGATGTCGCGGTGTGGTCCGGCGCGGCGTACGAGAAGTCCGAGCACCTGCTCTACCCGTCGCTGATGTTCCGCATCAACGGCGTCGACCCGGTGGCCGCAGGGGACGCCTGGGTGACGGTGCGCCGACTCATGGAGGAGGCCGAAGCCGCGGGCACGCATCGGTTCCCGCGCAAGAAGCCGATCGTGCGACCGCAGCGCAACCCGCTGGAGTGGCGGTCGAACCTCACCCAGCTGAGCAACCCCGACGGCTCCGCGGTGGACGGCACCGATGTGTGGCAGCTCACGTACGGCGAGATCCAGGGCCGGCAGCAGGTCAAGGACGTGTTCGCGTTCATTCGAGAGAACACGCCCGGCTTCGAAGACTCCTACATCGTCGACCTCGCGCCCCAGATCGGCATCCGCGAGACGCGGCGCATCGTCGGCCCGTACCAGCTGACCGAGGAGGACGTGCTCGGCTGCGCGGACTTCGACGACACGATCGGCGTGAACGGCTGGCCCGTCGAAGCGCATGTGCAGGGTGACGTCGAGTTCCGCTTCGCCGCGGCCGACTCGCGCGGGTTCAACCAGCTGCCCTACCGCATGCTGGTGCCCGAGGGTGTGGACAATCTTCTGGTCGCCGGCAGGTGCGCATCGATGACCCAGCTCGGACAGTCCTCGGGACGCGTGACTGGACCGTGCTTCGTCATGGGTGAGGCCGCGGGACTCGCCGCCGATCTGGCACTGCGCGCGGGTGCCGCTGCCGGCGATGTGGACGTGGCCCAGCTGCAGTCCCGGTTGGCCGCGACGGGGGCGTATCTCGGCACCGACCTGTAGGGCGCGGGTCACCCCGCGGGGCGGTGAGGACGCCTGCGGAACCTCGGCCGTCCCCGGTCAGGGGCTCTCCCACGCCAGGGACTCGATGTAGCGCAGCAGCACGCCCTCGCGCAGTGCCCACGGGCAGACTTCGAGTTCGGTGACCTGCATCAGCTCCATCGCGGTGTGCAGCACGACGGCCGCCGCCACGATCTGGAACGTGCGGTCCGGGGTGATCCCGGGCAGCTCCTGGCGAGCGGATGCCGGCAGTCGCGCAAGACGCGGAATCCACGAGCCGAGAGCGGCGCGGGGCAGCAGCATCCGCTCCCCGCCGCCCCACCCGGCCAACGGCACGCCGGCAAGCCGTGCCAGGGATCGGATGGCCTTCGACGATCCGACGATGTGATCGGGCCGCGGCAGGGCACGGAACTGCTCGGCGACGGGTTGCAGGGTCTGCTGCGCATGCGCGCGCAGCTCTTCGACCGCTGCTTGGCCGGGAGGGTCGTCCGGCAGGAAGCGCAGCGTCATGCGGCCCGCGCCCAGGGGGACGGATGCTGCGGCCTCGGGCAGCTCGTCGGCTCCGGCCGCCAGCTCGAGCGAGCCTCCGCCGATGTCGAACAGCTCGATGCGGCCCGAGGCCCAGCCGAACCAGCGCCGCGCGGCGAGGAAGGTCAGGCGGGCCTCGGTCTCACCGTCCAGCACCTGCAGCGGCGCTCCGAGCGCCTGTTCGATGCGGGCGATCACCTCGGCGCCGTTCGTGGCGTCGCGCACGGCCGAGGTGGCGGTGGCCAGCAGCTCGTCGACGTGGTCGGCGGCGATGATCTCGCGGGCGCCGGCCGTGGCATCCACCAGCTGGCGCACGCCTTCTTCGCTGATCGCGCCGTCCGGAGTGAGGAACCGCATGAGCCGCACGACCGCTCGCTCGCTGGTCGACGCCAGCGGTCGGCCGCCCGGGCGCATGTCGGCGATCAGCAGGTGGACCGTGTTCGATCCGATGTCGAGGACTCCGAGGCGCACGGGATGAGCGTAGTGTGCCGCGGGCGCGTGCTGTACCCGGATCAGCCCATCGGGCGCTTGGTGAGCGCGGCGATGTCACGGTCGAGGGTCTCGAATCGGGAATCCATCTCGTGATGCAGGTGGCCGATGCGCTCGGTGATCGCGTCGAATTTGGTGCCGGTCGCGTCGAACTTGGTGTCGACCGCCTCGAATCTCGCGTCGACTGCGTCGAACTTGGCCGTGAGCGTGGCGTCGACGCTCTCGATCTTCGCGTTGAGCGTCGAAGTGTTCGCAGCCATGGTGCGCGAGAGCAGGGTCGTCATCAGCGTCATGCCGCCGATCATGATCGTGGTGAACACGCCGAGCAGCATCCATGTCTGCGGTTCGGTCATGATGTGCACCCCTCCATTCTCGCCGGTCTTGTCGAGAATCGCACGGTTTCGCTGCGGTGCCCGGCGGGGTGGCAAATCTGTGGAGGGGTGCCGCACCGTCGGGGCGGGGGATCCCGTGGCGGGATCGGATGCCGGGCGTCGCGCAGACTCACGTGTTGATGCTCCAGGAGCATCAACACGTGAGTTCGCAGCACAGCAGGATCCTGGGTTCAGGATGCGAGGGCGTAAACCTCGCGAGCATGAGCGCCACGGGTGAACCGATCTCAGGCGATGCCTCCGCCGTCCACCACGAGAGCCGAGCCCGTCACGTATGACGCCTCGTCGCTGGCGAGCCACACGACCGCGGCGGCGATCTCGCTCGGCTCGCCCATGCGGCCCAGCGGCCGGTCGGCCGATTCGGCGAGGAACGACTTCTCCTCCTGCCCGAGCTGCGAGGCCTCGCTGCGCAGCATGCCGGTGTTGACGTCTCCAGGGTTGACGGAGTTGACGCGGATGCCCTGCGGCCCGTGGTCGATCGCCAGCGCGCGGGTCATGTTGACCACGGCGCCCTTCGATGCGCAGTACGAGATCGCCTGTCCGCCACCCTTCAGGCCCCAGCCCGAGCCGGTGTTCACGATCGAACCGCCGCCGCCGGCAGCCATGATCGGCACCACGTGCTTGCACATCAGGAAGATCGCGCGCACGTTCACCCCGAACACCCGGTCCCATTCCTCGACGGTGGTCTCCACGGCCGTCGTGCGGCGGATGATCCCGGCGTTGTTGAACACGACGTCGATCCCGCCGAACTCGCTGTGCACCGTGGCGACGACGCGCGCGATGTCGGCCTCGCTCGACACATCGGCGGCGATCGCCAGGGCGGTGCCGCCCGCAGCGCGGATCTCGTCGACCACGGCGGCTGCGGCATCCTGATTCAGATCCACGACCGCGACCGCGGCGCCCTCGGCGGCGAAGGCGAGCGAGGTCGCACGGCCGATGCCGCCGGCGCCGCCCGTGACGATGGCCTTCTTGTTCTCAAGTCGCATGGAGCGCTCCTTCTGTGATCGGGGTGTTGTGGGGACGGGTCGCCGCAGCTTCGGGTGCGACGACGGGATAGATGCTCGCAGAACTGGCGCCGGTGATCACGCGGACGAATCCTGCCAGGGCGGCATCGACCTCGGCGTCGCCGGTGTCGACCAGCAGCGGCCGGCCCTGCAGGTCGATGAGCTTCTGCTCGGGGGCGACGACGATGAGGGGATCGGGTCCGAGGGCACGGATGATGTCGGCAGACAGCTGCTGGTTGCCGCGACCGAGGAGGAAGCCCTGCCCGCCGATCACAGTGACCACCGCCTTTGCCGAGCCGCGCGAGATCTCCTCGCGCAGCTCGCGCTCGCTCGCTCCGGCGCGCACGACGCGCCCGTCGAGGACGACGTCGACGCCGAGCGGGGTCCCGACCACGCCGAGCTGGCGGGCCAATTCGGCCATCGTGCCGCCCGGGCCCAACAGATACCGCACGCCGGGGCAGAAGAGGGATGCCGCGGCCCGCGCCGCCGCGACGACTGCTGCGTGTTCGCCGGCGGGGGTTGCGGCCTTGCGCGCCTGGGTCCGTCCGGGGCGGTAGGGGACCGGCAGCATGCCGAACAGCCGTGGCTCGACGTGCGCACGCCGCAGCTGCTCCTCGTCGATGTCGAGCACCTCCTGCTCGTGCAGCGGCAGAGGGTCGCTCAGCCAGGCCGCGGCGAGGGCTCCGGCGGCACGAGGGCTGATCGCGAACACGGGGGAGTACATCTTGACCCCCGAAGGGATGCCGAGCGCCGCCGGTTCGGCGGACGCGGTGGATGCTTCGTCTCGCGAGAACGCGGCTGCCACATCGCGGGCGGTGCCGTCGCCGCCGGCGAACAGCACCAGCGTGGCCCCTGCCTCCCACACCGTTCGCACCGCCGCGGTGGTGTCGGCGGCGTCGGTGGTGTCGGCGTCGATCGGGGCGTAGACGACCCGGGCGACCAGGCCCGCAGCGCGCACGGCATCCTCGCCCATCGAGCCCGCCGCCGTCAGAATCTCTGCCTGCGGATGCGCGTCGGCGACCACGCGCAATGCCGCTGCTGCCCGCGCCGCGGCCCGCGCGACGCCACCGCGTGCGGCGGCGTCGCGCTGCACGCCCACGCCGTCGGAGCCGGCGAGGCCGGCGGGGCCGCCGACGCCGGCGACAGGGTTGACGACGAGCGCGAGCATGGCCTACGCGGCACTCCCGTCGGCAGCCATAGCGCCTGAAGCAGAGCCCTCGCCGAAGTACTTCCGGCGGTACGCGCGCCAGGTGATGGCCCAGCGCTCGGGGTCGTCGAGGTCGTCGTGGTGCGTGTGATGCACGGTCTGGTTGTGAGGCGCGGTGCGCACGACCTCCGGCGTCTCGCGCGCTTCGCGCGCGACCTCGGCCAGGGCAGCGACGTACTCGTCGATCTCGGCCTTCGAATAGCATTCGGTCGGTTCGAGCGTGAACGGTTGCGGCACGACGTACGGGTGGTGGCTGGTCCAGTAGTGGAAACCGAAGTCGGCCATGCGGATGCCGATCTCTTCGCTGGTGATGCCGGTCTGCTCGAACAACTCCTGCCACGAGTAACGCACCTGCTCGATGCGGCGCCGTCCGGTCGCATACGGTGCCGAGGCGCCCGGGATCTGCAAGACCCTGCTCATCAAGTAGTTGTTGTTGAGCACGGCGATCTCACTGGCCGTGCGCAAACCCTCAGCACCCAAGGCCATGATCCATGCATATGCACGGACCACGTGCAGCACGACACCGAACCCGGGTGCGACGTGCCCGATCGACTGCTCGCCCGGCTCGTGCACAGTGAAGGCGTCGCCGTCGCGGACGATGCGCGGCCCTGGCAGGAACGGCGCGAGGGCCTCGCTCGCGGCGTTGGCCGCCGCGGCAGGTCCGCCGCTGCCGTGCGGGGCCGAGAACGTCTTGTGCAGGTTGAACTGGCACACGTCGAATCCGGCGTCGCGCGCCCGGGTGATGCCGAGGATGCCGGCGGCGTTGGCCTGGTCATACGACGCGAGCGCGCCCACCGCGTGTGCCGCATCCACCCACTCTTCGACGGCAGGGTTGTAGATGCCGGTGTCTTCGGGGTTGGTCACCATGATCGCGGCGGTGCGCTCCGAGAGCGCCGCTTTCATGGCGGCCAGGTCGGGGTAGCCGTCGGCGTCGGGGTAGACGGTGATCACCTTGTAGCCGGCGACCTTCGCTGCCGCGGCGTTGGACGGGTGGCTGAAGATCGTCGTGATGACCTCGTCGCGCTGGTCGGCCTCACCGCGCGAGGCGTGATACGCGCGGATCATGGCGATGTTCGTCCAGATGCCGGCCGAGCCGCCCGGCGCCTGGAACGAAACTGCATGCATGCCCGAGATCTCTGCCATCAGCCGCTCGAGTCGCCACGTGATCTCGAGGGCGCCCTGCACGTCGGCGGGATTCTGCAACGGGTGCAGCTCGCGCAGCTGCGGCACCTCGATGAGCTGGTCATTGATCTTGGGCGAGTACTTGATGGTGCACGTGCCCTGACCGATGTCGACGTTCAGGTCCGAGCCCAGCGTCTCTTGCGACAAGCGCAGGTAGTGCTTGAGCACGCGCATCTGACCGATCTCGGGAAGGCGCGGCGGTGTGGTGCGACGCAGGCTGTCGGGCAGGGCGGCCACGACATCTCCGACGGCGTCGCGCACCCCTGACTCGATCGGGGTCACGGCGATTCCGCGTTCGCCGGCGCTGTGCAGCTCGAACACGATCGGCTCATCCCACCGGGCCTGGTGGAAGCGGCGCGGGCTGGGCTTGGGTGTGACGGGAAGGCTCATGCGTACTGCTCCTTCACAACGGCGGCGGCCGCCGCGAGGTCGAGGCGGGTCAGGGATGCCGCGAGGCGGTCGATATCGGCCTGCGAGGTCATGTCGGTCACGCACACCAGCAGGGTGTGCTCACCAACTGCAACCCCGGGCTCGATACCCTCGGCGCGCAGCGCCGCGATGATCTCGGAGGCGGTGCGCCCGGCTATCTGCACGGTGAATTCGCGCAGATGGACAGCGTCGTCGCCCAGGCTCAGCCCGGGGACGGCGGCCAACGTCTGCTGTGCGTAGCGGGTGCGCGCGAGGAGCAGCTCGCCGAGCTCTGCCATGCCGTGGGGTCCCATCAGGGCCAGGTACACGCCGGCGGCGATGCCCCACAGGGCCGACGCCGTGCCGACCCACTCCTTGCCCTCTTCGCGCTGCGCGAACGAGGTGCGCTCATAGGCCACGTCGCCGAACCCGTACTCTCCGGGCGCGTCGGTGGTGGCCAGGCCGAACAGACGAGACGGCAACTCCATCACGAACATCGGGTCGTCGTGCACTGCGATGAAGCCCGCGTGCGCGCCGCCGAACCACTGGTGCAGCCCCAGCGACTGGATATCGCCGGTGACGATGTCGGCGCCGTGCAGGGCCGGCGGGGTGAGCACTCCGTATCCAACGGGGTCGGTGCCCACCACCACGAGGGTGCCGGCGGCATGGGCGGCGGCGGCCAGGTCGGCGAGGCGGGACTCAAGGGCGCCGGTGGCGCTCGGGGTCTCGATCCACAGGGCCGCGACGTCGCCGCGGAGGCGGGCAGTGACGGCGGCCAGATCGGCGAGTCCCGACACGGTCGGCACCGATTCGAGTTCGAGCGTTGCGCGCAGATAGTCGCGCACCTTCGATTCCTTCTCCGGCAGCACGTCGCTCACGCACAGCACGCGGTGGCGACCGGTGATCCGCCCGGCCATGGCCAGACCGGTTGCGAGGGCCTGGAATCCGTCGTAGGTCGGGACGTTCACGACATCCATGGCCAGCAGCTCACCCATGAGTGACTGGTATTCGAACAGCGCATGGAACCGCCCGTGGTCTTCGTACGGCTCACCCGCGTAGGCGGTGAGGAACTCGCTGCGGCGGATCACCTCGTCGACCACCGCGGGCACGTAATGGTTGTAGGTTCCCGCGCCCAAGAAGCTCAGTACGTCATCCGTCGTGCGATTGCGGTTCAGGATGCCGCGGACATGGCGTGCGAGATCCTGCTCGGCAGGCAGCGGCGTGGGCAGGTCCAGCGCGCGGTGCAGCCGCAGGTCGTCCGGGACATCGGCGTAGAAGTCCTCGGTGGAGTTCGCGCCCACCGCGGCGAGCATCTCGGCCTTGGTGTCGGGAGCGGTATTGGGGATGTAGGGGTGCACGAACGCGTCGGTCACGGCATCCTTCCTTCAGTCGGTCCGGCCATCGGCCAGCGTGATGAACGGGACGGTCTCGGCGCGCGGGGTCGCGAGGACGGCCGCGCCGAAGCGGGGGAGGGTCAGCGTCGCGTTCGTCGTGCGGCCCACGTCGTGGCCGAGCAGGTCGCGGGCGCCTTCGGGCACGGCGATGGTCAGCGGCTCGCGCCCGTGGTTGAGCACGAATGTGTAGTCGGTGTCGGCGCTGGACCGGGTGACGGCGTCGAGGTTCACGTCGGTCCGGTCGCGGGCGGGGAGCCCCGCCTCGGCCAGCACGAGCCGCCACACCGCAACGAGGCCGGCGTCGTCGAGCATCGCGCTGACGTACCAGGCCGACCCTGCCCCGGCGGGCCGGGAGGTGACGGCCGGGCGCCCGTTCAGGTCGCCGGACGCGTAGCGGGCCAGGACGCAGGCTGCGGCATCCACCTCGATCCACTCGCCCCAGTGCGCGAACGTGAGCGCGGCGCCGTCCAGGTCGAGCACGCCGGTCTCGCCGTCGGCCAGCGGCCACTGCTCGTCGACCTCGACGCCCAGCAGATCTCGCAACGGACCCGGTGCGCCGCCGAGGTGCACCTTCTCGGTCGCGTCGACAACACCCGAGAACGGGCCGATCACCACCCGTCCGCCGGCCGCGGCGAAAGCGATGAGCGCCTGCGCCTGGACGGCATCGGCAATGTACAGGTTCGGCACCAGCACGACGTCGTAGTCGTCGAACGGGCCAGTCGCGCGCACGGCGTCGACCGGCTGGCCGAGCGCATGCATCGCCCGGTGCCAGGCGCGCGCCTGCCCGGCCCAGTTCAGCCGCTGCGAGGGCATCGACTCGGCGGCCGCCGATCCCCATCGCGAATCCCAGTCGAACACCATGGCGACACGGGCGCGCACGCGCGAGCCGCGCACAGGCTCGAGCGCCGCCAGTTCCGCGCCCAGCGCCTTCGTCTCGGCGAACGTGCGCGAGGATCGGCCACGGTGCCCGAGCATCGACGAATGGAACTTCTCCTGCCCGTAGCGGGCCTGCCGCCACTGGAAGAACATCGCTCCTTCTGAGCCGTGCGCAATGGCCTGCAAGCTGTCGGTGCGCATCTTGCCCGGTGCCTTCGGCACGTTCACATCGCGCCAGCTGACGGCGCTCGCCGACTGCTCCAGCAGCAGCCACGGCCGTTGTTTGAGCGATCGCATGAGCCCGTAGTTCAATGCCGCGCCCACCGGAGCGAGTGGATCAGCCGGATCGGGGTAAGCGTCGTCGGTCACCAGGTCCTCGAGCTCGGCGAAGCGCCAGTAGTCGAGGTCGTGGAACATGCTCATGAAGTTGGTCGTGAGCGGGATGTCGGGGGTCAACTCGCGCAGGATCTCGACCTCGAGACGGAACAGGCCCAGCAGCGCATCCGAGGAGAACCGCTCGAAGTCAAGCAGCTGCGTCGGATTGATCGGTCCGGGCGCGCGCCGCGGCGTCTCGATCTGGTCCCAGTCGCCGTAGCGCTGGCCCCAGACGTTGACCCCCCACGCCTCATTGAGCCCGTCGATGCTGCCGTAGCGCTCGGCGAGCCAGCGCCGGAAGTGCCGGGCCGACTCGGGGCAGTAGCAACGTGAGGTGTGGTCTCCGTACTCGTTCGAAACGTGCCACAGCGCCACCGCAGGATGCCGGCCGTAGCGTTCGGCCATCGCACGGGTCATCCGAGCGACATGCTCGTGCCACACCGGCGAACTCGGGCAATAGGTCTGCCGCGAACCGAATTCCATGCGCCGGCCCTCGGCATCCATCGGCATCATCTCGGGGTGGGCGCGCAGCAGCCATGCCGGCGGCGTCGCGGTCGCCGTCGCGAGATCGACGTGGATTCCGGCATCCCACAGCAGATCGATGACACGGTCGAGCCAGCCCCAGTCGTAGACGCCGGAGGCGATTTCGAGTTGCGGCCAGCTGAACACCGGCAGGCTCACGATGTTCACTCCGGCTTCGCGCATGAGTGCGACATCCTCGGCCCAGACGTCTTCGCTCCACTGATCGGGGTTGTAGTCGCCGCCGTACGCGAGGGCGCCGAGGTCGAATGTGCGGGGCGCGTCAGTCACTCGGGTTCCTCCATCGGGCGTGTCATTGTCGAATGTATTCTGTATACAAACACGTTATGCTGAATACTGATGTAGGTCAAGTGCGACGAGAGGGACGTCATGGCGATTGAGCGGAAGAACCTGCGGATGCAGGTGCGTGACGAACTGCTGACGCGAATGCGCTCCGGCCAGGTGCGCCCGGGCGAGGGCATCAATGAGGTGCAGCTGGCTGCCGAGATCGGCGTGAGTCGCACTCCGCTGCGCGAGGCGCTCATCTGGCTCGAGAGCGAAGGCCAGATCGAGAGCGAGAACGGCAAGGGCTTTCGGTTCGCTCCGCTGAGCAAGCGCGAGTTCGAGGACCTCGCGCCCATCATGGCGACGCTTGAGGGCCTTGCGCTGCAGCAGAGCCCGATCGACGAGCTGAAGCGGCTGGGCGCGCGCCTGTCCGAGATGGCCGCTGCCTTCACGCAGGAGGAAGCCGCGCACTCCCTCGTCGTGTCGAAGGACGACGAGTGGCACACGCTGATGCTTTCGGCGTGCACGAACGGTCGGCTCCTGGCGATCATCGAGATCGTGCGCGGTGCGTTCCACCGATACGAGTCGCTGCTCGTGCCCAGCGATGCCACGGTGCATCGGGTCGCGGCCGAACACGGCGAGATCGCGCGGTGCCTGGCAGCGGGGGACGTGCCCGGCGCGGTCGCGGCACTGAAGGTCAACTGGATGCACGGGGCGACCCGCATCCTCGCCAATGCATCGAGCACGTACTTCACGGACTGATCGGCGGCTCATGCCGACAGCCGGACCGCGAGGTCGACGAACAGTGCCGCCGACCAGCCGAATGCCGTCGTCGCCGCGCGTGCCTTCTGGCCGGTCCGAGGATTGAAGTACTCGTGCGGCCCTCCGCCGTGGATGACCAGTCGCACGGTGTGCTCGCGCAATCGCCGCGCGCTTGTGTGAAGGCCTGATCGTTCGAGCCCTTCGGCCACCAGCACGTTGGTGTTGATCCACACCGGCCCGCGCCACATGCGCTCGGGGGAGAAGTCGCTGTCGTCGACGGCGACAGTCGGCAGCCCCCACAGGGTGCCATAGCGCGCCGGGTCGCTGAGTGCGTCGGTGAGGTGGCCGACGATGTCGGGTGACAGCATCCCCGTCAACAGAGGCATCAATCCGACCACCGCATCTGTGGGTCGGCTCCCGGCGAGGAACGCGTGCTGTTCGGGATGCCACATCCTGCGCAGCAAGGTCATGGTGTGATGTGCGCGCCGGCGGTGGGCGAGCGGATCGCCGGTGTTCAGCTGCTCGCAGAGCTCGGCCAGCTCCAGATCCTGCAGCACGAGATAAGCGCCCAGATCGGGCGAGGCGATCGGCAACGTGCCATCGAAGATCGGGCTGTCATCCAGACCCGATGAGTACGGGTGGGCGTACTCGGGCATGCCGTCGCCGTCGGCGTCGGAGTGCGCGAACCACCAGTCCTGCGACCGTTCGATGACCGGCAGCACCTTCCGTGCCCATTCGTCGTCGGGTGCGACCTCGAGCAGTTTGCGCACCGCCCATGCCGTCAACGGCGGCTTGGTGAGGGGAATCGGCGCGTCTGCGTCTGCCACCGCAGAGCCGTCGCGCCGCAGGTGCTCGCGGTCGGCGGCGGGCAGGTCGTCGCTCGAGGCGAGCGTGCCTGCTTCGTGCACGACGTCGGGCAGCTGCCCGTCGCTGGTGGGAAAGCGCAGCGCGAGGTCGAGTTGTTCACGGGCCAGCGCAGGATCGCCGTGGCGCAGCCCGGTGGCGATGAAGTACGCGTCCCATTGCCAGAGCCCGACGTAGCCGATCTTCGACGGAACGACGGCGCGCACGTCGCCCAGGCGGGGCAGCGCGACGATGTTCGCGCCGAGCACCCACCAGCAGAACGCAGTCATCTCCTGCAAATCGTCGCGCACGATCGGGCACCGCTCGAACCACTCCCGCCACGTCGCCGACGTCGCCGCCTGATCGGCGTCGTGCGTCGCCGATCGCGCCGCCATCACTGAGCGATCGCGCCCTACTTCGATGCGCACGGCGATCTGATCGCCCGCAGGCGATTCGACCGTGTCTCGGGTTCCGTCGGGCAGCGTCCAGGCCACCTGCGCTCCGTTCGGCGCCGCGACGCTCACCGCCGTCGGGCCCGCGTACGTGAGGCTTGCGCCGCCGTCGAACACGATGCGATCCGGCAGCACATCGACGACCGTGCGCGGTCGCCCGTCGGCCGCCCGCACTTCAAGCCGGTCGATCACCCGGCACGCATCCAGTGGCTTTTCGTATTCGGCCGTATGGATGCGGATGCCGCTGGCTGCGGCGTGCGGATCGTTGGCCATGTCGTCGCGGAACACCAGAAGGCGTGACGAGGGCAGGGTGAACGGAGCACGCACCAGATCGAGGTGGCGCGCGGCCAATCGGGCGAGTACCTCGGCGCTCATCGGCCGCCGAGCCCCGACGCGGCCATGCTGTTGAGGATCTGCCGCTGACCGATCACGAACGCGATCAGCATCGGAATCGTCGCGACGGCCGAAGCCGCCATGATGAGGCCATAGTTGATTGAGCCGAACTGCCCCTGGAAACTCTGCAGCAGCAGCGGGACCGTGAACAGGTTCTGGCTGTTGAGCATGACCAGCGGGAGCAGGAAGTTGTTCCAGGTGCCCAGTGCGACGATGATCGACAGGGCCCCGAGGCCCGGGCGCAGGTTCGGCAGCACGATGCTCCAGAAGATCCGCCATCGCCCGGCTCCGTCGACCAGCGCGGCCTCCTCGAGCTCCTTGGGCAGCGACAGGACGAACTGCCGCATGAGGAACACGGCGAACGGGTTGGCCAGCGCGGCGGGGATGATCAGCGAGAGATGCGAATCCACCCACCCGAGCTTTGCCATCAGCAGGTAGAAAGGGATCAGCGTGACCTGCATCGGGATCATCTGCGTCGCCAGGAACATGACGAACATGGCGCGTGATCCGCGGAACTTGATGCGGGCGAACGCATAGCCGGCCATCGAGGCCGTGATGAGCGTGCCGATGACGACCAGGATCGCGATATAGATGCTGTTGACATACGCCTGCCCGAAGGGAGCGTCGTTCCACGCATCGATGAAATTCTGCGGCGCCCAGGGGCTCGGCCAGAAGCTGAGCGGATCGTTCAGAAGCTGCGGCAGGCCCTTGAACGCTGTGACGATCATCCAGACGAAGGGATAGACCATGGCAATCCCGGCCACGATCAGCACGATGTGCAGAGTCGTTGCGGCTACCCGACGTCTGCTGCGGCCGGGACGGGCGTGCGGCCTGATGCGCCGGCCGGGCGCTGCGATCGCCACAGTCGACTCGGTGGGTGGTTTCGTCGTGCCGTCGGTGAGACGGGGTGTCGCGGCCCTCATGCGGCAGCATCCTCGTAATGGACGAATCGTTTCTGGAATCCGAACTGGATCGCTGTGATCACCAGGGTCAGGATCAGGAGCAGGATCGATGCCGCGCTCGCGACGCCGAACTGCGTCTTTCCGAATCCGAGATCGTAGATGTGGTAGACGATCGTGCGGGTGGCGTTGTCGGGTCCGGCGTTGGCCACGAGCACGAAGACGATGTCGAAAGTCTGCAATGAGCTGATGAACGCGATGATCGAGGAGAAGAACAGCACGGGCGACAGCAGCGGCAGCCGGACGCGGAAGAACAGGGCTATCGCTCCTGCGCCGTCGATGCGCGCGGCTTCGATCACGCTTGGCGAGATGTTCTGCAGGCCGGCGAGGAAGATCACCACGTTCAGGCCGAGCGACGACCAGATCGTGACGATGCACACCGCGAGCAGGGCGAGGTGCGGATCACCCAGCCAGTCCGGCGCGGGCACGTGGAAGATCGTGGCGATTGCGTGCGAGAGGACTCCGTCTTTGCGGAACAGCTGCTGCCAGATCATCGCGACGGCGATGCTGCTCGTGATCACCGGGGCGAAGAACAAGGCCAGGTACAGTGTGCGGGTCTTGAGCCGCTCGAGCGCGACGGCGATGACAACGGCAAGGCCCAGCCCGATCGGCACCGTGATCAGCGCGATCAACATCGTGTTGATCAGTGCGCGGCCGAACAGTGGGTCGGTCAGTTCGGTTCTGAAGTTGTCGAACCCGATCCACGTGAGGGGTGTCAGTCCATCCCACTGGGCGAAGGCGAGCACGACCGCGGCGATGAAGGGCACGAGCACGAACAGCGCCATGCCGATCATCTGAGGGGCGACGAAGACGTAGCCCCACCGGCGGTCACGCCGTCGCCAGGCGGCCTCTGCACGAGGCGCGCCCGGAGACGGCATCCCGACCGCTGGGGAGTCCGTCACGCTGACGGAAGGAGCGGTCATTGACTGTTCCTTACTTTCCGCCGGTCTTGCTGCTGATCAGCTGACCCGACTCGTCGAGCGCCTGCTGCGCTGTGATCTTGCCCTCGTAGAGCTTGAGCATGATGGCGCTGACATCGTTGGACAGGCCAGGAACCTTCGCTTCGGCTGCGTAGTCCTCGAAGCCGAGGTCGCGCATGTCGAGCAGCGTCTGCGCGTGGGCGGGGTAGCCGTCCAAGACGACGCTGTCGGCGCCCTTGACTGAGGGGACGGCGTTGCCGCTGCCCTGCAGGCGGAACGTCTGGCCTTGCTTGCTCAGGAAGCTCGTCCAGAACGTGAAAGCAGCGTCCTTGACCTTGGTCTTATTGTTGATCGCCAGGTAGCTGACCGCGACGCCGGTGGGTGCAGCCTTGCCGTCAGGCGTGGGCCATGGAGCGACATCGTAGTTCTCGGGGTCGCCTGCGGCTTTGACGGTGCCGATCGTGTATCGGCCCTGGATGTAGAACCCGGCTTTGTGCGTGACGAACAGCGAGTCGGCGCCGGCGCCGCTGGGCAGCGTGTCGGCGACCAGGAACGTCTTGTCCTGGAAGTACTTGCCGAATGTGGCCATGGCCGCCACCGATGTCGGGTCGGTGTTGGCAACGAACGCGCCGCTGTCATCAAATGCCTTGCCGCCTTGCGAAGAGATCCAGCTCCAGTGCGTTGACCAGTAATTCCAGAACATCGAGCCGGTCAGACCCGCCGCGTGCAGCTTGTCGTTCATCTCGAGGTAGGCCGCTGTGGTCCACTTGCCCTCGGCGGCCAACGTCGCAGGGTCTTCGGTGATGCCCGCCTTCTTGAGGGCCACCTTGTCGTACCAGAGCGCGTCGGGGTTCGAGTCGTTCGGCTCGGCGAGGATCTTGCCGTCGTGCTTGGCCGCGCCCAGCAGGCCTGGTGCGAAGTCGTCGGGCTTCGTCTTGCTCGCACTCGAAGCCATCAGGTCGTCCAGCGGCATCAGCACGTTCGCGTTCACAAACTTGCCGATCTGATCGTCGCCGATGTAGAACACGTCGGGGGCGGTGCCCGACACGAGCTGGGTGAGCAGCTTCGTGTGGTAATCGCCATAGTCGGCGACCGGCTGCAGCACCACCTTGATGTTCGGGTGGTCCTTCATGAATTGGGTGTCGAACTCCTTGAAGCGTGTGAGCTCTTGGGGTGTGCCCCAGGTCGACCACACGACTGTCTGCTGGCCGCCGGAGCTGCCATTGGCACCGCCGCCGCTGCACGCGCCGAGACCGATGCTGAGTGCCGTGACCGCCGTGACGGCCGTGGCGAGCTTGAAGAAAACGCGGGTACGCGGCATGGGAGGACCCCTCTCGAAAGGAAAACCACGCTGTTGCTCAGTATTCTGTATACAAAACACAAATGTGTCAAGAGATGAGATCGATTCGTGATGCTCAAGGGGGCAGACGTCGAAGGCCGCGGCATCCCTCGTTGAATCCGGGGGATGCCGCGGCCTGCCGACGCAGGGATGCTCAGCCCTTGACGGCTCCGCCCAGCAGGCCCGCCACGAATTGCTTCTGGAAGACCAGGAAGAGGAGGAACAGCGGCAGCGTGGCCAGGAGAGATCCGAGCATGAGACCTGAGTAGTCCACGCGACTCAGTCCGATCATGGTGTTCAGCGCGACCGGAATCGTGTATTTGTCTTCACTGTTGAGCATGAGCAGCGGCCAGATGAACGAGTTCCACTGACTGATGAACGTGTAGATGATCAGGGCGGCGATCTGCGGTCGGGCCACCGGCAGCACGATGCGGTAGAACGTGCGCAGCTCGGACGCACCGTCGATGCGCGCCGCCTCGATCAGCGTCGCCGGAAAGTCGAGGAAGCCTTGCCGCATCAAGAAGATGCCGAACGCATTCGCCAGGAACGGGATGATGAGAGCCTGGAAAGAGTCGATCCACCCCGCGCTGGCCATCATCTGGAACAGCGGCACCAGAAGCACCTGCATCGGAATCATCATCGTGACGAGGACGACCCCCATCAGTACGCCGCGACCGCGGAACCGATAGTTGGCCAGGCCGTAGCCGCACATGACGCTGATGATCGAGCTGAACACGGTGTAGAGCACGGCGACCAGGATGCTGTTGAGCATGACCTGGCCGAAGCCGACCGACTCCTGTAGACGCCCGAGGTTCTGCCAGAACTCGCCGCCGGGCAGCAGCGGCAGTGGTGAGACGAACAGATCGCTGGTGGTGTGCGTCGAGGCGATCACCATCCACGCGAACGGGAGCAGCGCCAGGACGCTCGCGACGAGCAGCACGAGATACACCGGGCTGCGCAGCACGATCCGGCGCAGCAGCGGCTCTCTGCGTGCGCGGGAAGGGATGCCGCGCCTGCGCGCTTGGCCTGTGACGACGAGTTCGGTGGTCATGGCTTCTCCCGGAGGATGCGGAACTGGATGACGGCGATGATCGCGGTGAGGATCACCAGCATCCAGGCGATGGCGTCCGCATACCCGAAGTCGAACTGCTGGAACCCGACCTTGTACAGGTAGAGCACCGGAGTCAGCGTCGCGTTGTTCGGCCCTCCGCCGGTGAGGATGAAGTTCTCGTCGAACAGCTGCAGGGCGCCGATCGTGGACGTCACGATCGTGAAGATCAGCACGGGCCGCAGCTGCGGCACGACGACGTGCCAGAACGTCTGCCACCGGCCGGCGCCGTCGATGCGAGCCGCCTCGTACAGCTCGGGCGGGATCGCCTGCAACCCGGCGAGGATGATGACCATGTTGTAGCCGGTCCAGCGCCAGGTGATCGAGGCGATCACCGCGACCCGTGCCCACCACTCGTTATTCAGCCAGTCGATGGGACCGGCACCGAAGACGCCGAGAATCTGGTTCAGCGCACCGCCGTCGGTGGTCATCATGACGCGGAAGACCACCGAGTATGCGACCAGGGTGGTGATCGCCGGTAGGAATGTGATCAGCCGGAACCCCGAGCGGAAGCGCACCCATGCCTGATTGAGCAGGTAGGCGAGCCCGACCGCGAGCGCGATCATGATCGGCACCTGGATCACCAGGATCAGCAGGGCGGTGCCCAGGCTCTTGAGCACCAGCGGATCGCGGAACAGACGCAGATACTGATCCAGGCCGACGAAGGTCGATTCTCCGCCCTTCGTGCTGAAGAAGCTCTGCAGCAGCGAAGTGGCCAACGGATAGGCGAAGAAGACGACCAGCAGCACGGCCGCAGGCAGGGCGAACCACATCCCTGGGCGTTGCAGCCGACCGGCCAGCCGTCCGCCCGAACGGCGGCTGCCGGGACGCGGATACCCGGGAGCACGGCGGGTGCCGCGCTCCCGGGTGAGCAGCGATGCGGTCATGAGCCTGCGATCTTCCGGCCCGTGGCCGTCGCGATCTGCTGGGCCGCGTCATCCAGCGCCTTCTGGGGGTCGGTGGTGCCGAGAACCGCGGCGCCGACGGCGTTGGTGATCGCGTCGCTGGCCGCCGACTGGTCGCTGGTGAAGGTGATCGAGGGGATCTTCGGGGTAAGCTCGGCGAACGTCTGGTAGACCTTCTGGCCGCCGAAGTACGGGTCGGCCTGCTGGAAGAAGTCCGAATGCAGTGCCGGCAGATAGGCCGGGAACAGCCCCTCCTTCTGCATCATCGACGCCTGGTTGGTCTTGTCTGCCAGCACATACTTCATGAAGTCGGCTGCCAGCTGCGGGTTCTTCGCCTGTGTGGGGATGGCCAGACCCGACCCGCCGTTGTTCGAGGTGGGGGCGCTCTGATCGTCGAATACCGGCAGGTCGCGCACGGCGTACTTGCCGCTGAGCTCTTTCGCTTCGCCCTCGAGCGTGCCGATCCACCACACCGCTTCGGGGGTGACCGCCGAGTCGCCGTCCTTGGCACTGGTCACGCTCGCGTCCCAACCCTTGGCGTTCTTGATCAGGCCCTTCTGATTCATCGTCTTCAGCAGCGTCATCACCTGCGCCGCGGCCGGCGTGTTGACGGTGATCTCACCCTTGTCGTTGAAGTAGCCATGACCCTGCTGCTGCAGCATCATGCCGAACGGACCGCCCGCCGACAGGTCGGCCGTCAGCAGCGTCTTGCCGAGCTTGGCCTTGATGGTCTCGCCGGCCGTGACCAGGTCATCCCAGGTCTTGATGCTGGTCGGATCGATGCCGGCGTCCTTGAAGTAGTCGGTGCGGTAGAACAGGCCCACCGTCCCCGAGTCCCACGGCGCCATCCGCAGCTGGCCGTCCTTGTCCGTGCCGGCGGCCCATTTGAACGGGTCGAAGTCGGCCTTCTCGGCTCCGAGCACGGGCGTGAGGTCGGCGAAGCCCTTGGGGAACTGGGTGATGTACCCCTGGTCATGATCGGTCTCGAGCGTGATCATGTCAGGCAGCCCAGTACCCGCCTGCAGCCCCACCGAGATCTTGTCGTACGCGTTGTCGTACCCGATGTCGACCACGTCGATGGTGGTGTCCTCGTGCGCCGACTCGTACTCCTTGGCCAGCCGTTTCAAGGCGGTCGCCGCAACGTCCCACGACCAGATCGTGATCTTGCCCGTCGCCCGGCCGTCGGACGTGAGCGTGTGTGTCGTGCCTGCTGCGGTGCCGCCGAACGCGCAACCGGTGAGCGCGAGTGCTCCGGCGGCGACGATCGCTGCGAACGTGAGTCCGTGCGTTCTCATCCTGACCTCCATGTCATGGGCTCGGCAGCGCATGCCGAATACTGAATACAGTACACAGCATGATGGAACGGGACAAGGTTCAGCCGCGTGCGAGGGCCGCGGCATCCACCCGCTACGATGATCCGCGATGCCCGCTGAATCCGTGACCGACGTCGGCCCTGCCGTGCCGCAGCTCTATCGTGAGATCCCTCGCGACGAGTGGGCGCGCCTTGCGGCGGACATGCCGCAGCCGCTGACCGAGACCGAGGTCGTGCAGATCCGCGGGCTCGGCGACCGTCTCGACCTGAACGAGGTGCGCGATGTGTACCTGCCGCTCAGCCGCCTGCTGAGCCTGTACGCGCTGGCCACGCGGCGCCTCGGCGGAGACACCGCGACGTTCCTGCACGAACGCGACGACCCCACCACGCCGTTCGTCGTGGGCGTGGCGGGCTCGGTCGCCGTGGGCAAGTCGACGATCGCGCGCCTGCTGCGCGAGCTGATGAGCCGATGGTCCGACACTCCGCGGGTCGAGCTGATCACCACCGATGGCTTCCTGTATCCGAACGCCGAGCTCGAACGCCGCGGTCTCATGGACCGCAAGGGCTTTCCGGAGTCGTACGACCGTCGCGCGCTGGTCGACTTCCTCATGCAGATCAAGAGCGGCGCGGCCGAGGCGCAGGCTCCGTACTACTCGCACATGCGGTACGACATCGTCTCGGATGCGAAGGTCACCGTCCGTCGCCCCGACGTGCTCATCGTCGAGGGCCTGAACGTGCTGCAGCCGCCGCCCACGCCGAACGACGTCGCTGTCTCGGACCTGTTCGACTTCTCCATCTACGTCGACGCGGATGCCGCGCACATCGAACGCTGGTACGTCGACCGGTTCCTGGCCCTGCGGCACAGTGCGTTCAGCAACCCGAACTCGTTCTTCAAGGTGTTCGCCGACCTCAGCGACGACCAGGCCGTCGCGCGCGCGCTCGGATTCTGGAACGACATCAACCTGCCCAACCTCGAAGAGAACGTGCTGCCCACGCGCCACCGTGCATCGCTCGTGCTGCGCAAGGGCCCCAACCACGCCGTCGAACGCGTGCTGCTGCGCAAGCTGTGAGCCGGTGAGATGACCGAGTCGATCGACGTGCAGGCGCTGGGCACCCGGGTGCGGCTGCGATTCGCCCCGGGCGCCACGGCCGAGTGGATCGGGCGTGTGCGCGGCGCGTGGAGCGGCTGCGGCATCCCGGGTTCTGATGAGGCGGATGCCACGCCGGACCGCACCGTGGAGGTTCCCGCCGACGGCGACCCGGAGTGGGTGCTGGAGAGTCTGTCGGTGCGGGTCACGCTGCAGGCGCTCGATCATCAGCGAGGGCGGATGCTGCTGTTCCACGCTGCGGGGATCGCGCTGGACGACGGCCGCGTGATCGCGTTCGTCGGGCCGTCGGGCCGTGGCAAGACGACCCTCAGCCGCATCCTCGGCCGGCACTACGCCTACGTGTCCGATGAGAGCGTCGCCGTCGACGCGCACCTGAGCGTGCTGCCCTATCGCAAGCCGCTGTCGGTCGTGCGGGCCGGGCGGCCCAAAGAGCAGGTCTCACCCGAGCAGGCCGGACTGCGCGACTTGCCGGATGCCGCGCTGCGGCTGGCCGCGGTCGTGTTCCTGGATCGTCGCGACGAGCCGTGCGACCCGACCGTGGAACCCCTGCCGTTCACCGAAGTCGTGCGCGAGATCATTCCGCAGATGAGCTTTCTGCGTGAGCTGCCCCGACCGCTGCACGCCCTCGCGCAGCTCGGCGAGCAGGTCGGTGGATTCCGGCGCCTGCGCTACTCGCGCGTCGAGGATCTCGTGGGCATCGTCGACGATGTGATCAGCGGGTCGGATGCTGCGATGACGTGGCGCTCCGTCTCGGTCGGGCCGGGCGCCCGGACGGATGCGGCTGCGCTGGATGCGGGGCCGGACGTGGGGCCGGATGCGGGGCCGGCTGCCGGGCCGGCGACGCCGGATGCGGGGCCGGATGCGGGGCCGGATGCCGCGGCCGCCCGCATCGGCCCGGACGTGATCGACGTGATCGAGGTCGATGGCGGCCTGGCGGTGTTCAGCGGGGGCACGATCCGGGTGCTGGAGGGCATCGCCCCCGTGCTGTGGGAGTCGGCTGTCGCGGGCCGCACCAGCGACGAGATCGTGGCCGATGTGGTCGCGCGCCACGGCGCGCCGCCCGACGCCGACCCGCGCGCCCTCGTCGACGCTGCTCTGGCGGAGCTTGTCGACGCCGGCGTGCTGTCGCCGAATCCCTAGGGACTCGGCGAGTCAATACGCCCTGGGGCATGGATTCGCCGAGTCCCTATGGATTCGCGGCCAGACGCGCGGCGCGTGCGCGGGGCTCGTATCCCGCGCAAATGTAAGGCCTCCTTGCAATCACCTGTTCGTACCATTGACGGCATGTGTGGAATCGTCGGATACGTCGGCTCGCGGCCGAGTGAGAGCATCCTGCTGTCGGGGCTCGCCCGCCTCGAATACCGTGGCTACGACTCGGCCGGCATCGCCGTCATCGACGGCGACGGTCACCTCGGCATGCGCAAGCGCGCCGGCAAACTGCAGGTGCTGCGCGACGACCTCCAGCACGCGCCGCTCGCCGACGGCACCAGCGGCATCGGCCACACCCGGTGGGCGACGCACGGTGGCCCGACCGACGTCAACGCGCACCCGCATCTGGCCGACGATGGGCGGCTCGCGGTCATCCACAACGGGATCATCGAGAACTTCGCGGCCCTGCGCGCCGAGCTCGCAGGCTCGGGTGACACGTTCCTCAGCGAGACCGACACCGAGGTCGCCGCCGTGCTTCTGGCCCGCGAATACCACGCGAACGGTGAAGACCTCGAGGCTGCGTTCCGCGCGACGGTGCAGCGACTGGACGGCGCGTTCACGCTGCTGGCGATGCACGAGGACCACCCGGGCCTGGTCGTCGGGGCCCGCCGCAACTCGCCGCTGGTGATCGGACTGGGCGAGGGCGAGACCTTCCTCGGGTCAGACGTGGCGGCCTTCGTCGAGCACACCCGCCATGCGCTGGCGATCGGGCAGGACCAGATCGTCGCGATCCGCCCCGGGTCGGTCACGGTCACCGACTTCGACGGCGTCGCGGTCGAGCCGGAGCCGTTCGAAGTGACATGGGATGCCGCAGCCGCCGAAAAGGGCGGGTGGTCCTCGTTCATGGCCAAGGAGGTCTCGGAAGAGCCCGAGGCCGTCGCCAACACCGTGCGCGGACGCATCCACGACGACGCGGTGGTCATTCCCGAGCTCGACGGACTCGACGATCTGCTCCGCGGCATCCATCGCATCATCATCGTGGCTTGCGGAACCGCGGCCTACGCCGGCCAGGTGGGAAAGTACGCGCTCGAGCAGTGGGCGCGGTTGCCCGTGGATGTCGAGCTCGCGCACGAGTTCCGCTACCGCGACCCCGTGCTCGACGAGGCCACGCTGGTGGTCTCGATCAGCCAGTCGGGCGAGACGATGGACACGCTCATGGCCGTCAAATACGCGCACGAGCGCGGAGCGAAGACCCTGTCGATCTGCAACACGCAGGGCGCGACGATCCCGCGCGAGTCCGACGCGATCGTCTACACGCACGCCGGTCCGGAGGTGGCCGTCGCCTCCACGAAGGCGTTCGTCGCCCAGATCACCGCGCTGTACCTGCTGGCGCTGCATGTCGGTCGGGTGCGCGGCGCGCTGTCGGCCGCGACTTCTGCGCAGGCAGTGGCCGAGCTGGAAGCCGTGCCCGAGAAGATCTCGTGGATCCTGGAGGCCGAGCAGGAGCGCATCGCGCAGCTGGCCCGCTGGATGGCCGACTCGCGCTCGGTGCTGTTCCTCGGACGGCACGTGGGCTTTCCGATCGCGCTCGAGGGCGCGCTCAAGCTCAAGGAGATCTCGTACATCCACGCGGAGGGATTCGCCGCCGGCGAGCTCAAGCACGGCCCCATCGCGCTGATCGAGCCGGGCCAGCCGGTGTTCGTGATCGTGCCGTCGCCCGTGCACTCGCCGGTGCTGCACGACAAGGTGGTCTCGAACATCCAGGAGATCCGCGCCCGGGGCGCGCGCGTGATCGTGATCGCCGAAGAGGGCGACGCCGCGGTGCTGCCGTTCGGCGACGAGGTCGTGCGCATTCCGCTGGCGGGGTCGCTGTTCGAGCCGCTGCTGGCGGTCGTGCCCCTGCACATCTTCGCGATGGGGCTGGCGGAGGCGCGAGGCCTCGACGTGGACCAGCCGCGCAACCTCGCCAAGTCGGTGACCGTCGAGTAGCTCGCCCCTCGTCTCTTTCGTGTCGAAATCATGTGCTTTCGACGCGGGCACATGATTTTGGCGCAGGGTTGATGTGCGCTGGTCGACTGCATGTGATTTTGCGAGGGGAGTTGCGCGGGATCGCTCGCGATAAAGTCGAGGATGCTGCAAATCGCGCTGCGAGGGGAGTCCGGATGATCGTGGGCACCGGCGTCGACCTGGTCGACGTCCCGCGATTCGCGCGCACCATCGCACGCACGCCCCGACTGCTCACGCGCCTGTTCGCGCCCGGGGAGCGCCCGCTCGCCGCTCGCTCGCTGGCCGCCCGCTACGCCGCGAAAGAAGCGCTGATCAAGGCGCTCGGCAGTTCTGACGGGGTGCACTGGGCAGAGATCGAAATCGTCTTGGATGCCGAGGGCAAACCGGGCTTCGCCCTGAGCGGGACGACGGCCGATGTGGTCTCGGCGAGAGGGATCGGCATCCTGCATCTGACGATGTCGCACGACGCGGGACTGGCGATCGCGTATGTGGTCGCGGAGGCGGCTGAGGTCGGGGCCGCCGCGGCCGCAGCCGCCGCCGGGACCGAAGGGCCGCGCGCATGAGCCGGCTCGCACCCGGGGTGCTGCGCGAAGCGCTGATCGACACGGCCGCGATCGCCGACAACGTCCGGCAGCTGCGGCGGCTGACCGGGGTCGAGATCATCGCGGTCGTCAAGGCCGACGCCTACGGCCACGGCGCCGTGCGCTCTGCGGCTGCCGCCCTCCGCGGGGGAGCGGCCCGACTGGGGGTCACCGATGTCGCCGAGGCGCTGCAGCTGCGGCGCGGCGGCATCGACGCGCCGATCCTGGCGTGGCTGCACGCGCCGGGCACCTCGTTCGACGAGGCGGCCGCATTCGGTGTCGAACTCGGCATCTCGAGCATGGATCAGCTGCAGCGCGCGGGGGCTGCGGCATCCGCCGACCGACCCGTCTGGGTGCACCTGAAGCTCGAGACGGGCCTGGGCCGCAACGGCATCGCGCCCGCAGACGCCGGTGCGGTCTTCGCCGAAGCGGCGCGGCTCGAGCGCATCGGCCGCCTGCGCGTGGTCGGGATCTTCAGCCACCTCTCCAACGCCTCGCACGACGACGACCTGGCCGCACTCGCGCGGTTCCATGAGGGGCTGTCGGCCGCGGCGGCTGCGGGCCTGCAGCCGCAGGTGCGGCACATCGCCGCGACGGCGGCGGCGATCGACCTGCCGCAGACGCGGCTGGACAGTGTGCGGCTGGGCATCGGCATCTACGGCCTGTCGCCGTTCGAGGACCGCACGTCGGCAGATCTCGGATTGCGCCCCGCGATGACCCTGCGCGCGGCGGTCGCTGCCGTGCGACGCGTGCCGGCAGGACAGGGCGTCTCGTATGGCTACACCTACCGCTGCGAACGCGACACCACGCTCGCGCTGGTGCCGATCGGGTACGCCGACGGCATCCCGCGGCAGGCTTCCAACGCCGGGCCCGTCCTGATCGGCGGGCAGCGGTTGCGTGTGGCAGGCCGCATCGCGATGGACCAGTTCGTGGTCGATGTCGGCGATGCCCCCGTCGCGGTCGGCGACGAGGCGATCATCTTCGGCGATGCCACCCTCGGCGCTCCTGCCGTCGAGGAGTGGGCGGATGCGGCATCCACCATCAATTACGAGATCGTGTCGCGCATCGGCCCGCGCGTGCCGCGCCGTGAGGTCGTCGAGTGAGCCGGCCGGCGCCACTGGTCGGGCGCAACCTCGGAGATCCGGGCCGCCGCGCCGCGGTCGAGGGGGATACCGGGAGCGGTGTGCGCGGATGTCCGCAGGTCTGCACGGAGACGCCGGCGTGAGCGGCCTGGACGCACTGATCGGGCGGCGCGAGATCGCCACCTCCGACGACATGCAGCAGCTCGGGCAGCAGATGGGCAGGATGCTGCGCCCTGGCGATCTGGTCGTGCTGACCGGCCCCTTGGGGGCGGGCAAGACCACCCTCACCCGCGGCATCGGCGAGGCTCTGGGCGTGCGCGGACCCGTGCAGAGCCCGACGTTCGTGATCGCCCGCACGCATCCGTCGTTGGTCGAGGGCCCACCGCTCGTGCACGTCGATGCGTACCGCCTGGGATCGTCCGCCGAGCTGGACGACCTCGACCTCGATCTGGACGGCTCTGTCGTCGTGGTCGAATGGGGCCGGGGCATGGCGGACGAGCTCGCAGACGTGTGGTGGGACGTCGAGATCGAGCGACCGGTGGGCAGGGCCGATGTCGCCGGTGGGCTGACAGACGATGAACTGGATGCCGATGCCCCGCGTGTGGTGACCGTCACACGCGTGGCCCGCTGACGAGCGCGGCGCCGGCCCGCTGACGAGCGCGGCGCCGACCCGCTGATCGTGCGTACAGCCGGGCGTGCGCGGCGCCCGGCTACGCTGGAATCCATGATCCTGGGCATCGACACCTCCACCGGAACGGCGGTCGGGCTCGTCGAACCCGACGGGCTCGTCGTGGCCGAGAAGTCGAGTCCCGATCCGCGCGGACACGCCGAGGTCATCGGCACGCTGCTGGCCGAGGTCGCAAGCACGGCATCGGTCACCCATGTCGCCGCCGGAATGGGCCCCGGCCCCTTCACCGGCCTGCGAGTGGGAATCGCCGCCGCGCGGGCGTTCGCGCTCGGCGGCGACGGTGGCCGCGGCATCCCGGTCATTCCCGTCGTCAGTCACGATGCTGCAGCATTCGCGCAGCTGGTCTCGGACGCCGCCGCAGGCATCGACACTCCGCGCTTCGCCGTGGTCACCGACGCCCGCCGGCGTGAGTTCGCGTTCACGGTGTACGACGGGCTCGACGACGACGGTCTGCCGGTGCGCGCGACCGAGCCGGCGCTCGCGCACCGCGATGAGCTCGATGCCACCCTCGCCGGCTTCGGCGCCGTGCGCCTGGACACCGCGGTGATCTCGGCCGCGATGCTGGCCGTTGTCGCCGCACGGGCGCTGGTGGCCGGGCGCACCGTCGGCCCCCACGACGCGCTGTATCTGCGCTCGCCGGATGTCGTGGAGCCGGCCACGCCCAAGCGGGTGGCGTCATGACCGGTGACGCCGAGGGGCTGCGCACAGCGACGCCCGAAGACCTCGGGGCGATCATGGCGCTGGAGCGGGCGTCGTTTCCGACCGACGCGTGGAGCGAGAGCGCGATGCGCTCGGAGCTGGCCTCACCGCACGGACGCTACATCGTGATCGAGCAGGGCGGCGCGATCGCGGGGTATGCCGGACTGCGCGCCGTGGCCGGCTCGCACGACGGCGACATCCAGACGATTGCGGTGGCCGCGGCATCCCGCGGACACGGCTGGGGCCGCGCGCTGTTGACGGCGCTCATCGAGGAGGCCGAGCGCCGTGGCGTGCGTGATCTGTTCCTCGAGGTGCGCGCCGACAATCCGGTGGCACAGGCGCTGTACGGCTCCGAGGGGTTCGTGGAGATCGGGCGGCGCCCGCACTATTACCAGCCCGACGATGTCGACGCGATCGTGATGCAGGCCGATCTGCGCGGCCGTGCCGCTGCCGTGTTCACAACTCCGCAAGAATCGGCGGTTCCCGGCGAAAACGGGCCGGATTCGGCCGATACGGCCCAGATCACCGGAGCTGTGCCCGCCGACAGCGCGACAGGAGCCGCATAATGACCCGCGAACCGCTCGTGCTGGGCATCGAGACCAGCTGCGACGAGACCGGCATCGGCATCGTGCGCGGCCGGACGCTGCTGAGCAACACGATCGCCAGCAGCATGGACGAGCACGCCCGCTACGGGGGAGTGATCCCCGAGATCGCCGCGCGTGCCCACCTCGAGGCGCTGCAGCCGTCCATCGAGGCGGCCCTCGCCGAGGCGGGCTCTGCGCTCGGCCTGGCGGGCGCGCTGCCCCTGGCCGATCTCGACGCGATCGCCGTGACCAGCGGGCCGGGGCTGGCCGGGGCCCTCATGGTCGGCGTGGGTGCGGCCAAGGCGCTGTCGGTCTCGCTGGGCAAGCCGCTGTACGCCGTCAACCACCTGGTCGGCCACATCGCCGCAGACGTGCTCGACGCCGAGTCCGGCCCGCTGGAGTATCCGACCGTCGCATTGCTGGTCTCGGGCGGGCATACATCGCTGCTTCTCGTGCGCGATCTGACCACCGACGTCGAGCTGCTGGGCGAGACGATGGATGACGCGGCAGGCGAAGCGTTCGACAAGGTGGCGCGGCTGCTCGGCCTGCCCTATCCCGGAGGACCGCAGATCGACCGGGTCGCGGCATCCGGCGACCCGAACGCGATCCGCTTTCCGCGGGGACTGTCGCGCGCGTCGGACCTGGCCCAGCACCGCTACGATTACTCGTTCTCGGGCGTGAAGACGGCCGTCGCGCGATGGGTCGAGCAGCACCAGGCGGGCGGCGAACCGGTGCCGACGGCGGATGTCGCGGCGAGCTTCCGCGAAGCGGTCGTCGACGTGCTGATCACCAAGGCGCTGGATGCGTGCGCGCGCCACGACGTGCCGCGACTGCTGCTGGGCGGCGGAGTGATCGCCAACCGACGCCTGCGCGAAGTCGCTCTCGCCCGTGCGGCCCAGGCCGGCGTGACGGTGCGGATTCCGCCGCTGTCGCTGTGCACCGACAACGGTGCGATGATCGCCGCACTCGCATCGCAGCTGATCATGTCGGGCCGCGAGCCGTCGACGCTGGCCTTCGGCGCCGATTCGACCTTGCCGGTCACCGAGATCCAGGTGGCCGAACGGGATGCCGAGGCTGCGGCATGAGCGATGACACCGACGGGCACGGCCCGGCCGAGCACGCGTCTGGTGAGCCGGCGCCGGGACCGCAGCCGGACGAGGCCGTGCGGGCTGCCGCTGCCCCAGCGGACGAACCTGCACCGAGCGCCGGGCCCGTGCCGAGTGGACCCGTCCCGAGTGCCCAGGCCGCAGGGCCTGCACCTGAGCCTCAGGACGCCGAAGCGCCCGGGACAGCCCCTGCCGGTGCGGAGGCGGGCGCTCCTCCTGCTGGAGGCATCGCCACCTCGCCTGCCTCGCCCGACGTCGATCTCGGCTCTGAGGCTGCGGTGCTGCCCGGTGAGCACCGTGGCGGGTTCACCCGCCCGCCGACCGCGCCGATCGAGATGCCCACGACTCAGAGCGGTCCGGCCGAGGACCTGTCCGAGGACCTGTCCGAGGAGCTCGTCGAGGTGCGCTGGGCCCCGCATTCGCTGGAATCGTCCGGCCCGTCGCGTGGCGTCGCAGCGTGGGCGCTGTCGTTCGCCGTCGCCGGCCTCGCCGTCTCCTTCTTCGTCGGCTGGGGTCTGCCCCTGGGGATCGTGGCGGTCATCCTGTCGATCGTTGCGCTGCGGCGGCGCAGTGAGAGCAGCACGGTCGGCGGATGGGCGCTCGCGCTGGGCATCCTGTCGTCGCTCTACAGCGTCGGCTGGATCCTCTGGGGCATCGGCCATCCGCTGACCTGACGACGTGAGTCACGGAAGCCGGCCGGGCACGGCAGTCTCGGTGGGATGGGGGATTTCTGGTGAGACAAGGGAATCTTGGTGGGACAAGGGACCATGTCGTGGGTCTCACCGAGAATCCCCTGTTTCGGCGATGTTGCCCGTTGAACGCCTCATCGCCCATGCTCGTCCGTAACCCCTGTCAGCGCGAAGCACGCGGCGATCTTCGCCTACCGCGGTGGCCCGCGACTACCCGTCCGTGCCCGCCAGAGTCGGTGGCAGTCGACATACACTCACCGGGGCCCGCACGTCCATCACCCTGTGTGGTAACGTTGCCACACATCCAGTGACGGGTGATCGCCAACGCGGAGGCGGAGTGGAAATGATCGGGATAGGTGTCGTCGGATATTGGCACGTGCATGCCAACGACTACGCACTCGAGGCGCTCGGTCACCCGCGCACCCGGCTGGTTACCGGCTACGACCCCGACCAGGCACTCGCTCGGAAGGGTGCTCTCGCGCGGGGGATCGAGCCGGCCGCCGATCTGGACGCACTCCTGACAAACCCTGAGGTCGACGCGGTGACCATCACGACGGCGACGTCGGATCACACCGAGATGATCCGACGTGCGATCCGGGCAGGCAAGCATGTGTTCGCGGAAAAGCTACTCGCGCCCACAGTCGGCGAATGCGAGGCACTGATCCAGGAGGCGGATGCCGCGGGCGTAGAGCTGGTGGTGTCGCTACCGCGTCTGACGGAGTCGCCGATACTCGCGGCGCGCGCGCTCATCGACTCCGGCGAACTCGGCACGGTGACATACGCGCGGGTGCGGATGGCTCATGACGGGTGGCTCGCGGGCTGGCTTCCCGAGCGTTTCGCGGACCGCGTGACGGCGATCGGCGGTGCGTTCGCCGACCTGGGATGCCACCCGGCCTACCTCATCCAGCACATGCTGGGCAGTGCACCCGTGACGCTAACCGCAACTTACGGATCCGTGTCCGCGCACGCCGTCGAGGACAACGCGGTGGTCGTGGCCGGCTACGCCGACGGGGCGGTCGGAGTAGCAGAAGCCAGCTTCGTGACCACACCCGGCGCCTTCGCGTTCGAGTTGCGGGGCACACGGGCATCGTTGCTGTACGGGTTCGGCCAGGAGAAGCTCACCGCCAAGGGAGGTCGGTTCGGTGAGCAGACCTGGAGCGAAATCGAGCTACCCGATGCAGGACCGCGCCCGTTCGACCTGTGGATCGACGCCATTGAGGGCCGAGCGGATGCCTCTGCCAACCGTGCGGCTGCAACGGAGTTGACCAGGTTCGTGGTGGCTGCAAACGAGTCGGCGCGTACCGGGCGAACAATCAACTACCAGGCCTGACCAGCACACCGGGAAGAGAGAAATGTCAGACAAGATCCGAATCGGACTCATCGGCGCCGGCGGCATCGCCGGCGCGCATGTCGCGGGTTATCGTCGCAATCCCGACACTGTCGCGTTCGTCGCAATTGCGGATCCGATACGTGAGAACGCCGAGCGACGCCGCGGCGACGACGCAGACGTTCACATCTTCGACGACTACCGCACCATGATCGCACGGGCGCAGCTCGACGCCGTCGACATCTGCCTGCCGCACCACCTCCACGCTGAGGCGATCATCGCGGCCGCCGAGGCGGGTCTGCATGTGCTGTGCGAGAAGCCGCTGTGCTTGAGCATGGATGAGGCGCGTGCGATCTCGGAGGTTGCAGACCGCACCGGTGTCACGATCATGTGCGCCCACAATCAGTTGTTCTTGCCCACTGTGGCCGAGGCCAAGCGGCTGATCGACGCGGGCACCTTCGGACGCATCTATGAGGTGCGCACGACCGACAGCTTCTACAACGACTTCACTCCCGAGAGCATGGGTTGGCGTGCACATGCCTCCACTGCGGGCGGTGGAGAGCTGATCGACACGGGGTATCACCCGGTGTACCTGCTTCAGCATCTGGCGGGCGCGACCCCCGTCGAGGTATCGGCGATGCTCTCGCGTCACCGGCTGGAATTCATGGAGGGTGAGGATTCCGCGCAGGTGCTTGTGCGCTACGACAACGGGGTGGTCGGCGTGGTGACGAGCAGCTGGGCGTATCAGGCGGCGCCGGGCACGGAGAAGTTCTCCTTCGTCGGCGAGCTCGGCTCGCTCTCGTCGGACGGTGTCACCTTGACCTACCGGCTCCGCGGTGAAGGCCCGGTGACCGTCTCGTTCGAGCCAGTGCACGACATCGCCGCTGAGGTGGCGCACTTCGCCGACTGCCTCCGCACCGGCGCCCGTCCCCTGCACACGCACGTGGAGGGCATCGACGTGCTGGGGGTCATTCTCGCCGCGTACGAGTCCGACCGCGCACGAGCGTTCGCCTCGGTGCGTCGCGTCGCAGTCACGTCGCCCGTCGACTGAGGAGCACCGCGCACCAAGGCGCCGCGTGTGCCGGGCGGAGACAGCTCTTCCCGTGCGGTCGGTGTGAGCACGTCACCTGCGGGCAAGCAGGAACAGGACTGTGGCGAGACCGGCCAGGTGTTCGGGGTCGGCGGCGTCCTCGGCGTGGGCGAACTCGAGCCCGGCCCGCCGCTGTCAGCTCAGTCGAACGCGGTCACGGCAACGAGTGATCGATGCGTGCCGGTATGTCTTCGTGGCGAGTACCCGAAGATCTTCACGCGGCCGCTGCGGCGATCGCGTCCTCGCACGCCAGAAGCAGTACGCCGGCGCTCCAGGCATGCGACAGGGTGAGCAGCATCCCTTTGGGCTGGAAGCACTCGGTCTGGTAGTAGCGCTCAGTGACCATGCCGCGGTAGGCGTTGAAGTCGCCGTCGAACCGCGCGACGAACTGGCGGAAGCACGCGAGCGTCTCTTCGGCGCGCGCGCGGTAGTGCGCGTCGCCAGTTGCGTCGGCGAGCTCGATCAGCTCGCGCGTGCACACGAGCCCGTACGCGTGCAGGTGCTGATTGGAGGCCGAGGCCTGGTCTGCGCCGCGCGTGCCGAAGTCGTACGCCGACAACATCGTTCCGGCAGCGAAGCGCACGTCGTAGACGTACCGGAACGTGAGCGCGAATTCGGCCGATCGCCGTGCGAGGTCGAGCCAGCGCGCGGCCCCGGTCGCCCGATACAGCGCGACGTACGCCATCAGCGCTACGTAGCCGTCTTCACTAGTGACGGCGAGGTCGACGTCCTCGGGGGCACCGTGCAGGTACTCGTCGTACACAAACCGGGCGTAATACGCGCCCGCGCGCTCGGCGACCTCGAGCAGGTCTGCGTCGCCGGCATCGGCTAGCGCTGCCACCCAGGCGAGTCCCGACGACCCGTCCCAGGACAGCACCTCGCCGGTCTCGGCGTGGTGGATGCTGCCAAGGTTGCCGTCTGGCCGCTGCCGGGCCGCCACTATCTCCAGGCCTTCTCGGGCGGTCGCCGCCCAGTCATCCCGGCCGACGAGGGTCGCAGCGCGGGCGAGGAACTGCGTGGCTTCGCCGAGCGTCCGGCTGTGCAGCCCGCGGTGGTGCCGCGTCCAACTCTGCGTCCAGCCGCTGGAGCGATACCACACCCCCCACAGCGTGCCGCTGGGCGAGCGCTCGGCCGTGCAGAAGTCGATCACGCGGGTCGCGGCCTCCCGCAACGGCGCATCACCGGTGCGCACGGCGTGCCGGAGCATCGCGTAGGCCCACGGGATGCCGGACACCCACCCGACGTGCATGGCCTGGCGATCCACCGGCTGCCCGTCGTGGCCGGTGATCTCACGGTCGAAGCCCACGGTCTCCAACAGAACGCCTGGGTCGGGATCGTAATGCCACCGCAGCAGTCCCTCGGCGGCCAGGGCGGCTGCGGCGGTCACGTCCATCCACGGACGCAGCGGTGCCCGCGCGCTCAGCCGCGCGTGCAGCGTGCGCAGCACACGTGCATAGTCGTGCCGGTCGGACGACAGCTCGTGCAGCGTGACGATCAGCTCGACCGTCGCACCGGGCTTGAAATGGTGCGAGGTGACCAGCGGGTCGCGCGGCGACGCATCCCCGTAGTACGTGACCGGGTACTCGCGCGCCGGGAACGTGACCGACAGCTCCGCGTGCGGCGGATCGGCCTGGTCGCGCAACGCGAAGCCGAACCCGGTCAGTCCAACGAACGTGTCCGGGGCCGCCGACAGCGCCCATCCGCGTTGTCCGCCCCCGGGCCAACAGAAAACCACCGGTGCCGCCGCGCGATCCGAGCGGAAGTGCCATTGGTCGCTGCGGAACTGTGCGTGTGCGGCGGCGTCGCGTGCCCCCGGCTCGAAACGCGGATAAAGACGGTCGTTCGCAGCCGGCCGGTTCTCGCCGTAGAAGAGTCCCGGGATCATCCACCACGGGTCGGTGGCGTCCGCGATCTCGGCGGTGACGCGGATAGCAGCATCCGTCTCCTGCTCGCCCCGGTATACGACCCGCACAGCGATGACGGTCTCCTCGGCCGCCGGTGTCGCCACGAGGGAGATGTCGAAGTCGGTCGCGTCCGCGTCCAGGACGTCAGCGCGCAAGGCCGGTGTCATGGCGTTGGCTCGCCGACCGCCCATTCCAGCAGGTCGACCTCGACGATCTTGTCCTCCGGATCGCGCGGGATCCGGAACGTGCGCACCTGGAATGGCCCGAACTCCGCTTCGAGGACGCGGCCGGCCAACGGCAGGGCAAAGGATGCCGCAGCCGGCACTCCGGCAGTCTCCACGGCGCGCACGATGAGGTCGGTCGATCCGTCGGCTGTGGGATCCTCAGCGCCTTTGAGGGCGGTGATCATCACAGATCCGCCGCCGTCGGCGGCGAAACTGTGGCGCGCAGGCAGGTCGCCGTCGTGGAATGATTCCAGCTGGGCACGCACTGGCTGGCCGAGCACCGCTGCGCGGCGGGTCGGCTGGGCGGCGCGCCAGTCCCCCGCGTGCGGGACGAGCTCGACGCGGAAGCGCTGGACGCCCTGATCCTGGAACGAGTAGACGCCGTCGGGGTCGAGCAGGCGCGGGTCGTGCCACGAGTACACCGGGCTGCGCACGGCGGTCACGCCGATGCTGGCCACGGCCGAACCGGCAGACCCGGCGGGTGAGACATCCCACCCGTGTTTTGTCGTGCACAGCACCGTCAGACCCGCCGGCACGCCGTCGGCCGTGCCGGTCAGGTCCACCCACGACTGGGCGGGCTCCTCAGCGCCGTCCACGGGGCGCTCGATCACGCCATACGGGATCTCGTAGGTCGCCCTCGGATCGGCGAGCCCGACTGGGTAACGCAGCTTCAGCAGATGCGCCTGCTCACGCCAGTCGATGGAGACGTCGATGCGCAGAGCCCTGCTGTCGTACGACAGCAGCAGCTCTTCGACGAGGAGGCTGCGCCCCCACGAGCGCTCGACGCGCACGCGCGTGCGTAGCGGGCCCGTTTCGCGCACGACGATGCGCTCGAGGCTCATCGCGTCGCCCGGCCAGGCGTAGGAGATCACGCGGTGCCCCCAGGTGTCGGTCGGGTCTTCGCACACGGCTGTGCGCGGCTGACCCGCAGTGCCGGCGAGCACGTCCAGGCCGGTAGCCTTGTCGAGCAGCGACACGACGTCGCCGGTGGCGGGGTCCAGCTCGACGCGCAGGTGCGGGTTCTCCAGAACCGTGCCGTCCTCCGCGACGGTGAGGTCGGATGCCGAGTGCGCGTCGGCGCCGGGCAGCATCCGATACAACGCATACCCGAGTGAAGGGAGATCGGCGCGGAACGTGACCGCACCGCGATTCACGTCGCCGGTCGTCGCCGTGGACTGCGTCGCCTGTGAGAGCACCGGCGTGCCGTTGTGGTCGACGATGCGCACGCCGCGCGGCTGGCCACCGTACTGCATGTCCACGTCGAGCGCGACGGGCCAGGGGTGCGGGTTGAACACCAGCACCGGCTGCGTGGCGGCATCCATCGGGATGTCCACGCGGCGGGCGATGCGGTTGTGGGCGCGCGTAATGATGCGCTTGGAAATCGCGACGGCCTCACCGAGCTGATCGCGCGCGTCATCGTAGGACGGCTCGATCGCCGATCCCGGAAGGATGTCGTGGAACTGGTTGAACAGAATTTGCTTCCATGCACGCTCAAGGTCGTCGCGCGGATAGTCGGTGCCACTGAGTACGACGTCCACCGCCGCCCACCGCTCGGCGGACAAGGCCGCATACTGCGCGCGGCGCTGCCATGCCTTGATGCCTGAGTGCGCCGAGTAGCAACCGGGCGCGTGGTGCTGCAGATCGTCACGGCGCACCGGCAGGCGGTCGAGGAACGCATCGCCGCGGGACAGCACCTCATCGAAGTACGCGCGGGGTGAGGACATCGTCATCCTTCCGAAGGTGCCCATCTGGTCGTAGCGGTAGATGGACTCGATGTTCAGCTTGGTCGGGCCCCCGCCATGGTTGCCGACACCGTAGAACACCATCATGTCGCCGAGCGTGCGATCGAATTGCGCGAGTGATTTCTCGGTCTGCCACGAGACGTCACCAGGAGGGCTGCAGTACTCGAACGGGATGCGGTAGGCCAGCACGCGGGAGCCGTCTGGCGCCTCCCAGTGGAACAGGCTTTCGTCGAAGTCGCTCTCGTGCGGACCCGGACGCAGGAAGCAGTACGAGTCCATCCGCTGACCGCGCAAGATCTGCGGAAGCGTCGCGCTGTGCCCGAACGGGTCGGCGTTCATGCCCACGGACGAGATGCGTCCGAACCGGGAGTGCAGGTATCGCTGGCCGTACAGCCCCTGTCGTGCGAACGATTCACCCATCGGCATGTTGCAGTCCGGCTCCACCCACCAGCCGCCCACGTTGACCCACCGGCCCTCGGCGACCCGTCGGCGGATGCGCTCGAACAGCTCGGGATCCTGCTCCTCGACCCACGACAGCAGCACAACCTGGTCGCACGTGAAGACGAAACCGGGGTACTCGTCCATCCGGTCCAGCGCGCTGGCGAATGTCGCGCGGGCCTCCTGGTACCCCTCCTGCCACGGCCACAGCCAAACCGGGTCCAGGTGGGCGTTGCCGATCATGTGCAAGGTGCGGTCAGGCGCAGCCACCGGGCGGGCGGTGGTGGCGGCGAGACCCGTGGGCTGGACCCCGGACGGAGCGTTGGCCACCGGGGCGGATTGTGGTGTTCTCGAGGTCACGACGGCTCCTCCCCTGCTGCCCATGCATCCAGAATCTCAGACAGCGCATGCAACAGGAACGTGTGCAGTTCCTGGATGCGGGGGGTCTGCGTGGACGGCACGAGAAGGGCGTGGTCGGCGAACGGACGCGCGGGCCCGCCGTCACCGCCTGCGAACAGGATCGTCGTCGCGCCGCCCGCGCGCGCCGCCTCCAGTGCCCGGAGGATGTTCGGGGAACGGCCGCTCGTGGTGAAGGCCGCCACGACGTCGCCGCGATGCGCGAGTGCCTCGACCTGGCGGGAGAACACCTCGTCGAACGAGTAGTCATTCGCGATGCACGTCGAGACGGTGGCGTCCGTGGTGAGGGTAACCGCCGGCAGCGGTCGGCGGTCACGTTTGTAGTGGCCGATCAGCTCGCCGGTGAAGTGCTGGGCGTCGGCGGCGCTTCCGCCGTTGCCGAACGAGTACAGCCTGCCCCCGTTCGCGAAAGCGTCGATGAGGACGTCGCCAACCGCGCGCACGGTGTCCAGCAGGCGGCCGGCATCGGCGGCACAGCGGGCATAGGCGGCGAGCTGGTCTTCCAGCCAATCAGACATGGACGGTCTCCATCAGAGCGAGGGCGAGGGCACCAGCACCGACGACGCACACCGCGTCGCCGAGCCCGGCGAGGGTGACGACCGCGTGCGCTGCGGCGGGCGGCATGGCTCGTGTGCGCACCATCTCTCGCACCGGGTCCAGCAGCAGCGATCCGGAACGGGTCACGCCGCCGCCGAGCACCACCACGTTCGGTTCGAACACGTTCACCAGATCGGTGATGGCCTGTCCCAGCAGCGTCATGGTGTCGTTCCACAGTTCGGTGGCGAGCAGGTCGCCGGCCGCGGCGGCTGCTGAGACGTGCTCGCCACGCACAACCGGCACTTCTCGCAGCGATGAGGGGCGGTCGGTCTCGGTGAGCAACTCGATCGCCCGTGCGGCGATGTTCGTCCCGGATGCGTAGGCCTCGAGGCATCCGTACCGTCCGCACTGGCAGAGCCGACCGCCGGGCCGCACCAGGACATGCCCGAATTCGCCTCCGTTGCCTGCGGCGCCGCGATGCAGGCGGCCGTCGATGATCGATCCACCGCCCACGCCGGTGGACAGCGTCAGATACAACGCGATGTCGGCGCCGCGCGCGGCACCGAACCGGTACTCGCCGAGCACCGCCGAGGTCGCGTCGTTCTCGACCACGGCCGGCACGCCGAACGCCTCGGTGGCCATCGCGACGATGGGTACGTCGATCCAACCGGGCAGGTGAAGCGGGCCGGTCAGAATGCCGGCAGCGACGTCGAGCGGGCCGCCACAGCTTATGCCGACGGCGCCGGGCTCGCCCAGCCCGCTCGCCGCGATGCTGCGACGGCCCATGTCGAACAGATGCGCGATGATCGCATCGGGGCCGAGCTGCTTCTCGGTGGGCTCGGACAGGAACCCGTGGGTGCGGCCGTCGGGGGTCACCATCGCGACAGCGAGCTTGGTGCCCCCGATGTCGAGCCCGAGCACGGGCTGCTTCGTTGCCATTCAATCCTCCGGCCTCGGCACGTCGTTCCCACGACAATGTGACATCGTTCCCACATAATATAGCCCGCCCACACGACTCGGCAAGTCAGATCCTGATCTGTCCTCTTGAATCTATGAGCTCCACCATGTTCGCCGACCTCCTGCGTCAAACCCGAGGATTTCCTCGTCGAGAGCGTGCTGCTGCCTCAGCGGCAAGAGAAGGTCTCGAACGGAGTGCGGCTCTGGTATGGCATCGACGAACTGAGGGTGAAGGTGAAGAAGCCGGCGCGCGTCGTGATCACGAACGCGTCGCTCGGTCACCCAAGCCCCGAGTTCAGCCAGACACACAAAGAGGCGATATGCAATCGATCCCATATCGCTTATCATCGGGATGTCGTCTCCGCATGATCGTGACGGCCGAAAAGCATAGGGCGAGGAGGGCGATGGACGGTCCGGGACGGCCCGATGTGCTGGTGATCGAGTGTGATTCGTTGCCGCCGGACCTCGTCGGCGCCTATGGCGATCCGAACGGTGCGACCCCGCACATCGACGCCCTCGCCGCCGGTGGCGTGCGCTTCGACGCGTCGTGCAACGCACCGCTGTGCACGCCGTCGCGTGCGTCGATGATGACCGGCCGACTGGGCAGTCGGCTGGACTGCTTCGACAACGCGAGCGAGTTCTCGTCGGAGCATCCGACAATTGCACACGCGTTCCGGGCTCTTGGCTATGCCACCGCGATCGTCGGGAAGATGCACTTCATCGGCAATGACCAGCATCACGGTTTCGATGAGCGCATCGCGTTGGATACCGACTACAGCCGGGGTTACGACCCGCAGCTCTATGCGCTCGCGTACGACTGGGATACGCCGAGCGCCGGCAACCTGAACAGTCCGCAGATGATGGGCGGCTCCTACGTCGCGGAGGAGTCGTCGGGCGCGTACCGCACGCGATACAGCCGGGAGTTGCACGATGCGAGGGACGCCCGCATCCATGAGGCGGCACTCGAATACCTGGGCAGGGACCACGATGGCCCGTTTCTGGCCGTCGTCTCGTACCACGCGCCCCATAATCCGTTCTGGGCGCCCGACGACGAGGTCGCCCGGTTCCGCGGGGCACGGCCCCTGCTCCGCCCCGAGGCGGCGCCGGAAGCCGGCGCGATGGACCGGTGGCTCAACGACTTCCATTACGCGCGCGAAGTGCGGCAGCGGTTCATGGCACCGGAGAACCTGCGATGGATGTACGCCACCGTCTACGCGATGATCGCCGAACTCGATCGGCGCGTGGGCGAACTCATCGCCGCGCTGCCGCGTCCGGATGCCACCATCGTCGTCTTCGTCAGCGACCACGGCGACATGCTCGGAGATCGTGGGATGCTGCAGAAGAGGGCCTTTTACGAGCGCTCGGTGCGCGTACCGCTGGTCATCGGCGGACCGGGCGTTGTGCCCGGCATCCGCACGCGGGTGCCCGTGAGCCTCGTGGACCTGCTTCCGACCCTGAGCGCACTCGTCGGGGCACCCGTTCCGCCCGAACTCGACGGCGTCGATCTGTCGCCCGCTCTGCGCGGAGGCGCCGTGCCCCGGCATCCCATCGTTGCGGAATATCACGGCGAAGGCGTACACGCGCCCTGCTTCCTCCTGAGAGACGGCACTCACAAGTACACGCTGGTCCACGGATACGACGAGCATCTGTACGACATCGGGGACGACCCCGGTGAGCGCCGGGACCTCGCCGGCGATCCCGCGCACGCCGCCCTGCTGCGCAGTCTGCGCTCGCGGCTGTTGCGCGTCGTCGACCCCGAAGCCGTGGCGAGACGCGCACGCGCGTCGCAACGTCGGCGCGCGTTCATCCATCGTGCCTGGTCCGCCCCCGTCGGGTGATCTCGATGGATTCGACCGAGAGTCGACGCGGATTCAGAGTGCCGTCGCCCGCGGCGCGGCGATCGACCCGCGATCAAGGAACGAGGTGGGCAGCACGATCGTATGCACGGGGGCGCTGGGCGATTCCACCCGCGCCACGAGCGTGCGCACGGCAGCCGCGCCGAGGCCAAGGGTGTCCTGATGCCGCACGGACACGCCGGGACGGACCATGCTCATCCACGGGGCGTCGTCGAATCCGATGACGCTGAGGTCGTCGGGGACCGACAGCCTCAGCGCCTGGGTCGCGCGCCATACGCCCTCGGTGAGCACGTTGTTCGCGGTGAACACGGCAGTCGGGGCCCCCGGCCGGGACAGCAGCGCTATCGCCGCGGTCGCCGCTGCCGCGGCATCCCATCCCGCTTTCAGAATGAGCGAGGCATCGGAGCGGATGCGGCGCGCCTCGAGCGCGTCAAGGTACCCCCGTTGGCGCTCGGCGCCGGTTGTCCACTCGGTCTCATCGATCATGAGGGCGATGCGCTCGTGCCCGAGCGCCAGGAGCACCTCGGTGGCCTCGCGGGCGGCCGCTCGATTATCGACGACCACGGCGTCGGTCCCGGCAGGGTCGAAGCGTCGGTCGACCTCCACCAGCGGCACCCCTAGACGCGCGAGGAACGGGGCCAGCGCGGGCGAGACCGGTGTGGCGATGACCCCGGAGACGCGGGACGCAACCAGGGTCTCGGCAGCATCCAGCTCATCGCTAGACTGGCCATGCAGGTCGACGAGCACGATCGAGCGGCCGATCGTGCGTGCCTCGGCGCCGATCCCCGAGGCGAGTTCGGCATAGAACGCATTGCGCAGGTCGGACAGCAGCACCCCGATCGAACGGCTAGTGCGCTGTTTCAGGCTCTGCGCGGTCGTGTCCACGACGTAGCCGAGTTCGTGGGCGACCGCGCGCACGCGCTCGCGCACCTCCGGCGCGGCATAGCCGTTGCCCGACAACGCCCGCGACGCCGTCGAACGCGACACCCCCGCCGCCGCCGCAACATCCTTGATCGTGGCACGCGCGAACGCGCGCTCCTGCGTCATGTCTCGACCGCTGCGACGTCGACGATGGCCTCCGCATGCTGCCCGAGCCGGAGGTGTCCGACGGTGACGTCGACGGCGAGGCGCTGTCGTCGGCCCGCAGAGCCGACGACGACGGTGAACTCCACGGTTGCCTCCTCGTTTGGACCCAGCTGCGCCGTCTTCTCCCCGGCGGACGAGCGCCAGTCTATCGGCAGCGCCAAGCGCAGTTGCGCCTCGCAGGCCTCTGCGTGCGGGTTGCGCACATGCACGGAGTAGACGAGCGTGTCGCCGACGCGTGCGTGTGAGCGATAGGGGGAGATGCGGGCCACCTGACCGTCGACGCCTATGTCCAGCTCGTCCAGCGGCAGCAGCCGGTGATGCACGTCGTCGACCTCCTGGCCCACGGCGACGAGGTAGTCCAGGTAAGCCGCATCCGCCCACCGCGGCTCCCAGTGCCCCGACGCCATCAGGCCGGGCGCGATGCGGCGGTACAGGGCCGCGCTGCGCGGGTAGTCGCCCAACCGGAACAGGTTGCGGTACTGGTAGTTCATGATGTCCCGACGGCCGTCGCGCCCACCCAGGCCCTCCTGCTGGTCGCCGGTGAACACGACCGTCACGCCGTCGATCACGGCGCTGTAGGCCACGGCGTACAGCGTGTGACCGGGTTGCGCGTGCGCAGTGAACTCGTACTCGTTCCACGCGAACGGCCGGTCCAGCGGCAGCACGCGGTCGGCGACGATCGGGTCGTACCACTGGCAGGGCAGGTCTTCCCGCCACGGGTCGGCCAGGGTCGGCGCGACGTTCTCCGGGATCCATAGGCGGGTGCCTTCAACCTCGCGCAGCAGCGGCATACCGGCGACATGGTCGTCGTGGTAGTGCGTGGGCAGCGCAACCGTGATACGGGTCACTCCGTGGTTGCGCCGCAGTGCGGGCAGCGATGCGAGCCAGGGGCGCCGGGCGGCGCGCTCCTGGCCGAGGACGATCCCCGTCGTCATGTCGTACCCGTAGTCGATGACGAGCGCCTCGCCGGTCTCGGAGAGCACGACGTACGAGCAGGACATCGACGTGCGATTGAGAAGCAGATGTGAGGTGAGGGCGAGGAAGGGATCGTCCAACCGCTCGGTGAGTGCCCAGGGGTACGAGCGCCGGCTGTCGACATACGTCTGCATCGCGTCGCCCAGCTGGGTAAGTGCCTCATGCGGGTCGTGCATCACGTCGCCGTGCGACGGTGCCAGCATCGTGGGCTTCTCGCGATCGAGCAGGATGCTGCTGAGCACGGTCATCCCCGGCCCCTCGTTCTGCGTGTATGACCACTGCGTCGCGGCGAGCGACCACACCTTGCCCGGCGCGTAGATGAGATCGCCGGTGAACGCGATGCGCTGGCCGTCGCGGTCGAGGAGGTAGGAGACCGAGCCCATCGTGTGGCCGGGCGTCGGCAGGACGCGGACCGTCGCCGGATCCAGCGACAGCTCTCGGTACTCGGGGACTGTCGCGTGCACCGGCACGGACTGCAGCAACGAGAAGCGGTCCTGCCGCAGGTTGTAGTCGTTGTCGAGCTGTCGGCTCGCCCACATCTCCTCGACGCGGTCGAACAGCTCCACCTCGACCGGCGGCACATGGATGCGCGAGCCGTGCGCGACGGCCAGCGGCAGGCCCTGGCCTTGGTCGCGGTGGTGATGGGTCATGAGCACGTCGGTGACTGAGCGGATGCCGAGGCCTGCCAGGTGATCGAGCGCCAGGCCGGAGCCGAAGTCGATCGCGATCGCGTCGCGCTCACCGGCGGCCGCAGTCGGATCGACGATGAGGTACACCGCGCAGGTGTCGTCGATACGCCAGACGCCGCGTGCGATCTCGACAGGGGTCATCCCAGGGCCTTTCGATAATCGTCCCACGATGCTCTGACCTCGGCGAGGTCGTCTGCGGTGATGGCTTCGTCCTCGCGCACGCGTTCGAGGTAGTACAGCGCCGGCACACCCAGTGTCGGCTGTAACCGCGTGTAGTCCAACCACTGCGCACGGCTGGGCATCGGCCACTGGTCGGTGTCGATGGGATGATGCGGGAGCACACCGGAGACGATCGCGTGACGTGCCGTCAGCTGCAGGGCCGCCGGCACCGGCTCCCCGGTCGTGTCGCGTTCGAGCACGTCGTTGGTGCGGACCATGTCGGTCACGTCGCCGAACGACGGGTGCACGGTGTGGGTGACCACGAGGGCATCGGGCTTGGCGGCCTTGGCCGCCCCATGGATCTCGGCGACGAGCCTGTGCAGTGCGGCGATCCCCCAGACCCCATCACTGTCTGGGGCCGTCCGCAGCGTCCGTCCGCTGGGTGCGCGCTGGGTGAAGTCGACTTTGAATCCGTCCGCATCCAGCCCATCGGGACCGATCAGACGCGCGACGATCGCGCGCAGGCGCGCCCGGTAGGCGGGGCTGCCGGGATCCGCGGCGATGGGTCGGCCCGCGGCATCCGTCACGCATTCCTCGGCGGGGAGGCCTGCCGGGTCCCAGGCCTTCCACCACAGCAGCACGCGCCGGTCCCCGGCGTGCTGCTGCGCGATCCACCCGCGCAGGTCGGGCCACGCCTGCGGGTCGGGCTCTGCCGTGCCGTACTCGTGCTGCCAGCGGTCGTCTACGACGATCGTCCCCGGCGCGAGGCCGGCCGTGTGCAGGATCTCGAGGAACTCGTCGTACAGCTCCTGAGTGCACAGGTCCGGCGCGGGAGCGCCCCCGCGTGCGACCTGCGCGCCCCAGCCGCAGAACAGCGGTTGCCGCCACCACGGCTCGACGTGCGGACCGTGCGACGGTGCGAGGCCGTGCGCGACCAGGTCGTCGCGGAACGCGGTGAGGGCGTGGTGCGCACCGTCCACCGGCCGCAGCACGACGGTGGGGGAGCTCCAGGTGTCGTCGACCACTGTGTGGCCCTCGTACGGCAGGCGCAGCAGGAATCCGCCGTCCAGTGGCTCGTAGCGCAGCGCGGTGAACCGCAGCTGGTCGACCGGGGCGCGCAGTGAAATCGCGAGCCAGGGGCCGTCGGGGGGATCCAGCGGCCCCTCCGCCGCCGCACGCGACCAGGCCAGGGTCAGCGGCGGCGGGGAGAAGATGCCGTGCACGCGGCCGGGGTCGGCGTCTCCGACGACGCCCAGCGATGCCGCCTGTGTCGCGGGGCGCATGAACGCCACCGGCTCGGTGGGGGTGGGCACGTACAGCGATGCCGCGTCGATCGACGACCGGAACGTGCCCGATGCGCCGGTGGGTAGGATGCCGTCGCCTCCGGCGACCGTCACGTCGGTGAGGTCGCCGGAGCCGACGGCGACCAGGGTGAGTTCGATGGCGTCGGGCGTGCATCGCACCTCGAGAGTGCGCGCGGCCCAGTGGCTTGACGAGGTGCGCACCCGGACGACGACGTCGTCGCCGTCGCGGGTCACGGCGGGCTCGTCGATCGACGTGGTCTCGTCGGGCGACTGCGTGGTGTGGACGCTGGACAGCACACACAGCCGGGTCCAGCGGTCGCCGCGCCGGTCGCGCAGCTCCAAGTACGGCGAGCGCACGACGCCACGGGGGCCGGTTGACCAGGTGAGGGCATAGGACGCGCCGGTTATCGTCGTACGCTCGTCCGTGTTCGTCAGCGACAGAGGTAGTCGGGCCACGACCATATCCTATGTGGCCACGTTCCCAGTGTGGTAGCGTTCCCATGTGCCCACGCGGTCGCTCTCTGATGCCCTGGCCGGCCTGGTCCCGCTGCCTGTTCGGGCAATGGCGGCACAAGGTACTGCGATGCCCGACGTGCTGCCCGGCGGAGAGCACGTGCACGAGCCGGCTCTTGGACCGGAGGCGTATCGACTCGACGTGGTCGGCGGCCGCGCCAGGATCACCTCATCGACGGCGCGCGGCGCGGACCATGCCCGCCAGACGCTGCGAGGGCTCGCCGACGCCGAAGGCCATGTGCCCGACGTGTCGATCGTCGACGCCCCCGCGCTCGCACACCGTGGCATCATTGAGGGGTTCTACGGTGAGCCGTGGAGCGACGCGGAACGGATCGCGATGTTCGGGTTCGCCCGCCGGGTGAAGCTGAACTCCTATGTGTATGCGCCGAAGGACGATCCGTATCACCGCGAGCGCTGGCGCGAGCCCTATCCGGACGCCGATCTCGCGCGGCTCGCGCGCCTGGCGGCATCGGCGGCCGGATCCGGGATCAGCTTCGTGTTCGCGCTGCACCCGGCGGGATCGATGCGGTTCTCCGATGACGCCGAGCACGAGCTGCTGGCGGCCAAGTCGCGCCAGGTGGCGACCACCGGCATCCGTCGCTTCGCCCTGCTGTTCGACGACGTGCCCGCGGCGCTCGTTCATGCCGCGGATGCTGCGCGCTTCGGTGCCGGCGCGGCAGGTCTGGGCACCGCCCACGCCGAGGCCGTGGTGCGGTTCGCGCGAGCGGCACCCGTTGGCGTGCCCGCGCCGTTGGTGGTGCCCACCGACTATGCGGGGGTCGACCTCACCGATTACCGGCGGGCGTTCGTGCGCGACCTGCCGCGCGACGTGCTGACCTGGTGGACCGGCCGCGACATCGTGGTGGGAGAGGTCACGCGCGCCGACATCGACGAGGCCGGTGCGGTGTTCGGCGACCGCCTCGCCCTGTGGGACAACTATCCGGTCAACGATTTCGACCGCGGCCGTGCGTTTCTTGGCCCGTTGACCGGACGCACCACGCACCTGGCGGGCTCTGCCCTGCGCGGCGCGTGGGCGAACCCGATGGTGGAGTGCGCGCCCAGCGCTTTCGCGCTGGCCACGTTCGCGGACTGGGCGTGGAACCCCGTCGGCTACGATCCGGCCCGCTCGGCGCGCGCCGCGCTGCCGCTGGTGGCCGGCGCCGACCATGAGCGCCTGGCACCGCTCGTGCGCACGCTGTCGTCGTGGCCGCCGTCTGCGCCGATGGATCCGGAGCTGTCCGCGCTGACCGAGGTCGCGCTTTCCGGTGGCCGTATCGAACCGCTGCGTGCGCGCCTCGCCGAGCTGGCGGCGCTGGGCGACATGCGCGGCGACACCGACCTGATGCGGGCGCTGCGGCCGTGGCTGGATGCCGCCGGTGCTGTGGGCCGCGCCGGCCTTGCCGCCGTGCGCCTTCTGAGTGGTGAACCGGGCGTGTCCGTCGAGGCGGTCACGCAGGCGCTGGATGCGGCGGCAGGGCACCCGGCGAAGGTCGCCGTCGATGTCGTGCGCACCCTCGCCGATGCTCTGCTCAGTCGCTGAGCGGGTGACGGACACCGTCCACGACGATCTCGAACGAGGGGTCGTCCACGCGCAGACGCAGGCCGGCCTCATGCAGCCCGTTACGCCACTGCAGCGATAAGGACGCAGGGTCGGGGGTCGACCACGAGAAGGAGCCGTCGAACGCTGGATGTCGGCGCAGCGCGGCGAGTTGCAGCTGGCCGCGGGTGACCGGGGTATCCAGCGCCCGCCGCACCTCGTCGGGCGTGTAGCGGTGCCTGTTCACGTCGCGGCCCTGGCCGGTGCGGAGGAACTGCACGCGGTCGTCCTCTCCGCCCAGCAGCCCCACATAGTAGAACTGCGGCTCCCCGGGAATGAAGATCTGCAGTGCCCGGGCCAGCAGCATGCGGCGCGGGTCGGCGCCCAATACGCTGAAGAACGTCGCATTGATCTGGTGCGGCATGCTCGCCCAGGTGGGAGTGACCGACGCAGCTGTGGAGTGCCCATCGGTCGCGACCGCCGCGCGGGCGAACACGTCGGCCATCTCCTGCTCGCTGAGGAGACCGGCGCGGCCGGCGGCCGGTCCCGCATCGATGACGCCGATGCCGTCGTGGGTGTCCAGCACGGTCACGGCGTTGGACGGGCGCACCGCCAGCCACTGCGCGAGCCGGTCCACGGTGCCGGTGGCCAGCGAGTGGAGCAGCAGCGGCGGCGTCGCGAAGTCGTAGACCAGGTCGACCAGGGGCGCGATCCGGCGCTGCTGATCGGTGTGCGCGTGCACCTCGACCAGCACTCGGATCCCACGTGCACGGATCAGGGCGGTTGCCTGTGTGACGAAGGCCAGCGTGTCATCGGTCATGAACGAGTCGGTGCCCGGCGTCTTTACCGCGTACCCCACGGCGTCCAGCCGCGCGGTCGAGACACCGCCGGCGGCAAGCGCGTCTGCGAGGCGCTCGAGATAGGCGATACCCGCCGGGTGGCGCACGTCGATGTCGACCTGAGTCGGCATGAACGTCGTCCACACCAGTCGGCGGCCGTCGTCGCCGGAACGATACGGGGTGAACGGCACGCCGGGCCGCGGCCGATAGAACGCGGCGATGTCGGCTTCGCGGGCGCCGTCCGGGAAGACCGTGTCGAACGTCAGGAACATCCCGTGGTGCGCAGAGCGCTCGCCGTTGCAGATCCAGTCGATGAATTCATCGGAGTGCGCGGAGACGTGATTGACGATCAGGTCGGCGGTGACGTCGGTGTGCGCACTGATCGCGCGGATGTCGTCCCAGCCGCCCAGCCGGGGGTCGACCGCGCGATGGTCGATCGGGTCAAATCCGGCGTCGTCGCCGTCGTACGGCGAGAAGAACGGCAGGATGTGCACGCCGGTGAACACGGCCAGTTCCTCATCGAGCAGACGATCGAGCCCGCGCAGGTCGCCGGCCAGGCGGTCGGCGTAGGTGAGCAGGGAGACGCCGCTCATCGTATGGCGGCGAGTCCGTCGACGAACGCAGCGGCCCCCGACTCCGGCGAGGTCAGCACGCGGGGGTCGGCTCCGGCGGCCGGCGCCATCGACGCCTGGGCAAGCACCGTCACGTCGGCATCGACCGCGCGCAGCGCCGCGGCGATGAGCGCGTCATGCCGGGTGGCATCGCCCGCCGCGCGCGCGTCGGCGGCGCCGGGCACCACGGTCGCCGTCACGGTCACGGCGTCCGGCCCGGGTACGAAGCGCTCCACGAGGCGCTGTGTCGGCCCCAGTGTGGCGGCCAGGGTGGCCAGCACGGCGACGCGGCCGGGCCGGCCGTGGGATGCGCCGGCCGCCATGGCGCGCCCAATGGCCGTGCGCGCCATGGCGGTGTCAACGCGGGTCAGCGGCACGCCGGTGATGGCCGCGGCATCCTCCGCTGCCTCGCCGATCGAGGAGCAGGTCACCAGCACGGCCTGGGCACCGGCGCGGATGAAGGCGTCGAGGTGGCCGGCGACGCTGGCACGCACGCGATCGGTGACCTGGCCAGCGGCGACGGCCTCGGCCAGCAGCGCGGGATCGACCACGTGGACGATGTCCAGGTCAGCACGGCGCGAGAGCAGCAGGTCGTGGAAGACCACCGCCAGGCCCGGGACAGTGTGCAGGATGCCGACCCTCATGCCGCGCTCCACGGGCGGGCCGCCGCGTCGACGGTGTCGATCAGCGACTGCAGGCGCGGCACGGAGCGCTCGCGCAGCCGGCCGGGCACATCGTCGCTGCCGACGATGTCGCTCCACAGCGCGCGCCCGGCGAGGAAGCCGCTGGCGCCCTCGAGGCAGGCCGCGCGCACGGCCGCCTCGAACCGGCGCTGTGCGACGCCTTGCGACAGCACGACCCACGGTCCGGTCATGCACTCGTTCAGGGCCGCACTGGCGGTGCGCTGCTCGTGCTCGTCGCCTTCGCCTGCCAACGGCACTTGGGCCTTGTACAGATCGGGTCGCAGCGGGGCGAGCTCGCGTGCGGCCTCCCGGATCGCGGCATCCCGGTCCTGGTCCTCCTCGTCCGGAGCAATGCGCACGACCGGCTCCAACACCGAGAGCACGCCGCGCTGCCGGGCGAGGGCGATAAACCGCTCGGCGAGGGCGACGCGCTCCGGGCGGCGCTCGTCACGCCGCCAGATAATGAGCAGCTTCAGCGCCGCGACGCCGTCGAGGGCGGCGCCGGCTACCGCGTCGTCGATCTCGGTCTCTTCGACAGGGCCGCCGTCGGCTTGATCCAGCGCGTCAGCGGCCAGAATCAGCCCCGCCGAGGCCGGGAGGACGCGGCGGACGCGTTCGAAGCCGTAGTGTCGGTCGATCAGGAAGCCCGACGCGAGCGGGCCGAGCGCGGCGGCCACGGCGGCCTTGAAATCGATGAGCACGTCGTCGGCGGGACGCCCGCGTCCGGCGAGGTCGAACATGTGTCGCAGGCTCTCGCGCTGGTCCATTGCCACCATGGCGAACGTGCCCGTGGGGCGGGCGATGGCATCGAGGGTCGTCATTTCTCTCCTTCGGAAGGGATGGATGCTACGGATCGAGCGCCGCAGCGAGGAATCGGTCGTACGCGGCCTCGAGGCCGTCGGAGGCGCTGGGCGTGCTCTCGACGGTGTCCAGGACCAGGGTGTCGGCGGCCAGCCCCGCCCGCACAGCGGCGAGCAGGGCAGCCCCGGCGGCCACGGGTTCGGTCGCCGTGCAGCGGCGCACGTGCGCCCTGCCGGCGGCTGCGGTCAGCGGTGCCCATGCTGGGATTCGTTCGGTCAGCGAGCCGAAAAGGACGATGCGGTCGGCGTCCATACCGGTGTGCCGCTGCATGGCGGTGCGCATCCAGCGGGAGTGCAGCACGAGCGATTGGAGGATGCCGCGCTCCAGGTCGCCGGTTTCAATCGGCGTGCCAAGAACGCGCAGGTGGGCATTGGGGTTCGGATGTGGGCACTGCCGGCCGCGCGGATACGGCAGCACGGTCACGGGGCTCGTCGACCAGGTGTCCGTGCCCTGTGCGGCGAGGGTCGGCAGCGGTGAGTCCGGCCACTGCACGAGCAGCGCGCCGCACGCCGCATTCCCGCCCATGACCGTGGCGTGGAGGTCGTCGACGGTGCGGCCGACGCTGAAGCCGTCGCGCACGGCGGCGGCGGTGTCCACGTGCTCGGTGATGGCCATGACGGCCTCGGCGGTGCCGAGCGAATCGGCGACGTCGCCGACCTGCCGCGCTCCGGCCGCCCATGCCCCCACGGCATGGTCGTGGCCAGCGATGTACACCGGTACGCCTGCTGGCAGGCCGAAGGCGCCGCCGGCCCGGCCCGCGGGTTCGCCGGGCGCGAGGATGCCTGGCAGCACTTCCGGCGCGAGGCCGAGTTCGGCCAGCAGTGCGGCATCCCAGCGCCGCTGGGGCGCGTCCGGATCGAGCATCATCGTGCGGGCGGCCAGCGTGTGATCTGTGGCGTGCGCACCGGTGAGCGCAGCGGCGGCGAGGTCGGCGACGCCCTGCCATCGCCGCATCCGTGTGAGTACCTCGGGCGCCCTCTCGCGCAGTCCGTGCAGGACCACCAGTGCCGGCTTGGGGGTGTCGGGGATCCCGGTGCGTTCGGGCAGATGCGGGTGACGCGTCCGCAGTCGTGCATGTGCGGCGTGCGTGTGTGTGCGGTCCCAGCGCAGCAGGGGGGTAAGCGCGGTGCCGTCCTCGTCCAGGGCGACGCCGGTCTCGGCCATCGAGGCGATGCCCACGGCTGCGACCTGGGCATCGGCGGCGATATCTCGCAGAAGGCGCCCCACGGTGTCGCGCAGGGCCGGCACGTCGTCGGGCGTCGCGGCCCGGCCCACCCGGAGCACCCGACAGCCGTCGGCGACGTCGACCAGCACCGCCTTCGTGGTGGTGCTGCCGAGGTCGAGACCGAGGGCGATCGTCACGTCGCCATTCTGTTACAAATCGAACATTTTGGCAATTATGTTCAGAGATTGACATCCGCTGCCGGACTGGCTTGGATGAGAGCATGCGCTACACCAGTGCCCCAGCGCGCAGGGTGGAACTCGAGCGGCTGCTCGCCTCCGAGGGCTACGTCTCCTCGGCCGACGCCGCGCTTCGGATGGGTGTCTCGGAGATGACGATTCGCCGAGACCTTCGGCTCTTGGAGGTGGACGGCCGCGTGCGCAGGGTCGCCGGAGGAGCAGCGCCCGTTGGCGCAGGAATGCCCTTCGAACGGCGCGACGAGGTGGACGGATCATACAAGCGGCTCATTGCCGAGGCCGCCGTCGCTGAGATTGCCGGCTGTCGCACGGTTGCACTGGATGCTGGGACCACCGTCGCGGCCATGACGCCGCTGTTGCGGGCCGAGACCGTCGTCACGCATTCCCTGCCCGTCATTACCGCGCTCGCTTCACGCCGCCCGGAGTCGCTCGTGGCCGTCGGGGGGCATTACCAGGTCGACACGCGCGCGTTCGCCGGACCGTTCGCGGAGGCGATGCTGCGCAACGTCCGCACCGATGTCGCCGTTCTGTCGGCGACCGCGCTGACGGCCGATGGGCTTTGGGGGACAAACGCGCTGGATGCCGCCATCAAGCGGATCCTGGCCGCGCAGGCGGAACGCGTCGTCGTCGTCGCCGACGGTGCGAAGCTCGGCGCACGCGCCCCGCTACGGATCGCCGACACCGCCATCGCAGACGTCGTAGTCACCGACGCACGCGCCGACGTCGCAATCGTCGCTGCGCTGCGCGCGCGAGGGCTGACCGTGTCGATAGCCGCCCGCTAACAACCGCCGCATCCAACGGGCGGGAAGGCCGGACACGGCTCAGACTGACAGCACCGCGCCGTGCGCGCGCAGCCGGTCCTGCAGTTCTGCGATGTCGATGTCATGGATGTCGACGCCCCGGCGTGTCGCGAGCGCGGCGGCGGTTCCCGCGGCCTGTCCGAGCATCTGATACTGCGGCTCCATGCGGATCGATGAGAACGCCACATGCGAGGCCGAGACGCACACGGCCGCCAAGAGGTTGCGGCAGTCGTCGCGCCGCGGCAACAGCGCCCCGTATCCGATGCCGTATACCGGCACCGGTACGGAGAGATAGCCCTCGGTGAACACCATGGCGACCGGGCGCGGGTGCTCGTGCACCCAGCGCCAGACCCGCTGGACCTCCCGGATGTCGAGGTGGTACGAGCCGAGCGCCACGACGTCGGTGGGCAGTCGGCCCGCACGCAGGTCGTGCTCGGTCAGCAGCGACTCGCCGAGCATGCGCCGTGCCTCGCGCACGTACAGCTGGTGGGGCAAGTGGTCGGTGTCGGCGAACTCGTCGCGGGGCAGCCCCCAGTGCTGCATCTCGGTACGCACCGGCGCGGGCACGCCGGGGTCGTTGGCGAGGAACCAGAGGAAGTCCTCGGCGTGGCGGAGGTGGTGGAGGCGCACCTGTTCGCGTCGGGCCGCGGATGCCGTCGGATACTCCCATGCGCTTCCTCGAGCACGTTCAACGAGAACGGGCCGAGCGAGTTGCCGTCGACCTTGCCCGCGGGAAGGTTCGGTTCGAGCCCCACATAGTGCCCGGCCGGCCGGATGTCGCCACGTCGTTCGGCGGCGTGGAACAAGCGTCGTCCGAGCTCCCAGTGCGTGTCGTCGAAGCCCGCGCGGCGTCGGAACGGTACGCGGTCGGCTGCGGTGGTCATGCACACCCGGTAGCCGTACGACATCACGCCGCCATCGCCCGCACCGACCTCGGCGAGCGGCTCGTCGCGGATCTGCGGGAGGATTGCGCCCTGCTGGATGCCCCTCACGTCAGCAACGAACGGCGAGATCCACGGTGGTGTCGCGTGCCGGCCCGGCAGGAGCTCCTGCCGCCCCGCGAACAGCTCGCCGTATTGAGAGCGGCCCTCCCGCCCCACCGTGGTGGGCACCCCCGATGCGGCCAGAAGGTCGCCCTCGTAGCCAGCATCGATGTAGACCCCGGCCCGGATCGTGCTGCCGTCGTGGAGGCGGACGCCCTCGATCCGGCCGGTGCCCTCCACGCTTGCCAGCGACACCCCGAAGACGACGCGGACCCCGGTGGCTTCCAGCCAGCGCGTAAAGATCGCCTCCGCGACGTGAGGCTCGGGGCCGGCATAGTGCCCGACCGGCACGCCGTAGTGATCGGCCACCGCCTGGCGAAACTCGGCCGCCATGCCGCCGAGGGTTCGTGGATCGCCGACATCCGTGTAGCCGAGCCCGCCGCTGGTCATCCCGCCGACGTGGTGGCCGGGTTCGGCCAGAATCACCTGGGCGCCCGCGCGTGCGGCAGCGACCGCCGCACACACGCCGGCGGCCGTCGCTGCGTACACCATGATCTCGGCGTCCACCCGCTGCCCTCGCTCCTCGTTCGGGGTCCTTCGGGGTCCCCGTCGTCCAGTCTGTGACGTGATCGGATCGGTCACCGACCCTGTTGCCAACACCGCGATCTCGTTCTATAGTCAACCCATGTGGTAACGATGCCACACTATATCGACAACGCCGGAGGTACCACTCATGGGCACGACTCTAACCGTGAGGATCCGACCGTGAGCGTCGGCGCGAACGTCGTCACGACCGAGGCTCTGACGACGGCCGGCGCGCCAGGTCGGCACCGCCGTAAACGGGTGCGGGACCACTACAGCAAGCGTGAGGCCATCGCAGGTTACCTGTTCATCTCGCCGTGGATCATCGGGTTCCTCATCTTCACCGCCTTCTCGATGCTGTATAGCCTCTATATATCGTTCAGCGACTACAACCTCGCCACGAATACCTCTCGCCCCGTCGGGTTCGACAATTACGCGCAGCTGATCGAGGATCCGAAAGTCATCCTGTCGCTGGGCAACACCCTGTACTTCGCCGTGATCGCCGTTCCCGCGGAGATCATTGTGGCCCTGCTGCTGGCGATGCTCCTGGATAAGATGACCCGTGCGAGCGGCTTCTTCCGCACCGTCTACTATCTGCCCAAGATGACTCCGGCAGTGGCGACCGCCTCGGTGTTCTTCCTCCTGCTGAACGGCAACAGCGGCGCGGTCAATAAGTTCCTGGGTCTGCTCGGCATCCAGGGGCCGCAGTGGCTGGTGGACCCGGCCTGGGTCAAACCGAGCATCGTGCTCATGACGTTGTGGGCCGTCGGCGGGACCATGGTCATCTTCCTCGCGGCGCTGAAGAACGTGCCCACCGAGTTGTACGAGGTCGCCTCGATCGACGGGGCGGGCGCGTTCCGCAAGTTCTGGACCATTACGCTGCCTATGATCTCGGGCGCCCTGTTCTTCAACGTGATCGTGCTCTCGATCGCGGCGTTCCAGGTGTTCGACCAGGCCTTCGTGCTGTTCTGGAACAACCAGAGCACGAGTTCGCCGGACGCCGCTCTGTTCTACGGCATCTACCTGTTCCAGCAGGCGTTCCAGCAGTTCAACTTCGGCTTCGCCGCTGCGATGGCGTGGCTGATGTTCGTGATCATCCTCATCGTCACCGCCATTCAGGTGAAGTTCAGCAGCAAGTTCGTCTACTACGAGGGAGACCGCTGATGTCGTTGCGGCAAGAGACCCCGGGGCTCGCGCAAGCAGTGCCCGAGCAGGCGGCCGCGCTGACGCCGCCGGTGAAGCGGCGCCGGCCGGCGTGGCTGCGCACACCGCAGACCTTTCTAGGCAAGCTGATCCTCGCCCTGGTCGGGGTTGCCGTGTCGCTGCTGTTCCTGTATCCGTTCATCTGGCTGCTGGCGGCGAGCTTCAAGCCGCGTGGCGAGGTGTTCGACAACCGGTTGATTCCGAAGACGTTCTCTCCGGGGAACTATGTCGCGGTGTGGGACCAACTGCCGCTGCTGAGCTGGATCGGCAACAGCGTCGGGATCGCGATCCTCGCCGCAGTGGCCGTCGCGGTGTCCAGTTCCATCGTCGCGTTCGGATTCGCATATTTCCGATTCCCCGGCCGCAATATGCTGTTCGGCCTGGTGCTGGCCACCATGATGCTCCCCGGCGCGGTCACGATGATCCCGATCTATCTCATCTGGAAGGACATCGGGCTGCTGGGCACCTGGGCGCCGCTGTGGGCGGCCAACCTGTTCGGGTCGGCGTTCTATATCTTCCTGCAACGACAGTTCTTCCTCGGTCTGCCCAAAGAGCTGTTCGAGGCCGCGCGGCTGGACGGCGCCAGCTATTGGGGGTTGTTCTGGCGCATCGCGATGCCGCTGTCGATCCCGTCGTTCATCATCGTGCTGCTGTTCGAATTCCAGGCCAGCTGGAACAATTTCCAGGGTGCCTTGATCTATCTGAACGCCGGCACGCCGGACGGCTTCACCGCGCCTCTGGGCATCTCGTATGCGATGGCGCTGTTCAACCCCTCGTCGGGTGGCCACGGAGACTACCAATACGTCATGGTGGCGTCGCTGATCGTCACCCTGCCGATGCTCATCCTGTTCGCCTTCGGGCAAAGGTACTTCGTCGAGGGGATCGCCACGACGGGCCGGAAGGGGTGACGCAGGACTGGCATCGTTGTCAGGTCTCGCAGTATCACAATCGCATAAACTCGCGGAAACACCTTGTTCCCGACGATCGCTCACCGCTACGGTGATGTGGGAAGGTTCCCACATTTGGGTCACGATGGAGTGGAATGGCCGGTGTACCGGTCCAGGAAAGGAAAGAAATGCGCAAGCAACTGATCGGGCTGCTGGCTCTGGGGGCAGTCGCAGCGATGACGCTGACAGCCTGTTCCTCCGGCGGCGGCACGGGCAAGACCGGTGGCTCTGACGTCGACTACAGCGCAAAGCCGAGCGGCACCCTCAACGCCTGGGCGTTCAACAACGCAGATGATGTGGGCAAGGCGCGCCTCGGCTATGCGGCGGCGCAGCTGAAGGGCGTCGACGTGAAGATCGACGGCTCCGGCTTTGACCCGCAGAAGTTCACGACGCGACTGGCCAGCGGGAACGTGCCTGACATCGTCCAGCTGGATCGTCCGAACGTCACACAGTACGCGGCTCAGGGACTGCTGATGCCGCTGGACGCTTGCTTCAAGGCGCGTGGCGTCGACCCGCAGAAGCGGTGGTACCCGTACGTCGTGGACGACGTGACATACAAGGGCAAAGTGTGGGCGGCGCCGCAGTTCTACCAGCCGCCGGCAATCCTTCTCAACATGGACGTGCTCAGGGCCGCAGGGGTGACCCCGGACCAGATCGACACCTCGAAGCCGGATGTCTTGCTGCCCGCCATCGCGAAGATGTACAAGGCCTCCGGTGGCGTGCCGACCACCTTGGGCCTGGATCCCGACGTCCCCAACAACGACGGGCTTTGGGTGCTGGGCATGGGCGGCCAGATTACCGACGCTGACGGTAAGCCGACGCTCGACGACCCGAAGAATGCTGCCGGCATTGATCTTCTGAAGAAGATCATGGATGCCCAGGGAGGCTACGCGAAGGTCAAGAGCCTCAAGGACTCGTTCGACGCCTTCGGCGACAACAACCAGTTCGTGGCCAAGCAAGTTGGGGCCGACGTCTACGCGCAGTGGTACCCGAACGTGCTCTCGCCGTATCTCGACAAGATCGACCTGCAGGCGGTGCCGTTCAAGGGCTCCGACGGCAAGCCGTTCTCAGTTGCCGGTGGCACGTCGTTCGCGATCCCGGTTGGGGCGAAGAACCCCGTTGCCGCGTGCGCTTGGATGGATGAGATCACGAACCTTGACTCCTGGATCGCCGCCGAGGAGGCCCGCGTGGCGACCCTGAAGAAGAATGGCGGTATCAACACCGGTCTGTTCACCGGTTCGCCGGAGGCCGACCAAAAGATCCGCGACGGATACGTCAAGCCGTCGGGCAACGCCGACTTCGATCAGGTCATCCAGACGTACTACGGCGTGCTGGACTATGGCAAGACCTTCGGCTCGTCGCCGGCGGGCCAGACCATCACGCAGGAGCTGGCCAACGCCGTCACCTCCGTCCTCCTCGGCGAGAAGTCGACGGATCAGGCGCTGAAGGACGCGCAGGCAGCGTCCTTGCGCGCGTACGACAACGCCACCAAAGGCTAATCGCGCAGCACAGGGGCGGGCGGCCGTGGCCGCCCGCCCCTGTGCACGGCCCCGGACCGGCACTGCTCGGCAACGTCGAATCGAGAGATCGTCTCCATGTCCATTCGCCAGATCCTTCTGGTTCCGCACACCCACCATGACGTCGGCTACACGAACAGCCCGCGCATCATCGACGAGATGCACGCACGGATCGTCGATCGCGTCCTCGACCTCGCCGGTGCCCCCTCCGCCGGGCCCGACGATTTCCGCTGGACGTTCGAGGTCGCTCGTCCGGTCATCGCTTTCATGCGCGACGCCCCGGCGGAGCGACGCAGACTCTTGGCCAGGCTGGTCCACGACGGCCGGATCAGCGTGACTGGCGGCTATCTGAACATGACGCAGTTGCCGAGCGCCTTCGAGTATGCGGTCGGGTACGACGCGCTGGGTGGCTTGCGGGAGGCCGGGCTGACGATCCGGACGCAGCAGCACGGCGACGTCAACGGGCTGTCCTGGGGCACCGTCGACCAGATGCTCGACGCCGGCATCACACGGCTGGTCATGGCGTTGAATCCCGATCACGGACGGCCACCCTTCACGCAGCCCTCCGGTTTCCGCTGGATCGCCCCGACTGGGCGCAGTGTCTTCGTCTGGCTGTCCACCCACTACGGATTCGGTGAGGAGTGGGGCATCATCGACGGCGACGTGCCCCTTGCCATGGGCAGCATCGAGGGGTTCCTGCAGCGGCTGGGCGCGCGCGCGGACTACCCGTGGGCGACCGCCCTGGTGCACGCGGCCAACGACAACCGATGGCCGACCGATCGTTTCCTCGATATCGTACGGGCGTGGAACGCACGGCATCCTGGCATCCCGATGCGCACGGCGACGATGGACGAGGCGCTCGACGAGTTGGAGGGAGAGTCGACCGGCTTTACGCTGCCGACGGTGCGCGGCGAGTGGGCCGACTGGTGGTCGCACGGTCATGGTTCGACAGCGCGCGAGGTCGCTGTCTACCGCGAGGCGCGGACATTCGCGCGCCTCGCGCGCGGTACTCTGTCGCTTGCGCGACTGCAGGGTGAGCGCGATGTCCCCCTGGCGGAGGTGCTCGGCTATCGACGAGGTCCGGTGCGGCTACGCGCGGCCGACGAGGTGCAGCGTGCGCTCGCGCACGTGGACGAGCAGCTGCTGCTGTACGGCGAACACACCTGGGGCAGCTGGGAGACGTACTCGAAGCCGCACTCGACGTTCAGCCATTCGAGTCACAACGCGAAATCCGCGTTCGCGTACGATGCGTTCGACCACGCTCGCGACCTCGCGATCGAAGGGTGGTATCGCGCCGTCCATTCCGGTGCGGGTGCAGCGCAGTCCGAGCGGATCGTCGTAGTCAACACGACGGAGACCGATCGTGTCGAGCTCGTCGACGTGGAGGTCGACGGCGTCCGTCGCGTGTGCGTACCCGCAGCGGTTCCGGCGTTCTCCGTGGCCTCGTTTCCCGTGCCGGCGTCCGTGGAGCCGGTGGATGCGACAGGCCCCCTCCGCGCCGGCAGCTACACGGTGCTGGTCGATCCCCGCCGCGGCGGAGTGGTCTCGCTCCGAGACGAGACCACCGGCCGCGAGCTCATCGACCCGGATGCCCTGGGGGGCCTGGGCTCGGTCGTCGTGGGCGTCGTCGGCGCGGGATCATCTCATCCCATGATCACGACCTCGCCCAAGATGTTCCACCCGGACCATCCCGGTCCCCAATTCGAGCGGCGGCTCGCGGTCGGGGCCGGTCCGGTTCGCATCGAGCGCGGCGATGCGACCACGCGCATCCGATGGCGTACCGGGATCCCCGGCATCCTCAGCGCTCATGCCGCTCTGACGATCGCTGACGGCGTTCCCGACATCGATGTCGACGTGCACGTGGACAAGTCCGAACGATTCGTTCCGGAGAGCGTGTTCGTGGTGTTCCCTTTCGCGGTGACCGACCCGCGGTTCCTGCTTGAGACGGCAGGCGCCGTCTTCGCGGCCGAGAGCGAGCAGCTTCCGGACACGAGCAAGGACTGGTACAGCATCCAGCACGCCGTCGGTGTCTGCGGCGACAGTGGCGGCATTCTGTGGGGCACGCGGGACGCGCCGCTCGTGCAGCTGGGCGGCATCCACACCGGAGAGTGGGCGCGGAAGCTACACGCATCGCATGGTCACGTGTACAGCTGGTTGATGAACAACCTGCATTTCACCAACTTTCAGGCGCGGCAGGAGGTCAATCGGACCTTCCGTTACCGGTTGCGGCCGGCCGTCCCTGCGCCGCATGACGTTCTCCGGTACGGTCGCGACCTGCTCGAGCCGTTGCAGGGCCGCCACCACCACCACGCGATCCTGCAGCCGTCTTCGGCCCCGCTTCGCGTGGAGCCGGTCGGACGACTCCTGGCCGAGCTTGCGCCGTCGGACGCCGCCGGAGTGCGGGTGCGCCTGCACAACCCCGAAGAGGACGCGATCCGTGCGTCGGTGATCCCGATGGTGGCGGGCTGGATCGGAGCGGATGTCGAGGTGTCGCCGCACGGCACGCGCGATGTCCTGGTCGTCCGCGTCGCACCATGACCGCGCCGCCGGTAGGCTCTTCGCCCCTGCGTCTGCTGCTGTGGCAGGCAGGACGTCAGCCCTGGACGCTGCTGGGCGGCGTCGCGTTCGGCATCCTCTGGATGCTGTGCCAGGTGGTCTGGCCGTTGTTCCTGGGTCGCGCGATCGACGCCGCCACGGCGACGGGGCTGGCTGGTGTGCTGCCGTGGTGTGCGGGACTTGCGGCGGTCGCCGTGGCGCAGGCGGGCTTCGCCGTGCTGCGGCACCGGATGGCCGTGTCGAACTGGCTGCGGTCCTCACTGTCTGTGTCCCGCATCATCGGACATCACAGTGCGGAGACTGGGACCGCGATGAGCACCGGCACCTCGGCCGGCGAGGTGGCCTCGACCATCGCCAACGATGCACTGCGGGTGGGCGAGATGTTCGACGTCACCGCCCGGTTCTCCGGCGGCGTGGTCGCCTACGTCGCCGTCGGTGTCGTGTCCATGTTGACCTCGGTGTCCCTGGGTCTGTTCGTCTTGATCGGGATGCCAGTGCTGCTGGCGATCCTCTCCTTGTTCCTGCGGCCGCTGCAGCGACGCCAACTGGCTTGGCGGCGGGAGCAGGGTACGCTCGCGGAGCTGGCGACCGACACCGTCGTCGGGCTGCGCGTGCTGCGCGGAATCGGGGGCGAGGAGGAGTTCCTCGCCCGATATGTGACGCACTCTGAGGAGCTGCGTCGCCGTGGCGTGGCTGTCGCCCGCCTGTCATCGTGGCTGGACGCGCTCCAGGTGCTGCTGCCCGGGCTCTTCATCGCGACGGTGGTGTGGCTCGGCGCGCGACTCGTGCTGGCCGGTCAGATCAGTGCGGGCGAGCTGGTCACGTTCTACGGGTATTCCGTCTTCTTGCTCATCCCGTTGCGCACCTCCGTGGAGGCGGCGATGGCGTTCTCCCGCGGATTCGTGGCGGTGGGGCGCGTGCTGGAGGTGCTCGGCGTGCAGCGCGCGGTCACCGACCCCGTCGACCCGGTTCCGCCACCCGCGCCCGGCGTGGAGATCAGGGATGTGGCCTCCGGGGTGGAGATCGCCGGTGGCCTGTTCACGGCTCTGGTCGCCGAAGACCCGAGCGCTGCCGCGCGCGTGGCCGTGCGCTTGGGTCGGTTCGACGACAGCGTGCATCGCGACGCCCCCGTGCTGTGGGGCGGCATCGACCACACGCGGGTGCGCGTCCACGACATCCGCGAGCGCATCGTGGTCAGCAGCGCGACGCCGCATCTTTTCGCCGGCACGTTGCGGGACGGCCTCGACGTGCGCGGCGTGAGCCGCGGGCACGCGCCGATGCCTGCGGACGGACCACTGGATCGCGCGTTGGAGACCGCGGCCGCCCGCGACGCGATCGACGCCCTCCCCGCCGGTCTCGATGAGCACGTCCCCGAGCGCGGGAGCGTGTTCTCCGGGGGTCAGCGTCAACGACTGAGCCTGGCACGGGTGCTCGCGCTGGACCCGGAGGTGCTGGTGCTGATCGAGCCAACCAGCGCGTTGGACGCCAATACCGAGGCTGTAATCGCCCGCCGGTTGCGCCGCGCGCGTGACGGCCGGACCACGGTGATCGTCACCGAGAGCCCGCTGGTGCTCGGCCAGATGCACATAATCCATGTCATGAGCGGCGGCGTCGTGATTGGCACTGGCACCCACGATGATCTGCTGCATCGCACCGACCACGCCGCAGAGGTCTACCGCTCGATCGTGGCACGCACCGTGAACGAGGCCGAGCCGCCCGCGCAGCCGCGCCGGGATCCGGCGTGGACGGGAGCCATCGATCTCGCGTGGAAGCAGGCCGTGGCCACTGGGGCGATTCCCACGCAGGACACGCCCAGGGAGAAGAACTGATGTTGCTGCCCATCGCCGACGGACGTGCCCTGCGGACGACGATCGGTCGCTTGATCGCCCGCCATCGTCTGCAGCTGGCCGTCGTCGTGATGCTGCAGATCGTTGCGGCGCTGACCGGACTGGCCGGACCGCTCATCATCGGTCGCCTCATCGATGCGATGACGCGGGGCGCCGCGGACGCAGCCACCGTCGACCTCGCGCTCGTGATCCTGGCGACAACCGTGGTCGCGCAGGCGATCCTGACGCGCTTCGCTCAGTTGGCATCGCTGCGTCTGGGCGAGACGGTCTTCGCTCGACTTCGTGAAGGGTTCCTCGAGTCCGTTCTGGCACTGCCGTTGTCGACCGTCGAGATTGCCGGCACAGGCGACCTGCTGTCCCGGACCACGAGCGATATCGACTCGGTCGCGCAGATCGTGCGCTTCGGCGTGCCCCGTCTGCTCATCACCGGAGTCACGGCGATCCTGACGGCCCTGGCCGCTGCGTTCGTCAATCCGCTGCTGGCGTTGGTGCTGCTCGCCGGGGCACCTCTGCTGTGGGCGGGTACCCGCTGGTACATGAAGCGGTCCAAGGCCGGTTATCGGCGGCAGCTCGCATCGTACGGGCGGCTCGTGGGTGTGGTTGGCGAGACGGTTGAGGGCGCGCAGACGATCGATGCGCTTGACCTCGCCGAGGCGCAACGACGGAAGATCGACGACGCGCTGCTGGAGCGGCGCAACGCCGAGTGGTACACGCTGGGGCTGCGGTCGGTCTGGTATCCGGTGACGACGCTGGGCCTGCTGCTCCCAGTGGTGCTGGTCCTGCTGGTGGGAGGGATCATGATCGGCGGAGGTATCGCCACCGCCGGCCAGGTCGCGGCCATCGCCCTGTACTCCATGCAGTTGGCTGGTCCGGTCGAGGAGCTGGTGACCTGGATGGATCGCATCCAGGTGGGCACGACGGCGCTCGCACGCATCGTCGGCGTGGAGCAGGTACCGGCCGACCGCGAACCCGGTGACGCGCGCCCGCAGAGCGACCGGCTCGTCGCCGAGGACGTGCGGTTCTTCTACCGGGACGGCACCGAGGTGCTGCACGGGGTCGATCTTGCTCCGACGCCGGGAGAGCGGATCGCGATCGTGGGCCCCTCCGGGTCGGGCAAGTCGACGTTCGGCCGCTTGTTGACCGGCATCGCGGCGCCGACCTCGGGCAGGGTGAAGCTCGGCGGGGTGGAACTGACCCGACTGCCGATCCCGGAGCTTCGCGAGCGTGTCGCCCTGGTGACCCAGGAGCAGCACGTGTTCGTGGGCACGCTCGCCGACAACCTGCGGCTGGCCGCTCCGCAGGCGCTGGAGACCGAGCTGATCGAGGCGCTGCGGGTCGTCGGCGCGGCCGGCTGGCTGCGTGCCCTGTCGCAGGGGCTCAACACGCGCGTCGGCTCGGGCGGAGTCGTGCTCACGCCCGCCCAGGCCCAGCAGGTCGCACTCGCGCGGCTCGTACTGCTGGACCCGCAGACGCTCGTGCTCGACGAAGCGACTTCGCTGATCGATCCTCGTGCCGCCCGCGGACTCGAACGCGCGCTCGATCGTGTTCTGGAAGGCCGCACGGTCATCGCGATCGCGCACCGTCTGCACACCGCGCGCGATGCCGACCGGGTCGTCGTCATGCGCGACGGCCGGATCACCGAAGCCGGCTCGCACGACGAGCTGGTGGCGCTGGGCGGCGAGTACGCGGGACTGTGGAATGCGTGGCATGGCACCGCGGGGGAGCCTCCGACGCACTGACGGCGTGGCGTGAGCGACGAGAAGGCAGGAAAGATCCGATGAGCGTGCTCGACTGGACCGGCGGCGGGGTGCGGCTGGTCCTGGACATCCCCGACGACGAGTATCCCTCGCTGCGATGGATCGGCACGCCGGATGCTCGACCGCCCGCGCCCGGCGCGTGGGCGTTGCCCCTGTGCGAACTGCGCGCGGGCGGCGCGGGAGGTTCGTTGGCCAGCTCCGAGCGGCTGATGGGCGGGAGGCTGAGCCGGCGATTGAGATACGTCGCGCACGATGTGTCGGCGGATGGGCGTCGGCTGGCGGTGACCTCCCATGACACTGACACCGGGTTGCGCGCGACCAGCGTGTTCCAGACCTATGACGGGATCCCCGTCGTCCGAGCGTGGACCGAGGTCACGGCAGGAGCCGGGCCGGTCGCCCTCCACGCGGTCTCCGCCGTGTGCCTGGGCGGGATCGGCACGCCGGGCGGGCACTGGTGGCGTGATCGCATCGGGACCGCGGAGAACTCCTGGTTCCGCGAGGTCTCCTGGCGCGTGCGCACGCTCGCCGACGAGGGCGTGGACGACGTCGGACTGCGTCGCTGGGGATATCGGACCGGCCGGTCCTGCATCATCCGGAGCGTGTCCGGCACCTGGTCGTCCGGTGGGCGGCTTCCGATGGGCTTCATCGCGGCGCACGACCGGCCGCGCACTCTCGCCTGGCAGCTGGAACCGGCAGGGCCCTGGCGCTGGGAGGTCGGCGATCATGGCGACTCCACTTATCTCATCGCCGGCGGCCCGGCGGGCCAGTCGCATGGCTGGACGCACAGGCTCGGGTCCGGACAGTCCTACATCACCCCGCCGGTGGCGCTGGCGGTGGGCGACGACGACGACGCGGCCTTCGCCGCGCTGACCCGCTACCGGCGTCTCATCCGGCGGCCGCACGATGACAACCGCCGGCTTCCGGTGGTGTTCAACGACTTCATGAACTGCCTGATGGGCGACCCCACCGAGCAAAGGCTCCTCCCGCTCGTCGATGCTGCCGCGCGCGCCGGGGCCGAACTCTTCTGCGTCGACGCGGGCTGGTACGCCGATGACGGTCAATGGTGGGATGCCGTGGGGGAGTGGGAGCCCTCGCCGCGCCGGTTTCCGAACGGGATCGGTCGTATCTTGGACGCTGCTCGTGCGGCGGGCATGGTTCCCGGGCTGTGGCTCGAGCCGGAGGTCGTCGGCGTGCGCAGTCCGCTGGCCGAGCGCCTGCCGGCGGAGGCGTTCTTTCGCCGCGACGGAGAGCGCGTGGTCGAGTCGGCCCGGTATCAGCTCGACTTCCGGCATCCGGCCGCCCGCCGGCATGTGGATGCCGTCATCGACCGCCTGGTCGCCGAGTACGGCATCGGCTATCTCAAGCTGGATTACAACGTGGACGTGACGGCGGGCACCGACCTCGGGGCGTCGGCCAACCCGGTCGACGGCATCGCCGAGCATGGTCGGGCCCACCTCGCCTGGTTGGATGCGCTGGCCGCGCGTCATCCCTCCCTCACGATCGAGAACTGCGCGAGCGGCGGTCAGCGCATCGACTATGCGCTGCTCTCGCGCCTGCAGCTGCAGTCGATGACCGACAATCAGGATGCCGTGCACACGGCGGCGATCGCCGCAGCGGCGCCATCGGCGGTCACCCTGGAACAGGCTGCGGTCTGGTCATACCCCGGCCCGGGGGACAGTGACGAGCGCATCGGGCTGACGATGGTGAACAGCCTGCTGACCCGCGTGCACCTGAGCGGACGTCTCGACCTGCTGGACGAGTCCCAGCGCGTGCTCGTCCGTGCCGGCGTCGACGCCTACCGCGGCGTCCGCGGGCTTGTTCCCGACGGTGTTCCGTTCTGGCCGCTCGGCCTGCCGGGCTGGCGCGACGAATGGGTCGCGCTGGGGATCTCGGCACCCGGCGGCGTGCTCCTCGCGGTGTGGCGGCGGGCAGGCGTCACACAGCGGTCGATCCCACTTCCCGCCGAGGCGGTGGCCGAGCCCATGCTCCTGTACCCGCCGCTGCCGACTGGGCTCCAGCGCGGGGCGAGCGCGGTGACGCTGGCACTCCCCGACGAGCCGGCCGCGCGGGTCCTGCTGTTTCAGCGCCGGTAGGCCGTGCTGTTGGCGGCCTGCACACGCACCCGTCGCTGAGCGGCAGGGACCCGCCGCCATTGCGCGTGCAGGGCGGCGCTCTCGCCGGGCAGCAGGCAGAAGTGTGAGTCGCTGAACAGCGCCTGCCCTTGCGCGTGGACGGGGCGGTCGTCGCTCACGCGCACGTGCATCGCGGCATGTGTACCGGTGTTCGCGATCTCGATGCGGGTGGCCTGGTCCGCCGCGACGACCTCCAGCGAGGTCTGTGCGACCTTCAGCAACGGTGCCAGGTCTGCCGTGCGGCTGAACGCCGTGCGCCATGTCGACAGCGTGGCGCCCCCGGCGTCGACCAGTCGCAGGTCGAGGAAGAACGCGTCAGAGCCGATCTCGGCGAGCGTGCAGGAGATCGTGCACAGCCGCACCGGCAGCCCACCAATCGCGTCGCAACGCATCGTCGTCTGGCTGCAGACCTCTCCGGTGACCGACAGCACCCGCGCGTGCACGACCGCATCGCGAACGGCGGCGGCCAGGGCGCTGACGACCCACACGTCGGCCTCGAACCGACGCTCGCCGCCCCAGGCGAGGCGGTCGTAGCGGGCGCTGAGCGCGAGCGGACGGTAGGCACCTGCCACCGCGTAGTAGAGCGCCTTGGGCCTGGCGTGGTAGTCGATCGCGGACGTGCCCGCCGCCATCGGGTAGGGCTCGTTGAACTGCCAGGGCAGCGAGCCGCTGTTGCGGGGGATCCTGCGCCGGTTGGACTCGATCGCGTAGCGCACGCCTTCGGCCTGCAGCATCTGGCTGGCGTACGCCAGACGATCGAGATCGTCGACCGGGCCGAGCCATTGCGTCCAGAGCTGCGGACGCACCCACCATGCGCTGAGGTGCCGCCAGGAGGAGCTCATAAGCCGTTCGACGTGCAGCTCGCCGGGCGGCAGCAGATCGCGCAGAGTCTCCGGATTGGTCAGTCCTTCGCAGCCGAACTCGCTGTGCAGCAGGGACGTGCCCGCGTTGTACAGCTCGTATTGCGCCTCCAGTCCCTCGTACAGCCATGGGCCGTGCACGTCGTGCAGGCCGTCGGGATCGCGTCGGATCGAGGGCAACCCGTTGAAGGGCTTGCGTCCTACCGGCGAGGTGGGCAGCCAATGCCGCTGCGGATCCAGCTCGGTCGCGACATCGCGCAGCGCGGCGATGAGCGGCTCCGTGTCGTCCAAGGGCAGCTTGTCGGAGCCTTCCAGCTCGTTGCCCGCGCACCAGATGACAAGCGCCGGGTGCGAGCGCCGCAGCGGCACGATGCGCCGCGCCTCTGCCGTGACCGCGGCGAGGTATTGCGCGTCCTCCGACGGCTTGCGGTCCTGCTCGCTGCTGGTGACCTGGAACTCCTGCCAGATCATGATGCCGAGGCGATCGCACGCGTCGTAGAAGCGGGAGGACTCGATCAGGCCGACGCCGTTCACGCGCAGCAGGTTGACGTGCGCGCGTGCGGCCAGCTCGAGCACGTCGTCGAGCTTGTCGTCCTGAGCGCGGCCGGAGAGCGCGTCCAACGGCACCCAGTTCCATCCGTTCAGATAGATCGTCCGGCCGTTGACGACGAACGTATAGGGGGGTGCGGACGGGTCGTCGGTCTTGTTGGGCATGACCTCCACGGTGCGCAGGCCGAAGTCCGCGTGAGCGGCGTGCGATTCCTCCTCCGCGCAGCGGGCGGTGACTGCAGCCCGGTAGAGCGGCTGCTCGCCGTGCCCGTTCGGCCACCACAGCTGGGCGTGCTCGAGCGTGACGGACAGCTCGAGTGTCTGCGTGCCGGCATCCAGATCGGCGGTGGTCGTCGTCTGCACGGCCCAGCCGTCCGGGCCGGTCACGACGAGGCCGAACTCGGCGCGGCATGGTCTTGCGGTGTCCACCGCGACGGTGACCGGCACCTCGGCGCGGGAGCGGTGCGCGTCCAGGCGCGGACGGGGCCACACGTCGTCGATACGCACCGGCCCGGTCAGTTCGATCGACACGGCGCCGCACAGCCCGAGGTTGATGATGCGCGGGCAGAAGTCCCACCAGTAGCCCATGCGGCTCTTGCGTGAGCGCACGAGCGACGTGCGTCCCATCTGGTCCTGCTCGGCGGGCGCCGGTGCGAGGATCACGGTCAGCTCGTTCAGCCTGTCATAGCGCAGCTGCGGGCCGATATCGAACAGCGCTGGTGTCGACATGCTCTCGTGGACGCCGAGCTCGACGCCGTTGAGCACGAAGCGCGCGGCGTAGTCGACGCCGTCCAGGCGCAGCTGCGCGCGTTGCGAGCGCCACCTCGGATCGGCGGAGAAGTCGCACACGTAGACCCAAGTGCGCTCGGCGACCCACTCCATCGCCAGACTGTTGCGCCCGACGTACGGGTCGGCGATCTCGTCGGCCGCCCAGAGGTCATGCTGGATGCTGCCCGGGACCTGTGCGTCGATCCAGCCGGTGGTCGTCGCACGGGCACGTGCCGGAAGCTCCGGTCGCGACCAGTCTCCGGGCAGATACTCCTTAAGCCGCCAGCCTGAGTCGCAGAGATCGATCGTTGTCATCGGGGTGCCTCATCGGGTGTCGGGACAGGACTGGGGCCCTGTCCGGGCTGTCCGGATCTCGTCGTCGGCTGTCCTTGGTCGTCGGTCGTGCGCGAGCCGCGCACGTACGCCTTGACGGTCGCGAATCGCTCGCTGCGCGATGCCGCGGTGCGCTCGATCCGGTACGGTCCAACGGCAGCCGGGACGATGAATGTCTCGGCGTAGTGGATCGTGAACGGCTCGAACGCGGCCAGAGGGCTCACCACCTGAACCTCGTCGCCTTCGACGAGGTTCAGGACGTTGACCGTCCCCTCCGTGTCGTGCTCGGCGGACGCCGTGAACCAGTGCCGGCGTACCTCGATGAACTCGAGCTCGTGCAGTCCGGTGCGCTCCTCGGTCACGCCGTCCGCGTCGCGGACCACCTCGACGCGGCCGACGAGGTTCGCCCTCGTCCACTCGGTGTCGCGGTCCCACTGGATGTTGCGTGCACCGTGGTCGAGGTGCACGGGACGGGGGAGGCCGTCGAGCCCGACGCGCCCCCAGTCCCACAGCTTGAACGTGAAGATGAACGGCGTCGCCGAGATCTCCAGGACCATCGCGTCTGCCCCGGAGCAATGCACGGTGCCTGCCGGGATCGCGAAGTGGTCGTGCGTGCGCGCGGGGAACGCGTTGACGTACTTCTCCGCCGGGAAGGGGCATTCGCCCTCCTGCGCGATCTCCAGGTCATGCAGCATCCCGTCGCGGTCGACGTCCGACTTCACGCCGAGGTAGACGACCGCGTCCTCGCCGGCATCCAGCAGGTAATAGCTCTCGTCCTGCGTGTAGTGCATGCCGAACGTGCTCTGGATGTAGTCCGTAAGGGGATGGACCTGCAGGCTCAGATTGCCGCCGCCTATCGTGTCGAGGAAGTCGAAACGGATCGGGAACTCGGCGCCGAAGCGCGCAAACGTCTTCGCTCCGAGGAGGTCGGCGGGGCGGCTGAGCACGAGGTCGAGCGCGGGTATCTCGACCACGCCGCCATCGCCCTCCAGCAGCAGCGAGTTCTCCTCGGGCACGCAGTCGAAGCACCAGGCGTAGTTGTCCGTGCTCGGATCGAGGCCGATCAGGTTCTTCATCCACTGCCCGCCCCACACGCCGGGGTCGAAGAACGGCACGACGCGGAACGGGCGCGTCGTGGCGTGCGCGAGCGCTGCCCGGAACGCGTCGCCCGTGATCATGCCCGCCTCCGGGGTGTCCGGGCGCGGTCGGGCGGGCGCGATCGCGTTGCCGTCGGCCAGGAAGTCGATGTGCTCGATCAGTTCGCGCTTGTGCCGGTCGGCGACGCGCCATTCGACGAAGAAGCCGCGCTTGTACTTGCGCAGCCGGTCCTCTCCGGGGTTTTCTGCCCGCCAGTTCGTCGCTCCCGCGCGCTGGCGCAGCTGCAGCTCCCAGCGGGCCATGTCCACCAGTACGAGCACGGATGCCGCCGCGAGCCGTCGGGCGGCCAGGGCCGCGCCCCACCCGACCAGCACGACGTTCTCCTGGGCGGCGTCGACGTCCTGTGCGAGCCGCGTGAGTGCCGCATCGTCGTAGAAGTCCGCGAGCGTCGCGTGGCTGAGCACGCCGAACACGCGATCGTCGGTCAGATTCGGCGCGATGAGGGCGTCGATCTCGGCGATCGGGCGCGCGGCGTCCTCGACGGACACCGCCCGCCACTCCGGCAAGGCGCTGCCGAGCGCGTCCCACAGGGCGGGCAGGTCGGTGCCTGGGTAGGCGTCCACGATCAATCGAGCCGGCCTGCCGGCCGCGCGGTCTGCGGCCAGCGCCGCCGCGGCCTGCCACGCCCGGGCGCCTCGCACGACGTGTGTGCCGGCGGGCAGCTCCACCGTCGGCTGAGTGTCGTACCGTCGCTGCGCCGTGCGCCCGCCCGGCACTGCGCCGAACGTGCCGTTCATCGCGTCTTCCTCCCACGACCGGTATCCCGGTCACGTGCGGCAAGCGCCGCCGCTCCCCGCATGACCGAGAGCTCGGGCGCCGTCGGGACGACGATGCGCGGGCGGTGCGCCGACGACCACAGGTTCCGGTCGACGTAGGCGGCGATCGGCCGGCGGATCACGTCGCCGGCGCGGAGGATGCCGCCGGCGAGTACCACGACGTCCGGGTCGTATGCGTGACACATCGTGACGACGGTCGCGCCCCACGCCGCCAGATGCCGGGTCAAGGCCTCGTCGAACGCTGGCGATCCGGCGGCGCGGGCGATCAGGTCGTCGTAGCCGTCGAGCTCGGGGAACTGCTCGCGCAGGGCGCGGGCGCTGGCCAGCGACTCGGCGCAGCCGATGTTGCCGCACGGGCAGCTGGGCCCTGCGAGGTCGATCGTGACATGGCCACCCAGGATACCGGCGTGGCCGCGGACGCCACGCACGAGCGCGCCGCCCATCACGGCAGCCGTGCCGATGCCGGTGCCGAGGATCACGGCGACCGCCTCCGTGGCGCCGTCCGCGCATCCGCCGTGGATCTCGCCGATCAGCGCCGCGCGGGCGTCGTTCTCGACCACGGCGGCAACGCCGAACGCGCGTACCGACCAGTCGACGAGGTCGACGTGCCGCAGGAACGCATACTTGTCGTTGGCCTGGAGCATTCCGCGGCCCTCGTCGGTCACGACGCCGGGGACGACGACGCCGACGGCGGCCGGAGGAGTGCTGCCCAGCAGGGTCCTCGCGCGGGCCGCGGCCTTCTCGAGGTCTTCCGCGGTCCCGGTGGTCGGCAGGCTGTCCGAGACGACCAGCACGTCGCGCTCGACGACACCCAGCTTGACCGCTGTGCCGCCGAAATCGATCCCGAGTGCCGCCACGACGTCCTCTCCGTGTACTACAATTGGTAACGTTATCAATCGGGAAGCGGAGGGTCAATCCGTCGCACGCCGGGCGTGCCGCAGCAGTGTGACCGGCAACTCGAGCTCGCGGGGCGCCGCGTCGCCGGCACCCTCGAGGCGGTCCAGGAGCAGGGCCGCCGCACGCCGGCCCAACTCACGAGGGTCATGCGCGATTACGCCCACGGGCACGGGCATGAGACCGGACAGCTCGAAGTCGTCGAAGCTCATCAGCTCCGGCATATCGAAGGCCCGACGCCCCGCGCTGCTGATCTGACGCCCGATCTCGGTCACCGCGCCGATCGTGTTGCGGTTGTTCGCGCAGAAGACCGCCGTCGGCGGGTCGTCGAGCTCGAGCAGCGCTTGCATCGCCCGTGCGGCCTGTTCAACCTCCTGCTGCCCTTCCGGGACGAGCCGTGGGTCCAGCTCGATACCGTGCTCCCGGTGTGCTCGCACGAATCCGCGATAGCGGCGCTCGCCGGTGAAGATGCGGCGGATGTTGCCGAGATAGGCGATGCGGGTGTGCCCGGCCTCCAGGAGCGCGCTCGTGCCTCGGAGGGCACCGCCCTCATCGTCGAGCACGACGCTGTCGGCGACCAGGCCCGCCACGCGACGGGAGGCCAGCACGACGGGCACGCCGCTGTGCCGGGCGTGCTCGAGGTGGTCGCTGCTCACACCGGTGGGCACCACGATCAGGCCCTCCACGCGGCGTCCCAGGAAGTCGCCCACCAACTGCGCCTCGCGCACGGGGTCCTCCGCGGTGTTGCCGAGTAGGATGCGGCGCCCCGTCCGCGCGGCCTCCTCCTCGACGCCCAGCGCGAACGTGCTGTAGTACGGGTTGGCGATGTTCGTGATCGCGACGCCGATGAGCCCGCTGGGCTGGCCCGGGCGGATGCTGCGCGCGTTCTCATCGCGGTGGTATCCGAGCTCCGCGACCGCGGCGAGAACACGCTCCTGGAGCTCGGGTGTGACATTGACGCCGCCCGCGAGTGTGCGCGACACGGTCATCGGGCTGACGCCCGCTCGTACGGCGACCTCCTTGACGGTGGGGCGCCGGCGCTGGCTGCTCATCTGCAGACCGTTCCTCGTTCTGGGCTCGTTCCGGGGAACGCTATCACCGACGGCGATCTCACCCGACGCGATCCGCGAGGATCGCGCGGTGACGATCGCCGATCCTCGTGAGGATCAGGGTCGCCGACCTGTCGCCGCGCAGCGTCAGCCGACGGCGGAACGCGGCGGGGTCGAGGTCCATGCCGCGCTTCTTGACCTCCAGGGCACCGATGCCGTGGGCGCGCAGCACAGCGCTGACGGCCTTGACGTTCGCGGGCATCGTCTCGCGCACCCTGAACGACTGCACGAACGGGCTCGTCACGGCCGCGTCGCCGGTGATGTACGCGATGCGGGGATCGAGCATGCCGCCCTCCAGTTGCCGGGCGACCTCGCCGACCAGCCGGGCGCGGATGACGGCGCCGTCGGGCTCGTGAAGGTACGCCCCCAGCGCTCGCACCTCGGCGTCGGGCGCGTCGCCCTCGGCGGTGAGCTCGTGCACGTCTGGCCCGCGCAGCACGAGCGCCGACCGGCGCACCCCCGGGCGAGCCAACGCGCCGCTCCACACGACGAGCTCGACGACCGTGCCGTCGGCACCGACCCACTGCGTCTCGGCGTCGGCCGGCAGCCCATCGCGGTCATGGCCGGGCCCCAGCTTGATGCCGGCCGGGATCGCCGCCGCGGTCCGGAAGACCCACTCCAGCGGGGGAGAGTAGTCGTCGGGGCCGACGCGGCGAGTGTCCCCGTGCCCGGCCGTGCGACGGGCGGGATCCAGCCACACGGCGTCGACGCCGGAGAGGTCGGCCGCCTCGGCTCGCGCATGCCGCACGGTGACAGTGTCGGCGAACGCGGCGAGATTATAGGCGGCGATCGCGGCGGTCACCTCGTCGGCATCGACGGCGCTGACCCGCAGTCCGGCACCGGCGAACGCGAGGGCGTCGCCGCCGATGCCGCACCCGAGGTCGGCGACGTGCGAGATCCCCGCGGTGCGCAGACGGGAGGCGTGGTGTGCGGCGACAGGCAGTCGCGTTGCCTGTTCCAGGCCCGCGCGGGTGAACAGCATCCTCCCGGCGAACTCCCCGAACTTGACGGTCGCCTTCGCCCGCAGATGCGCTTGACCGACCACCGCCGATGTGAGCTCGGGGGAGTGCCCGGCCGCGCGAAGACGGGAGACGGCGCGAGCGACGTCGGCGGTGTTCATGATCGGTTCGAGCTGGTCGAGCAGGCTCAGCCCAGCCGGGGTGAGCAGCGCGGTGAGCTCGGCGATGTCCATCCTCCCAGCCTATGGGAGGCAAGAGTTGGCACTCGCGTTGCGAGAGTGCCAACACAGCGCCTAAACTGGTGTCAGCACTCGACACGTCAGAGTGCTAACGAGTCTTTCAGTCTCAACTCGGTAGTTCACACACACAGGAAGAGGTAGACAGTGTCGGTTTCCATCAAGCCGCTCGAGGACCGCATCGTCATCAAGCAGGTCGAGGCCGAACAGACCACTGCGAGTGGCCTGGTCATCCCCGACACCGCGAAGGAGAAGCCCCAGGAGGGCGAGGTCGTCGCGGTGGGCCCCGGCCGCATCGACGACAACGGCAACCGTGTTCCGCTCGACGTCGCCGTGGGCGACCGCGTGCTGTACAGCAAGTACGGCGGGACCGAGGTCAAGTTCGGCGCCGACGAGTACCTCGTCCTGTCGGCGCGTGACGTCCTGGCGGTCGTCGTCCGCTGACGTCGGCTGTTTCGGAGGCCCGGATGCTTCGGCATCCGGGCCTTCGCCGTCTGAAAGGTCGCGCCGAGATGGCCTGAATCGCATGGAGGCCGGCGCGCGGGCTCACCCGAAGGCGCCGAGGCTGTCCACGACCTGACCGATGGGGCGCTTGTGGTCCCACTCCACGAGGTGTCCGGCCCGCACGATCTCCGCGTAGTACCGCGCCGAGTCCTTCACGATCCGGTCGCCGGTGCGGTAGTCGACGTACACCAGCCCGAACCGCGGCCGGTAGCCGAGCGCCCACTCGAAGTTGTCCAGTAATGACCAGTGCATGTATCCCACCACAGGCGCGCCCTGCGCCAGCGCGTCGCGAACGGCCTGCAGATGCATGCGTAGGTACCGGATCCGACGCACGTCGTGGACGCGCCCGTCATGCGTGGGGGAGTCGCCGTAGATCGCGCCGTTCTCGGTGATCATCAGAGGGACGCCCGGGTAATCGTGGTGCAGTCGCAAGAGCAGCTCGGTCAGGGACTCCGGCACGATTTCGGTGCCCTCGTCGGTGCGTGCCGCAGACGGGTCGGCGACGACCTGCCAGGGGAACGGCCGATCAGGGCCGATCGGCGCGGCCTGCATCACCCGGTGCGTGTAGTAGTTCACGGCGAGGAAATCGCTGCGCCCGGCGATGCGTGACTCGTCCCCGTCTCGGATGACCTCGTCCAGATTGCGTCCGAGCGCCCGCTCCCAGTGCGCGCGCATGTCGGGCGGGTAGCCGCGACCGAGCAGCGGTTCGAGAAACCAGCGGTTGACGTAGCCGTCGGAGCCGCGGGCGGCCTCCACATCGGCGGGGTCGCTGCTGGCCGGAATGCACGGCAGGAGGTTCAATGCGGCGCCGATCCTGCCCGTCGTATGCGTGCGCATGGCGTCGGTGGCCGCGCCGTGGGCGAGCAGGAGGTGGTGCCCGGCGGCGAGGGCCGCGCCCAGGTCACGCACTCCCGGGGCGTGCAGGCCGAGCTGGTAGCCCAGCAGCTGGATGATCCACGGCTCATTCTGGGTGATCCACCACGGCACGCGGTCGCCCAGGCGTTCGGCTGCGGTATCCGCGTACTCGGCGAACGCGTCCACGGTGCGGCGTGCGGCCCACCCGCCGCACGCCATCAGCGCCGACGGCATGTCCCAGTGGTTCAGCGTCACCACCGGGGTGATCCCGCGCTCGAGCAGGGCGTCGACGATTCTCTCATAGTGGTCCAGGCCCCGCTGTTCCACGGCACCGGTGCCCTCCGGCATGATGCGCGACCAGGCCAGCGAGAAGCGGTAGGCGCCGAGGTTCAGCTGCTCGAGAAGCGCGATGTCCTCCGGCCAGCGACGATATGAGTCGCACGCCACCGAGGCATCCCCGCCTCCCTCGATCGCGCCGGGTCGGTCGGCGAAGTCCTCCCAGACCGACCGTCCTCGGCCGTCGACGTCGAACGAGCCCTCGGTCTGATAGGCACTGGTGGCCGCGCCCCAGAGGAATCCGTCGGAGAAGTCGCTCATCTCGTCTCCTGTCCGGAGCCCGTGCCGACCGCTTCGCGCAGGAGCGTCGCCGATGCCCGCACGGCCTCGACCATCCCCATCCGCGGCGTCATGGTGTCGGGATGCCAGAGCTCCAACGTCAGCCAGCCCTCGTACCCGTCGAGCGCCGCCAGCAAACCGGCGAGATCGAGCTCGCCCTCGGCCAGCACGTCGGTCGGCACCGGTCCGGACTGATTGCGCAGATGCACCGCGAGCACCCGTAGGGCGTGCTCGCGAGCCCAGGCGACCGGATCGTGACCGGCAGCAATCGCCCAGGCGGTGTCGATGCAGAGGCCGACTGCGTCATCGGAATGCACGATGACCGACTCCAGATCCTGCGCGGCCCTGTCGTAGCGGTCGGCGTGGTTGTGCAGCGCGATGCGCAGACCGAGCGGTGCGACCAGGTCGGCGATCCGGCTGAGGTTCTCGCCCTGACGCACCACCTCGGAAGGCGTCTTCGGCTCGGCGGGTCCACCACCGCGTGCGTCGGCATTGAGCACGAGCACCCGTCCGCCGGCAGCCGCCAGTCGCTGCGCGACCGGCAGCACTCGTTCCTGCACGTCGAGCTCGGCGAATCGTGGCGTCAACGGCATGCCGATGTATGACGCCGACACACGCAGGCCCAACCGGTCGAGGATCGCGCGCTTGGTGAGCGTCGGATCGGTCTCCACCGCCTCCACGCCCGAGCGTGCGCAGGCGCCGTAGAGGGAATCCCAGTCCCAGTCGATCCCGTCGCGGGCGAAGCGCTCCATCCAGCCGTAGAGCGCCGTCGCGATCCCGGCGGGCCTCATCGCGATACCTCGATCGTCTGCATGGCGCCGGTGTGTGCGGCGCGGTAGATCGCCTGCAGCACCTGGAACTCCGCGAGGACTGCGGCGCCCAGCACTGCGGCTGACGGGCGGCCGCGCAGGGCGTCGACGAAGGAGACCAGCGGCCTCTCCAGGATCGACACGTCCGAGCGCGGGGGCAGCTCGACCTCGCGCTCCACCACGACGCCGCCGACATCAGCGCGCAAGAAGACCGGCTGGTGCGAGTCGAAGGGTGCCCAGTGCACGGCGGCGAGCGTGCCGGACAGCTGCGCGTGTGCGCTCTCGGTGGCGTGCGTTCCCGTCGCCCGCCCGAACGAGACCGGCAGCATGGAGCCGTCCGTGCGCGTGATCCGCAGTGCCGCCCCGGCATCCGTCTCGATGTCGAAGACCACGTCCTCGGGATCGGCGCCGGTGCGCGGCCGGGCGATCCACGCGTCACGCACCTCGACGCGCACCGGGTCGAGCAGGTCGAACAACGTCGAGACGTCGTAGGGGCCCCAGTCCATGATCACGCCCCCGCCGCTGCGCGACGAGTCCAGGAACCAGCGGCTCTGTGGCTGGTACTCGATGCCGGCGCGGCTGCGCGCCCACCTTGTGACGAAGGTCATCGCGTAGACCTCGCCCAGCACTCCGTCGCTGAGCATCTTCTTGACTGCCTCGGTATGCGGAAGTCCACGGAAGCGGGTGCTGCACACGCCCAGCATCCGCCCGGCGCGTTCACCTGCCTGCACGAGCTCCTCGGCCTGCGCGCCGTCCATCGCGAACGGCTTCTCGCACAGCACGTGACGCCCCGAGCGGAGGGCGGCCAGCGTGGGCCCGGCGTGCGCAGCCGGCGGTGTGGCCACCACGACCACGTCGTCGTCGCGCGCAGGCCTGGCCGCCAGCATCTCCTCGGCCGAGCGGTAGGCGGTCGCCTCCGGGTGTGCGGCGGTGAACCCTTGCAGCGCCGCCGTCGAGGGGTCTGCCACGTGCAGCTCGACCTCCTCGTCCAACCGTGCGGATGCCGCCGCGTGCGTGCGCGCGATCACTCCCGCTCCTACTAGATACAGTCGCATCTCTTCTCCTTCGTCGCGCTGATGTTCACAGCGTCGTGTTCAGTGGTGCCATACGGATCAGCCGGGTCGTGCTCGTGGTGGGTGCCCAGGCGCTCGGCAAGCCAGCGCTCGTCTTCGGGTGAAGCGCTTACGCGAAGGATGCTGATGCATGTCTCGGCCGACGGGCGCACGATCAGCTCCCTGGCGTCCGGTTCCGTGTCCGCGTTCCGGTGGCGTGCATGGTGAGGGGCGTGAAGTTCCATGCATCGAGGACGAGTGCGCGCGCAACGGGTTCCACCCGGCTCCAGCGCGCGGTCAGCTCGCGAGTCTCTCCCGGCATCATCGGGCGCGGGTCGTCGCGGACGATGACGCTGCCGGCGGCGCCCCAGGGTCGGGCATCGTGAATGACCGGACCGATGAGCGTGGGCCCGCCGACGTGGATGGCAATGATGCGCCAGAGATCGCCGTCTTCGTGCACACGCACGTCTAACTGGGTAGGTGCGGCGTCCAGCAGCGCGCCGAGGTCATCGCCGAGGACGGCCACGACGCGCTCGGTGTCGATCGGTGTGCCGTCGGCGGCACGCCACTGCGCCTCCCAGACGACGATGCCGTCGGCCTCTGGCAGCGGGGTCTCCAACGTGGCGACGGCGACCGGCTCGGCGATCGCGTCGATGTCGCTGCAGGTCGTCTCGGCCACGATCGCACCGGCGACGTCGCGTAGCAGCAAATGAAGGCTGGTCCCGGCAGGGACACCGTCCTCCGCCCACAGCCAGGCCTGAGCGGTCAGCGTCCGCTGGCCGCCCCACGCCGAGCGTGGAGTGCGAATGCTCGCCCGCGTGCGTGCGAAGGCGCGCCGCGCGGCATGGAACGCCGGCTTGGCTTCGCCGGACCACTCCACCACGCTCGTGCACCAGGCATTCGGGAAGCTCTCCGCGAGTTGCCATGGCAGCACCATGCTGCACCGCGGCCATCGCCGCCGGTCGGCTTCGATGGCGTACTGCAGCCCAGTTGCCTGCAGCCATTGGCTGGCCCGCTGCATCCGCCGCAGGTCGCCCAACCGTCCGCCGAAGGACTCCGAGACCAGCGTCGCGTTGTTCCACCACTGGCCCAGATGCCGGTACACGGGATTGGACAGGTCTGCCGGCCAACGCTGCCCCTCTGGCACGACGGCGCGCAGTGAGCGCAGGCTGGCCATGCCCTCGACGCCGAACTCGGTATGCGCCAGACTCGTGCCCGCGTCAGCGAGGGTGTGCTGGTCGACCAGCCCCTGGTGCTCCCAGGGCCCGTGCACGTCGTGCTGATCGTCGGGAGCGGCGGCGATCCTGTCCATTCGGTGGTGGAAGGTGGGCCCGGACGGGGACGTGGGCAGCCACGGGCGCCCGGGATCGACGTCGGCCAGGGCGCTGCGCATCGCCGCGAGCACCGGCGAGCGCGACTCGTCGAGCGGACCGGCGTCGTCTTCAAGCTCGTTGCCGCCGCACCACAGGAACAGGCTCGGATGCCGTGACAGCCGCGCGGCGGCGATCACCGTCTCCTCGACGGCCTGGGCGATGAAGTCGGCGTCGGTCGCAGGAGCGCTCGCGATCCCGGAGCTGGACTGGGCGAGCTCCTGCCAGACGAGGATCCCGCGTTGATCACAGGCGTCGTAGAAGTCGTCGGACTCGATAAGCCCGCCGCCCCACACTCGCAGAATTCGGGCTCCGGAATCAGCGACCAAGTCGAGCAGACGGGCGATGCGCGTGGCGGTCACGACACCGAACAGGAGGTCGGCCGGCGCCCAGTTCCAGCCGACGAGGGGCAGGGTCCTCCCGTTGACCTCGGCCGTGTAGCCGAGGGCGTTCGGAGGTGCTCCCGCGTTGGCCACGAGCCGTGCGTTTCGGAATCCGACCCGCAGCATCCTCTCGTCGTCGCCGATCGCGACCCGTAGATCATACAGGGCGTGCTCACCCAGGCCCGCCGGCCACCACAGCTGCACGTCGTGGACGGGAAGGCGCACATGCACGGCGCCGTCCGTGACCGGCGCCGAGCCGGACGCGACCGTGCGTTCATCTCGGGATAGTTCGATGGTGATGACACCCGCTGCACCTACACCGATTCTCCCGTCGATGACGGCGTCAACGATCACCGTGCCGGTGCGGCCGTCGAGCTCAACCTCGGTGCGCGCGCGGACTGAGGCCAGGCCGACATGCCCGATGATCAGGCGAACCGGCCGCCAGATCCCTTGGTGACGCATCCGCGGCGCGAAGTCCCAGCCGCTGCCCACACGCGGCGCGAGGGCTCGCACGCGGTCGGTGCGACCCACCTGCGGCTCCGTGTCCAGCGCGGGTAGAACCACGACGGTCAGAGTGTGGCCGCCAGTCGCGAGCTCGCGCCGGTCGGCTCCACCCACTCGTAGCCGGAGCCGCCGGTGTAGCCCATCGATGGCCCCTACCTCGTGACCGTCCCAGAAGACGCGTCCGCCGGGGTCGATGCCGTCGAACTCGATCCAGACCGAATCGTCATGTTCGAGCGGGGGCAGGTCGACATGACGCCGGTAGACCCAGTGCCGGTCGGCCACCCATTCCGCTTCGCGGCTGCGGCGACCGTGCCGCGGCTCTGCAACCTCACCTGCGCGGACGAGGTCGTCCAATACAGCTCCGGGCACGTGGGCGGGCAACCACGCATCCGCATCGGCGGCCTTGGTCACGCTGTTGCGGCGGTCGATAAGCTTGTGGACGTACCACTGCCATGTGTCGCCCAGCGCCTCGCGCAACTGCCAGCCGCCGTCAAGACTTCGGAACATGCACACAGTCTGACCCACTTGTGGGATCGTTGCCAGCCCCAGTGCCAATGGATGCCTAAACTGGTGTCAGCACTCGACACGTCAGAGTGCTAACGAGTCTTTCAGTCTCAACTCGGTAGTTCACACACACAGGAAGAGGTAGACAGTGTCGGTTTCCATCAAGCCGCTCGAGGACCGCATCGTCATCAAGCAGGTCGAGGCCGAACAGACCACTGCGAGTGGCCTGGTCATCCCCGACACCGCGAAGGAGAAGCCCCAGGAGGGCGAGGTCGTCGCGGTGGGCCCCGGCCGCATCGACGACAACGGCAACCGTGTTCCGCTCGACGTCGCCGTGGGCGACCGCGTGCTGTACAGCAAGTACGGCGGGACCGAGGTCAAGTTCGGCGCCGACGAGTACCTCGTCCTGTCGGCGCGTGACGTCCTGGCGGTCGTCGTCCGCTGACGTCGGCTGTTTCGGAGGCCCGGATGCTTCGGCATCCGGGCCTTCGCCGTTCCCGCGCTCGGGTGGGCGGCGCTCGGGTGGGCCGAGGGCGGGGGATGCCGCGGCCCGTGCGGTGCGGCGACGGCGGTGCGAAGAACTAGGCTGATGCAGTGAAGCAGAAGGACGCCAGGGCGCGGGGCAATGCGACCGTTGCCGGCGGCGTGTACGCGTTCGCCGCGTATCTGCTGTGGGGGATGTTCCCGCTCTATTTCCTGACGCTGCTGCCGTCCACGCCCTGGGAGGTCGTGTCGTGGCGGGTGCTGCTCTCGGTGGTCTTCTGTGTCGTGGCACTGACCGTGATGCGAGCATGGAGCGCCCTGTGGCGCATCATGCGACAGCCGCGGCTGCTGGGGTGGACGGCGGCCGCCGGCATCCTGATCTTCGTCAACTGGACCGTCTACCTGATCGCGACCCTCACCGGTCACGTCATCGAGGCGAGCCTCGGGTACTTCATCAACCCGATCGTGACCGTTCTGCTGGGCGTGCTCGTGCTGCGCGAGCGTCTGCGGCCGGCGCAGTGGGTCGCGATCGCGATCGCCGTCGTCGCGGTCGTGGTCATCGTGCTCGGGTACGGACAGATGCCGTGGATCGCGCTGGGGCTCGCTTTCTCGTTCGGGCTGTACGGGCTCGCCAAGAACCGCGTCGGACCGTCCGTGGACGCGTTGAGCGGGCTGACGCTGGAGACCGCGTGGCTCACCCCGGTCGCCGCAGGGATGCTGATCTGGGTGAGTGTCACCGGCGGCATCACCTTCGGCACCGAGGGCGTCACCCACACGGTCATGATGGCCCTGACCGGGGTGGTCACCGCGGTGCCGCTGCTGCTGTTCGCGGCGGCGACCCGGCGGGCTCCGCTCAGTCTGATCGGCCTGCTGCAGTTCTTGACCCCGATCCTGCAGTTCCTCACCGGGGCGTTCCTGCTGCACGAGCAGATGTCGGTGGAGCGCTGGATCGGATTCGGCCTGGTCTGGCTGGCGCTGATCGTGCTCACGGTGGACTCCCTGACCGGCGTCCGGCGCCGCGGCGTGTCCGATGTCACCGAGATCGCCTGATCCGCGCACGCGCGCGCACGATTGTTAACGCACCGAGACATCGCAGACCTCAAAGTGACGCGCGCAACCCATATGGTTAGAGCACGCAATGCGGCACTGCCGTATTCGAAGCAAAGGAGCACCATGAACGGATTGAATCGCCTGCGTGGCAGCAGAGCTGTCGCCGCGATCACACTGGTCGGTGCAGCCGCCCTGGTGATGGTCGGTTGCAGCGGAACCCCGGCCAGCACGAACAGCAGCGGGAACTCCGGCGGCTCGACCGAATTGACCCTGAAGCTGGGTTCGCTGATGCCTGAGACCGGCTCGCTGGCCTTCCTCGGCCCGCCGCAGGAATCCGGCGTCGGACTGGCCGTGCAGGAGATCAACGCCGCCAAGGCCGGCATCACGGTCGATTACACCGCCGCTGACGAAGGCGACACCGACACCAAGGCCTATGAGACGTCGATCTCCAAGCTGCGCAGTGCCGGCATCACCGCCATGGTCGGGGCTGCGGCATCCGGTGTCACCAAGCTGATCCTGAACGGCAACATCTCCGCCGGCATCCTGACGGTCTCGGCGTCGAACACGTCGCCGGACTTCACGGACTGGCCGAACAAGGACCACCTGTACTTCCGCACGGCGCCCAGCGACCTGCTGCAGGGTGAGGTGCTCGGCAACCTGCTCGCGCAGGACAAGAAGAAGTCGCTCGGCGTCATCTTCCAGAACGACGCCTACGGCAACGGTCTGTACCAGGCGATCAAGAGCACGTTCGAGGCGTCCGGCGGCAAGGTCGTCGCCAACGCATCGTTCAACGTCGGCGACTCGCAGTTCGACGCGCAGGTGGCCACGATCAAGGCGGCCAACCCCGACTCGGTGGCGATCGTCTCGTTCGACCAGTTCAAGACCATCGGCCCGCTGCTGGTGAACGCCGGCATCCCGGCCAAGGACTTCTACATGGTCGACGGCAACCTGTCGGACTACGGCAAGTCGTTCCCGGTCTCGCTCGAGGGCGCGCAGGGCACCAAGCCCGGTCCCGCACTGGCCGACGACTTCACCCAGCGTCTCCAGACCTACTGGACGGGCAAGGGCAACAAGGAGATCACCGACTTCACCTACGCGGGTGAGGCCTACGACGCAGCCGTGCTGATCGCCCTCTCGGCGCTCGAGGCGAAGTCGACCGACGGCGCGAAGATGGGCGCGAAGATGCAGGAGGTGTCCGGCGGCTCCGGCAACGGCACCGAATGCACCTCGTTCGCCGACTGCGCGAAGCTCATCAAGGAAGGCAAGACTCCCGCGTACCACGGGTACTCCGGCATGAGCAAGTTCGACGACAAGGATGACCCGCAGGGTGCCGTCATCGGCATCTACAAGTACGACGCGAACAACGCGCCGCAGCGGACCAACTGATCGATCCGTTCACAAGGCGCCCCGGGCTTCGGCTCGGGGCGCCTCGTCGTGGATCAGGCGGCGTCGGCGCCGAGCGTGCCGAGGTACAGTCCGATCACCTTCGGATCGTTCAGCAGTTCACGGCCGGTGCCCTCGTAGGCGTCCTTGCCCTGGTCGAGCACGTAGCCACGGTCGCAGATCTGCAGGCAGCGGCGTGCGTTCTGCTCGACCATGATCGTGGTGACCCCGGCCTTGTTGATGTCGGAGACGCGGATGAACGCGTCGTCCTGCCGCACCGGTGACAGACCGGCCGACGGCTCATCCAGCAGCAGCACCGACGGGTCCATCATGAGTGCGCGGCACATCGCGACCATCTGCCGCTCGCCGCCCGACAGCGACCCGGCGCGCTGGCCCAGTCGTCCGCCCAGCTCGGCGAAGATGCCGGTGACGAACTCCAGCCGCTCCGCATAGATCTTCGGCTTCTGGTACAGGCCCATCTGAAGGTTCTCGGCGATCGACAGCGACGGGAACACGTTGTTCGTCTGCGGAACGAAGGCCACGCCGCGTGCGACGAGCTTGTCGGCTTTCAGGCCGACGATGCTGTCGCCGTTGACCCGGATGTCGCCGTCGCGCACCTGCACCAGGCCGAAGATGGCCTTCAGCAGCGTGGACTTGCCCGCACCGTTGGGTCCGATGATTCCGACGAGCTCGCCCTGATGGGCGACGAGGTTCGCTCCGTTGAGGATGTTGACACCGGGCAGATACCCCGCGTGCACATCGGTGAGTTCCACCACGGGTTCGCTCATGAGTGCTGCCCCTTCTGGTCATCGTCGCCGGACTCGTCGGCCGCGGCATCCGGTGCGGGTTCTTCGCCCAGCTCTTCGGCCATCATTTCGCGCTCTTCTTCGATCGCGTCGAGCAGCTTGATCGCCGAGGTGTTCAGCTCGCCCTCGATGCGTCCGGTCACGACCCCGAGGTCGACATCCTGATGGCTGCCGAGGTAGGCGTCCACGACGGCGGGATCCTGCATCACCGACTCGGGGGGACCTTCGGCGACCACGCGGCCCTCGGCCATGACGACAACCCAGTCGGCGATGTGGCGCACCACGTGCATGTCGTGCTCGACGAACAGCACCGTCATACCGGCATCCTTCAGGCTCAGGATGTGCCCCAGCAGCGACTGCGTCAGGGCCGGGTTCACGCCTGCCATCGGCTCGTCCAGCATCACCAGCTGCGGATCGGACATCAGCGCACGCGCCATCTCGAGCAGCTTGCGCTGCCCGCCCGACAGCGAGGCGGCGAAGTCCTTCTCCTTCGCGTCGAGCTTGAACCGGACGAGCAGGTCGCGGGCCTTCTGTTCGATCTCGCGCTCTTTCGCGCGCCACAGGAACGGGAAGAGGCTGTGCCAGAAGCGCTCGCCGTGCTGGTCGCGGGCGCCGAGCTTCATGTTCTCGAGCACGGTCAGCAGCGACAACGACTTGGTCAGCTGGAACGTGCGCACCTGCCCCATGCGGGCGACCTTGAACGACGGGACGCCGGCGAGGTTCTTGCCTTCGAACGACCAGGCCCCCGCGTTCGGCCTGTCGAAGCCGCACAGCAGGTTGAACAGCGTCGTCTTTCCGGCACCGTTGGGTCCGATCAGTGCCGTGATCGCCCCGTGCGGGATCTCGAGGTGGTCGACGTCCACGGCGACCAGGCCCCCGAAATGGCGCCGCACACCGTCGATCACGAGGATGGGATCTGCCTTGGCGACGCCGGGCACGGCATCGCCGTTGGCGAGCCCCGTCGACTTGGTGCGGTGCACTCCAGTATTGGGGCCGGTATCGGGGCCGGTATTGCGGCTCGGCTCGCCGGCCGGCTCACTGGTTGGCTGGTTACTTGACAAAGGTCATCTCCCTCTTGTCGCCGAGGAGTCCCTGCGGACGGAAGATCACGAGCAGCATGAGCGTGACACCGACGAGGATGAATTGGATGACGCTGGCCTGGCTGGTCGACATCGGCAGCAGGCCCGCCGCCGCCAATGCCGGCAGCAGGTTGTTCATGAACGCGAGCACGACCCAGAAGAGCACGGCGCCCAGCGTCGGGCCGAACACCGTGGCCGCACCGCCGAGCAGCACGATCACCCACAGGAAGAACGTCAGCGACGTGGTGTAGCTGCCGGGCACGACCGCCGAGGGCAGCACGAACACGATGCCGCCCGCGGCACCGATCACACCGCCGACCACCAGCGACTGCATTTTGTACGCGAACACGTTCTTGCCGAGCGAGCGCACGGCATCTTCGTCTTCACGGATGCCCTTGAGCACGCGGCCCCACGGGCTGCGCATCAGCGACCAGACCAGCAGCAGCGCCAGCGCCAGCAGCACCAGCCCGAACACCACCACCCACAGCTGTGCGGCCGTGTAGGTCCATGGCCCGAATCCGTACGTGCCCGAGGGGAACGGGTTCGCGCTGTTGAATCCTGCGGTGTAGTTCGCCAGGCCCTCTGCCGAGCCGGTCCACTTGTTGAACACCTGCGTGGTGAACAGCAGACGGATGATCTCGGCCGCCGCGATCGTCGCGATGGCGAGGTAGTCGGCGCGCAGGCGCAGCGTCGGGATGCCCAAGAGCAGGCCGAACAGTGCACCGGCGGCCAGGCCGATGATGATGCCCAGCCACCACGGGGCGCCGAAGCTGAGCACCGAGATCGCGTAGCCGTAGGCCCCGACGGCCATGAAGCCCGCCATGCCGAAGTTGAGCAGACCGCCGTAGCCGAAGTGCACGCCCAGACCCGTGGCCGCCAACGCGTAGGCGATCGTGACAGGGCTGAGCAGATAGCTCGCGGTGTTGCCGAAAATCTGTCCCCAGTCCATCTCAGCCCAGCCTTTCCTTGCGTCCCAGCAGGCCTTGAGGTCGCACGAGCAGGATCACGATCAGTACCACCATCGCGCTCGCGTACTTCAGGTCGGAGGGGATCCACAGGGTCGACGCCTCGACCGCGATGCCGACGATGAGCGAGCCGACGAACGCGCCCAGTGCCGTGTTCAGGCCGCCGAGGGTCATGGCGCTGAAGATCAGCAGCAGCATCTGTACGCCCATGTCCCACTTCACGCCCGGCCGGTAGTACGCCCACAGGACGCCGGCGACGGCCGCGAGCGCTCCGGCCAGTGTCCACACGATGCGGATGACGCGGTCGACGTCGATTCCGGATGCCGCAGCCAGCTGCGGGTTGTCGGAGATCGCGCGTGTGGCCTTGCCGACGCGGGTGCGGGTGAGGAAGAACGCGACGCCCAGCGTGGCCACCAGGCTGACCACCATGCTCGTGATGTCGATGTAGGACAGCGAGATCGGTCCGAGCTGCATCGGGGTGGGGCTGGCGCCGGGAAGCTGCTCCGTGCCGCCGCCGATGACGAACTCGAACGCATACCGCAGCGCGAGCGACAATCCGATGCTGACGATCATCAGCTGCACGGTGCCCAGGCCTTTTCGGCGCAGGGGTTTCCACAGCCCCGCATCCATTCCCCAGCCGAGCCCGCCGCCGGCGACCACCATGACCACGAGGGCGAGCCACAGCGGCATTCCCCACCAGGTCGAGGCGATCAGCGCGATCACCCCGCCCCACGTCACCATCTCGGCGTGCGCGAAGTTCGCCAGACGCGTGGTGCCGAAGATCAGTGCCGCGCCCATCGAGGCGAGCGAGAGCAGCAGGCCGAAGTTGATGCCGTTGACCAGGCGCGTGAGCAGCTGCGAACCGAACGACTGCGTGACGCGCTCACCCGCTCCCAGGAAGAGGTTGATGTAGGCCGCGTTGGTCAGCCCGAACTTCACTTCGCGGGATGCGGATTCGCCCTTGACGATCACGCCCGACGGCAGTGTCGACTCGTCGACGGTGAGCGTGTACGTGGCCTTCTTCGGCACGTACAGCTTCCACGAACCCTCCGCGTCGGTCTTGGTCTCGGCCGAGAAGCCGTTGCCGTCGATCTTGACCACGACATCCGCCAGCGGCTTGTCCTTGTACGAGATGAACCCGGCGAAGAAGTAGTCGGTCTTCGGCGTGTTCTCGTCGGCGCTGACCGGCCCGGCCTGAGCCGGTGCGGTGCGGGATGCCGCGGCCTGGGCGGCGGTGGGTGCCGGCGCCTGCGCGGCCGCGATGAACGGCGCGTCGACGGCGACGGCCGCCGGTGCGGGTACGTCCGCGGCGTTCGCCGCGGCGGTCGGTCCCATCAGCAGCATGAGCCCGGCGGCGGCTGCACCCACGAGGGCGGTCTGCCATGCTCCGGGGCGACGCGCCCTCGTTCTGTGTCTCACGCGACCTCCACACTGAGTCTGTCTCGGCGCCGTTGGGTATGCGGCGCTCTGTTGCGCGACGCTCCGAGCGTACCTGGCGTTGCGCCCGGTGCCTACCTTCGCGAGGTCACGGTTCGGAATATCCGGGGTCGCGCGGCGATTACACTGGACATTGGCGGAGTAGACCCCGCACGCCGATGTCGACCGCCGCGATCCCGTTTGCAGCGCGCCCGGCGCGAGAGGAGTCTCCATGGAACAGCCCGATCCGTTCGGCTTTGTCGGTCTCACGTATGACGATGTGCTGCTTCTTCCCGGGCATACCGACGTCATTCCCAGCGAGGCCGACACCTCCTCACGGGTCACCCGGCGCATCACCGTGGCCACGCCCCTGATCTCGGCCGCCATGGACACAGTGACCGAGGCGCGCATGGCGATCGCGATCGCGCGCCAGGGCGGCCTGGGCATCCTGCACCGGAACATGTCGATCGAAGACCAGGCGAGCATGGTCGACCAGGTCAAGCGCAGCGAGTCGGGGATGATCACGGACCCCATCACGACCACTCCCGACGCGACGATCGACGAGGTCGACACGCTGTGCGCGCAGTACCGCATCTCGGGCCTGCCGGTCATCGACGAGGACCGGCGCTTGGTCGGCATCATCACGAATCGCGACATGCGGTTCGTCTCGGGCTTCGAGCGTCAGACCACCAAGGTGCGCGATGTGATGACCCACGAGGGCCTGATCACCGGGCCGGTCGGCATCAGCGCCGGCGAGGTCATCGCGACGTTCGCCAAGCACCGCGTCGAGAAGCTGCCCCTGATCGACAGTGAGGGCAAGCTCGCCGGGCTGATCACGATCAAAGACTTCGACAAGAGCGAGAAGTACCCGCTGGCCACCAAAGACGAGCAGGGCCGGCTGCGCGTGGGCGCTGCCATCGGCTTCTTCGGCGACGCATGGGAGCGCGCCGAGGCGCTGCGCGACGCCGGCGTCGACGTCGTCGTGGTCGACACCGCCAACGGGCAGTCGGCGGGCGTCATCGACATCGTCAAGCGCCTCAAGTCCGACCCGACGTTCGCGCACATCGACGTGATCGGCGGCAACATCGCCACCCGCGAGGGCGCGCAGGCCCTGATCGACGCCGGCGTGGATGCGGTGAAGGTCGGCGTGGGACCGGGGTCGATCTGCACCACGCGCATCGTCGCGGGTGTCGGGGTGCCGCAGGTCACGGCCGTGTACGAGGCATCCCTCGTCGCCCGCGAAGCCGGAGTCCCCGTGATCGCCGACGGCGGCCTGCAGTACTCCGGAGACATCGCCAAGGCGCTGGTGGCGGGAGCCGACGCCGTCATGATCGGGTCGCTGTTCGCCGGGACCGACGAGGCCCCGGGCGAGATCGTGTTCCAGGGCGGCAAGCAGTTCAAGCTGTATCGCGGCATGGGGTCGCTGGGCGCTCTGCAGACCCGCGGCAAGAAGACCTCGTACTCGAAGGACCGCTACTTCCAGGCGGACGTTCCCAGCGACGACAAGCTGGTCCCCGAGGGAATCGAGGGTCAGGTCGCCTACCGTGGGCCGGTGTCGGCCGTGGCCTATCAGCTGATCGGCGGACTGCGTCAGTCGATGTTCTACGTCGGGGCGCGCACCGTCGACGAGCTGAAGCTGCGCGGCAAGTTCGTGCGGATCACCGCGGCCGGTCTCAAAGAGTCGCACCCCCACGATGTCCAGATCGTGGTCGAGGCGCCCAACTACAAGAAGTAGGGCCCGCAAGGGTCGGGGTGTCCGCCCCGAATGACGACCGAGGCCGGCTGCGCCGCATGGGCGCGCCGGCCTCGTCATCCTCCGGAGAGTAAGCGCGCCACGGGATTCCGCTGTTCCTACGGCACTGAGTCCGATATATGCACCTGAGTGCATATGTTGATCGCGTGCCGTGAGGCGTTCGGGTAGGGCTTGTCGTCGCGGCGCAGAAATTTTCCAGAGGTCACTTGACCAACGCGCGGATGTGGGTATAGCTTCACCAACGGACTCAGCGACACGTCGAACAGACCCCAGATCACGCTCCCGCATCGAACCTAGAGCCTCAGGCTTGCGACCCCTTTCGGCCGCCGGAGATGGATGCTGCAATGGGGTTGAGGCGTGCCGTGACGTGGCGCCAGCGATCGCGCTCGATGCGCTGGTCGCGGCGGATGGTGCTGCCCGCACTCACCCTGCTCGTCTCGCTCGCGATGGCCATCACGCCGATGGGCGGCTACTCCCCGGCGTTCGCGGTCTCGTCCGGCGCGACCTCCACACCGGCCCCTGCGGTGCCGGTCACGCACAGCGTGCCCGCCTGGCCGCGGTTCGCCCCGGTGGCCTCGAGCACGCAGCAGACGCAGCCCGGCACGAAGTCGGCGGTGCGACGCAGGACAGTCAAGACCGTGCAGGTCGTGCTCCCTCCGGCCGCAGGTACGCAGCCCGTGACGATCCGCCTCGGAGCGACGTCGCCGGCTGGGTCATCGGCCCTCACGGTCACGACGCAGCCCGCCCCCCACGCCTCGTCGACGCCGGCCCCGAAGCCCACAACCTCGGCGTCCAGCACCGGATCGCAGATGGTGTGTGTGCGCTCGGCCGACGGCAACTCGGTCACCTGCACGTCCGGTAAGACCGCGTCGGGTTCGACGTCGGGTTCCGGCGCGACACCGGGAACCGGCTCGGGTACGGAGCAAGGGTCGACGACGAACCCGCCGGTCACCACGCCGAGCCCTGCGCCGTCGACGACCCCGGCCCCGACCGACACGGCCACGCCGGCCCCGACTGACACGGCCACGCCGGCCCCGACCGACACGGCCACGCCGACCCCGACCGACACCCCCGTGCCTGCCCCGAGCGACTCGGCGTCGCCCACCGGCGATCATCTGCTGGTCGCGGCATCCGCACCCGCCATCCCCGACACGTCTGACGATGTGACCGCCGGTGCCCTCGCGGCGGCCGTCGCGCAGGCCGAGTCCGAGTGGCAGGCCGTCGACCCGTCGGTCTCGTTCGCCGGGTTCTCGGCGAGTGTCGGCGACCTGCCGGACCTCGAACTCGGATCCGAGGGATCGGGCGCCGTCGTCATCGACACTGACGCCGCCGGGTGGGGCTGGGGCAGCGGACCGACTCATATGAGCCTGCTGACCGTTGTGCGGCACGAGCTCGGGCACGCGCTGGGCCTCGGCCACGACACGAGCGGACTGATGGCGCCGTCGCTGGCGGCCGGACAGAGCTGGAACGTCGATGCGTCGCTGCTGCCGAAGCCGGCACCCGTTGCGACGAGTCCGGCACCGACCTCTTCGAGCGCCGCGCCCAGCGCGACGTCGGCCGCGCCGACCGATTCTGCGTCGACCGCGCCGGCCGATTCAGCGTCCACCGCTCCGACCGATCCTGCGTCGGCCACGCCGACCGCCTCCGCGTCCGGGGTGCCGGCCGACTCTGCGTCGACCGTGCCGACCGACTCCGCGTCTGCTGCGCCGACCGACACGGCCTCGTCGGCGCCGACAACGGCAGACCCGACCGGCGGTCCTACCGCCGCGCCGATCACGACGACCGCGACCGCGCCGATCACGACGACCGCGTCCACGATGACTGCGCCGTCCGCGCTCACCGTCGCACCGTCCACGCCCATGGCGCTCTCGGTCGTATCGCCGCTCACGATCGACGGCGGCGCCGTGACCGTCACCGGCACGGCCGCCGATGACGCGATCACCGTCAGTCTGAACGACGGAGTGATCACCGTCAGCGCCCCCACGATGACGCCGGTGACGTTCCCGTTGGCCGGTGTCAGCTCGATCGACGTCGACGGTGGTGCCGGCAATGATTCGGTGACGTTCTCGGGCGACCTGCTGATCCCCGGAGTCTCGCTGGCCATCCACGCCGAGACCATCACGGTCGGGGCCGTGACGATCGACACCCAGGGTGGCGCCGCCGGCGGCTCCATCGACTTCGAGGCGATCGCCTCCGACGACGGCGCCGCACAGGTCGCCACCATCACCGCAGCACCCAAGGCCACGATCCAGATCACCGGCGCCACGCTTCGCGGCGGCGCGATCACCCTGGCGGCATCCGCCTCGGCCTCTCCCGCGTTGGACACACCGGTCAGCGTCGTCACCGTCGACTCGAACGCGACGGTGTCGATCACGAACAGCCGGATCGTCTCCAGCGGCGACGTCGTCGTCTCCAGCGACTCGACGGTCGACGCCGAGTCGACCCCGATCATCAGCGATGCCGTCGGCGTGCCGGCCGTGGATGCCGCCTACGCCCAGGTGGGCGTCACGAACACCGCCCAGACCAGCCTCTCGGGCTCGACGTCGTTCCAGGTCGCGGGCGCGCTGAATCTGTCGGCACGCACCACATCGAACCTCTCGGCCACGGGCGATGCGCTGCTCGCCGCGGCCGGCGCCGGCGTCGCGCTACTGACTCTGGACGAGACGACGAAGGCATACATCGACGCGAACAGCACCGGCAACACGGCCGGGTCGCTGGCCGTCACCGCCGACACCGACAACACGCTCACGACTCACGCCGCGGCAAGCCCCGGCGGCGCGACACAGAACACGGGCGCCGACGGCGCATCGGTGATCACCCCGGCGCAGTTCGTCGGCGGAACGATCACGGCCCTCAGCCCCCTCGACGTCGCGGCCGCCCTCGCCGTCACCAAGGCGAACACCGACACCGAGGCGTACATCACGCCGGCATCCGGGTCGTTCGGCATGGCGACCCCGGCGGCGGGCAGCGTGTGGGTGCACGCCGACGGCCCGACCGTGGCCACCACCACGGCCGACGGCCACGCAATGCTGCGCACCGGCTCGGCGATCGCCGCCGCGGTAGCCGTCGCCATCGCCCACGACACCACCGCCGCCTCGATCGGCGGCGCGGTGGACCTGCAGACCGACACGATCATCGTCGACACGGTGCAACCCGCGGATCCCGCGACGGGCAAGGTTCCGACATCCTCACAGACCTTCGACACCCGCGCGCTCTCCGGCGGCGGCGCCACCGTGAGCAATCCGATCATCCCCGTGCCGGGGGCCGGCATCTCGGCCGCGAGCTTCCAGGGCTCCTTCGCGGTGAACGTGCTCACCGTCGTGCACAACGCCACCGTCGCCGCAGGCGCCCACCTCGCTGTGCACGGCGCCGACGTCGTGCTCGCCAGCAACCACGCAACGGAGTCGACGACCAGCGCCCGCCCTTCCGGTTTCTTCTTCGACCCGGCGACGGCCATCGAACAAGACCACCAGACCATCGACCTGCCATATCCGTTGATCGACGCGCGCGGACTGCCGGCGAGCACGCTGCAGAAGGTCCTGTACACGAACGGCGGCGGCACGACCATCGACGGACTGGTCGCAGGTGGCACGTACTACCTCGACTGCGTCGGCACCTCCGCGCTGCCCGGCGTCTGCGTGTACGACCCGATCGCCAAGGTCACCCGCGTCAAGCTCGCGTGGGCGAGCCTGTCGCTGAACCCCGCCTCGGCCGACCTGAAGGTCATCACCCTGGGCGTCGAGCCGGATTCCGGCACCGATCACCTGCTGACGCTGCTCGACAAGCCCGCCGACACGATCGGCGTGGGCGCCGGGATCTCGGTGAACATCGTCGACGACGCGGGCAATGCCACCGTCGGCGACGGGGCGGTGCTCATCGGAGCCCGCGATCTGACGCTGACCGCCGGCACGACCCACGAGATGACCGTCGAGGGCAAGGCAGGCTCGTCGGGCGGCACGGTCGCCCTCACCCCGGTCGCCTCGGTCGCCATCTCGAACGTCACGACGCATGCGGGCCTGGGCACCGGGACCGCTCTCGTGCTCACCGGCGCGGTCGACGCCGAGGCGACGCAGACGGCATCGGTCGGCGTCAGCGCCAGCGGCGACACCACCTCGGACGGGGCCATCGGCGTCTCTGCCGCGATCGACGACGCGAACCACACCGTCACCGCGACCACGGCGCGCGACATCACCGCGGTCGGGTCCGCGACCTTCCGTGCCACCGGCTCGTCGGCCACCTCCGCATACTCCTGGGCCGGTACCGTCGGAGCCCCTGACAAGAACACCTCGGCGTTCACCTCCGTGACCGACGAGGGCACCCACTTCCTCAGCATCGCCGACAACCTCGCCGGCGCCAACGGGGCGTCGAGCGGTTCCTCCGGCATCCCGAACGGCGGAACCGCGGGCGACAGCGCACCCCTCAGCGTCGCCGCGGCCATCTCGTTCAACCTCGTGCACACGACCAGCGTCGCCACGCTGCCGGCCGGTGTGACGCTGACGGTGACCGGCGGACCGGTCACGCTCGCCTCTTCGGCGAACACCGACGCCTCGGCAACAGGCGACGGCGAGACCGCCACCGACGGTGCGGTCGCCGCGATCGGTGCAGGTCTCGGCATGAACGTCGTCACCGCGACCAACACCGCCGACATCGCCCCGGGGGCCGTGATCCATGCCGACGGACTGACCCTGAGTGCGACGGTCACGCCGGTGTGCACCGCAGAGGACAAGGACGGCAACTGCACCGAGTGGGGCGACACGACCCACACGTTCAGCGCCGAAGGCGACTCGGCCGCAGCCGGTGGCGGCACGCTGGGCCTGGACGGCTCGGTCGGCATCGATCTGGTGACCGTGACCACGAGTGCGCAGCTGCGGTCGGCGAACGGGTTCGTCGCGACGGCCGATGCCGGCACCGGCGACGTGACGATGGATGCCGCCTCCAACGTCGAACAGTCCGCCACGGCGCTGCCTTTCCTCGACGCGTTCGACCCGAACGACGGCGCGCACATCCTGAAGGACGCCGACGGCAAGTACACGATCATCCACCTCGACTACGCGCTGGCCGACGGCAATCTGCACACCGGCGACGAGGTCGTCTACCGCACCGGCGGCGGCGACCCGATCGGCATCGAGCCGACCCTGCTGACCACCGGCACTGCCAAGACACTGGTGAACAACCAGAAGTACTACGTCATCCTGCTCCAGCCCGGCTACTTCCAACTCACTGAGACCTGGGTAGCGGGAATCGCGGGAGCGCCGGGTCACCCGGGCGACCCGCTCGTGTTCATCCCGAGCGAGGCCACCGGCGACATGCACTACTTCGTGCCCGACGGTGAGAACCCGAAGATGGGCATCGGCGCCTCGTTCGCGTTCGACCTCGGCCAGGTCACGACGATCGCCGGCATGCAGAACGGCGCAGTGCTCACCGGCGGACACGACCTGACCGTCACCGCCGCCGACGAGAATGCCGTCGACACGCTGGCCGTCAGCGGCTCGGGCGGCACCGTCGCCCTGTCGCCGTCGGTCGCCCTGACGATGGTGTTCCTGACCACTGCGGCCGAGATCGGCACGGGGCCCGCCCTGACCGTCACCGGCGACGTCGCGCTGGGCGCCGAGCAGACGGCGAGCACCGGCAGCGAGGCCAGCGGCGACACCGACCCCGACACGCTCGGAATCGCCCTCGCACTGGTGCTGGGCGAGGCCGTCGACGACGTGCACGCGACCGTTGCACGCGACGTGCATGCGGGCGGAGCCGTCATGCTCACGGCGAGCGGGTCGTCGGCGAACGAGGGCGGGACGGATGCCGCAGCGCCCGGCGCGACCACGCAGTCGGCCGACGGCATCAACGGCATCGCCGACAATGTGCTCGGTCAGGGCAACGCGTTCACGACGTTGACCACCGGCCAGAGGAAGACGCCCACGGCCGGCACCAGCGACGATGACGGCGTATCGCTGTCGATCGCCGGCGCGTTCACGATCCTGATGATCGACACCGCATCGCGCGCCGCGTTCGCCGACGGACTGGCGATCACCGCCGACGACGGGGCCGTGACCCTGGCCAGCAGCGCGAACACCGATGCGGTCAGTGCGGCCAACGGCAGCACGGTGACGGCCTCGACGGCTGGAGTGGGCGCCGGCGTCGCCGTCAACCAGGTCTCGATGACCAACATCGCCACCACCGGCGCCTCCGCGATCACGGCCGACGGGCTCTCTGTCACCGCAACGATGACGCCTGTCGCCGCCGAGACGCCCGAGGCCGCCGACGGCACGGAGTCGGCCCCGCCTGCAGCCCCGGACCGCGTGCACACCGTGAGCGCGACGGCCATCTCGGGCTCGAGCAACCCCGAGAAGATCGGCGTGGCCGGAGCGTTGGCGATCAACATCGTCGCGTCCGACACCGAGGCCCTGGTCCCGGCCGGGGCGTCGGTGAACGTCGGCGCCGGCGACGTGACCTTGACCGCGCAGTTCGTGCAGGACGCCACGGCCGAGGCATCGTCGAAGGCCGGCTTCAAGACGTGCGGCAATCTTTTCGGCCTGCCGTGCAACATCTCCACCGCCATCACCGGCGAAGACGCGAGCGGTTCGGGCCTCGGCATGGGCGCGTCGGCCGCCATCCAAGTACTCACCCCGACCAAGACCATCGCGATGATCGCCGACGGCGTGCCGCTGATCGCCGGCGGCGACGTGACGATCACCGCCGATTCCGAGCGGACCATCACGACGGTCGCCGAGGCCGGCACCAAGGGCGGCAAGGCGTTCAGCCCCTCGGTCGCGCTCGTCGTCGACACCGGCGACACGGCCACCGCCCTGCTGGGCGCGGCCACCGGCGCGCTCTCCCTCGACGGCGAAGTGACGATCTGCGCGACGCACACGGTTTCGGCCGAGACCGAGGCCAACGCCAACGTCGAAGCCGAAGAGATCGGCGTCGGCGCCGCCGTCGCGCTGCCGATCATCACCGGTTGGAGCACGCTGGCGCAACTCGGCCGCAGCGTCGCAGCAGCCGCCGTCACCGTGTCGGCCGAGTCCGAGGTGGATGCCTCGGCCAACGCGAACGCGAGTGCCATCGGCGGATTCGACCTGCCGACGTTCGGCGGTGCCGGCAAGTCCGCAGACCAGACCGTCAGCGACACGATCACGAGCGACCCGAACGCCGGCGGCAAGGGTGCGAACTCGCCCCCGTCGGCCGACGGCGCCGCCAAGCAGGGCGGCACGTCAGCAGCCAAGCAGAGCGGCAAGTCCGGCGGAGGCGTCGGAGCCGCAGCATCCATCGCCGTCGTCTGGATCCAGACGACGAACACAGCATGCATCCTCCCGGGTGTCACGGTCACCGTCACCGGCCCGGTCGAGGTCGAAGCCACCCAGCTCACGGGCGTCGCAGCCCGGGCCATGGGCATCGCGCTGAACCCCAAGGATGCCAAGACCAACATCGGCGCCGGCGTCGGGTTCACCTCACTGTCGGTGTCGAACACCGCCGACATCGGCGCCGGTGCGACCATCACCGCAGGCGCCATCCGCGTCACCGCCGGCACCCCGATCGACCCCGACACCGGCGTCCCCGAGCAGAACAGCGTCATCGCGTGGGGCCTGGCCGCCGCAGGCGGCAGGGCCGACCCGCAGATCGCGGCCTCCGTCGGCTTGAACGTCGTCACGTACACGACCGGCGCGCACATCGGCGCCGGCGCCGACCTGTCGTCGACCGGAGATGTGGTCGTCGCCGCGAGCGACCCGCTCGGTCTGCAGAACCTCGCTGTGTCCGGCGCCCTTGCAGAGGGCGGCGCGGCGATCGGGGCCGCCATCGCCGTCAACATCCTCACCATGACGACGACCGCCGCCGTCGACTCGTCGACCACGGCCCGCACGCACCTGGACGCCGCCGGCGCCCTGACGGTCCGCAGCAGCGCGAGCATCGGGCTCGTCGGCGTGGACGTGGGGCTCATGGGCTCGAATCTGCTGTCGAGCCTGGAGGGCATCCCCGGCGTCGTGCTGATCCCCTCGCCCGGCAGCGTCGTCGCCTCGCCCGCCGTCTCGACGGTCGCCGCCGCGGGCGCGGTCGGCACCGGCGACGCATCGGTCAGCGGCTCGTTCGTCGTCAACGCCTGGAACCGCACGACCACCGCCGCCGTCGGCGACGGCGCGCTCATCGACCAGCGCACGACCGGCGGCGCGACGCAGAGCATCGCCGTCCTCGCCCGGGACGACACGCAGCAGGTCGAGATCGCGGGCGCTCTGGGACTTTCGACAGGGGATGCCGGAGTCGGCGCGGCCGTCATCGTCGACGTCGTCGACACTACGGTCGCAGCGACCGTGGGCGCCTCGACCCGGGCGTCGGCCGGTGGCGACGTCACCGTGAGCGCCGCATCCACGGATCCCGTGCTCGCGGTGGCCGCGTCCGCGGGGGCAGGCGGCGAAGGCGGCGGCGCGGGATCCATCATCGTGATCGTGCAGAATCAGGCCGGCGGCAAAGGCGTCAGCGCGTCGATCGGCGGAGGAGCGGGCGCTGGAACCACCGTGCACGCAGGCTCTGGCCTCGCGGTCTCCGCCCACCAGAACACCGACGACCCAGCCCTGACCACCGCCCCCGACCGCAGCGCGCACTGGCAGCCCACGAGCACTTGGCAGACGGGCACCGGTTACCAGGCGGGAGCCGTCGTGGGCGGCAACTCCGGCGCCTTCGTCGCGGCGCGTGCCATCGCGACGTCGACCGACCAGCCGGGCACGTGGCGAATCATCCCGGTGTGGGACGCAGCCGCCGCCTACGACGCCGGCACGATCGTCGACGTCGGCGGCACGCCGTACCAGGCGCTCGTGCAGGTGCTGGGAGCAGCGCTCGCCGCCGACGGCACGGTGCTGAAGCCGGGCGACGACACCGGCGAGTGGGCGGTCCTGCCGACGCCGACGGCGTGGTCGGCGAAGACCGACTACACCACCGGCGACCTCGTCGCCGACGGCGGGCGCCTGTACCGCGCCACGGTGGACGTGGCCGGGGCCGCCGATGCCCCGAGCAACTGGGCGGCGGTGGACGACTGGACCCGCGGCGGCTCGTACGCCGTCGGCGACGTGGTCCTCTCCGAGGGTCTCACGTACCGCGCCCTGCAGGCACAGGACTTCTCGACGACGGACCCGGTCCACGACGCCGCCGACTGGCAGCGCACCGACCTGTGGGTCGCCGGCGGCTCGTACCAGGCGGGTCAGGTCGTGCTGTTCGGCTCCGCGTTCTACCGGGCCGTCACAGCCGTCACAGGCTCGTCGACCACGCCGGCGATGGATCTCTCGCACTGGGCGCCCGTCGACGCCTGGCAGTCCGGTGCCCACTATGCCGCCGGCGACCTCGTCACGTTCGGCGACCGCGCGTTCCGCGCCGCGGACGCGCTGGACGGCACACAAGTGCAGAAGATCCAGCTGTACGCGGGCGGACTCGCGATCGGCGGCAGCGCAGGCGTGGGGATCGCCGCGGCGACCCTCGTGCGCACGAGCCCCGTCACGGCCACGGTCGGCACCGACGACGACATCAGCGGCGCAACGGATGTGCGCGTCGAGGCCCGGCAGGCTCAGGACCTCACCCAGATCGCCATGGCCGGTGCTGCCGGCGGTGACGCAGGCGTCGCAGGCTCCGCGACCGTCCTCGTGCTCGGCGACACGACGACCGCGTCGATCGGCGACCGCACCCTCGTCGACTGCGTCGACATCGCGTGTGCGAACCCGGGTACGGCGCCGGCCCAAGCCGTTGTGGTCGCCGCCGCCGACACGAGCCACATCGTCGGCGCGGCCGGAATGCTCGCGCTCGGCGGTTACGCCGGCGTCGGCGTCGGAGTCGACGTCAAGGCCATCACCAAGGCCACGACCGCGTCGATCGGCGCGAACACGCGTGTGAATGCCCGCGGCGACGTCGTCGTCTCGGTCACCTCGAGCGAAGACATCCTGGGCATCTCGGCGGGTGCCGCCGGCAGCGTCATCGCCGGTGTGGCGCTGAACGCGACCGTGTCCGTCATCTCCGTCACCACGACCGCGAGCCTGGGCGCCGGGGCCGTCGTCAGCGCCGGCGGCAACGTCATCGTCTCGGCGATCGAGAGCATGAAGCTCGACACCGTCGCCGGCAACGTCTCCGAAGCCGCCGGCGCCACCGGCGGTGCCGGCGCCACCGTGCCCGTCGTCACGAAGAGCACGACCGCGTCGATCGGCGCGGGGGCGAAGGTGAGCGCGCTCGCGCAGGACGCGAACATCACGCACGCCACTGTCGACACGGGCGCCACCCAGGTGATCGGCACGGATCCGGCCTTCAACCCGCGTGTGCGCGGCACGTCAGGCCCCGGTGGCACTCGCGGCCTCGAGACCGACGGGTTGACGTTCAATCTCGGCTACACGCACGGCTTCTCGAACGGGCAGCAGGTCGCCTACGACGCCGGCGGCGGCGCGCCGTTGAGCGGGCTCGTCGCGGGACGCGTCTACTACGTCATCGTCGTCTCGCCCACCGAGATCCAGCTCTCGCTCGCTCCGCGCGGCCCCCCGATCGCGGTCGGCATCCCGTCCAGCGGCCTGATGGGCGAGGCGCAGAGGTTCGTTGCGATCAGCCAGGCCAGCACCCCCATCACGCAGGGCAACACGATCGTCCCCCGGTTCGACCCGGCGACGGACGTGAACATCGCCGACAACAGCATCACCCTGCCGTACCGGCTCCGGCGCTCCGACGGCACGCCGGTGCAGACCGGTGACCAGGTCGTCTACAGCGCCGGCGGCGGCACCCCCATCGGCGGTCTCACCGACGGCCACACCTACTACGTCATCGTCGTGAACGACCCGACGGGCCCGACCGCCACGACCGGCATGACCATCCGGCTCGCCGACAGCAAGTGCCACGCGACCGGCGTCGCCACCGACTGCGACCCGACCGCCACGGCATCCGTCGCGCAGCAGTGGCTGACCCTCCGCGCCGGCGCCACCGGACGCTCGCACAGCATCGTGCCCGCCGGGCAGCTGCCAGCCGCCGACGGCACCGCGGCCGGCCCCCAGACCGTCACCACCACGACCCGCAGCGGGTTCGGCGGCGTGGCCGTCACCGCGACCAACAGCGACGTCATCGCTTCGGTCGGCGTCAGCGCCGGCGAGGCGGGCGGCGTCGCCGTGAGCCTGTCGGGCTCCGTGCTTGTCGCGAACATCGCCACCAGCGCCACCGTCGGTGCATCCGCCGCGGTCACCACCGCCGGCAGCGTGCTCGTGGCCGCCGGGAACGAGTACCACCAGCTGGCCGTCGCCGCGGAGGGCGGCCTGTCCGTGGGGGCCTCTGCCGCCTACGGCGTCGTCGTGGGCGTCGTCACCCTCGCCACGGCCGCCGGCATCGGCGACGGCGCCACCATCACGGCCGGTCGCGACATCGTCGTGTCTGCAACGGGCGCCGAACAGCTGGTCGGCGTCACCGCCTCCGTCGGGGTCGCTGTCGGCGGGGGAGCAGGCAGGAATGCGGGCGTCACCGTGCTCGATGTCACGACGACGGCCACCACCGGCACCGGCGTGACCCTGACAGCTGGCGGCAATCTGCTCATCGGCGCCACCGACGACACCGCGCTGACACTCGTCGTCGCCAACGTCTCTGGCGGTGTTCTCGTGGGTCAGGGCGCCGGAGTGAACGTCGCCGTCGTCACCAAAGACACGGAGGCATACCTCGGCGGCACCAACACCGTCACCGTCCGTGCGGTGGGCGGCGCTCTCACCGGCATCGACGACGGCACCATGCAGACCACGTCCGGCGGCGGCGGCACCTTCGGCACCGTGACGGGCGGCTTCGACGGCCTCGCCGTCCAGGCGGCATCCACGGAGCAGATGTTCGGGATCGTCGCGGGCGTCTCGCTCGGCGCGGCCGCCGTCAGCGGCAGCGTCGGGGTGACCGTGTTCACCGTGACCGTCAAGGCCTTCATCGCCGGCGGCACCACCGTGAATGCCACGGCTTCGGGTATCGACGGCACCGTCGGCCCGAAGCAGTCGGTGTCGGTGGTGGCCACAGACTCGATGAGCGCCGTCACGTTCGCCGGCGGTCTGGCCGGAGGCCTCGGAGGCGTGGCCGGCGGTGTCGACATCGGCATCGCGAACGTCACGGTGCAGTCCTACCTGGGAGCCGGCAGCGTCATCTGGGCGTCGCAGGGCGTCACACTCGCCGCCCTCGCGCTGAAGAACATCCGCACCTTCGCCATCAGCATCGGCGGCGGCGCCGTCGGCGTCGCCGGGGCCGTGTCGGTGTGGTCGGTCGGGGCCCACCCCACCACCACCTACCAGCAGAACGACCAGGGCACGAACCGCGGCGGATGGACCTCCGGCACGACCTACGCGGTCGGCGATGTCGTGACCTCGGGCGGACACACCTACGCGTCGCGCGGCAACGACAACATCGGCCACACGCCGACCCCCGGCGGCGATGAATTCTGGGCACAGAGCGACCAGGACCCCACTGCAGGCCCCGGCGGCTCGGCGACGGGCATGGGCGACGCGGCCGCATCCGGCGCGGACGGCGGCTGGGGATCGATCCTGGCGAACATGGCGACTCCCGGCCAGGGCGCTCCGGCGTACCAGCAGCAGTACGGGGCCCTCATGACCGGCGGGCAGAACGCGGTCAGCGGCGCCACACCCGGCACTGCCGTCGCCTCGACGCCCTTCACCCAGCAGACCCCGCCGCCCAGCGGCACGTCGGCCACGATCTTCGGCACCGTGCACGCCGGCGGAGCGGTGCTGGTCAACGCCGCCGACGGCCTCGCCGTGCTCTCGGTCGCCGGTGCCGCCGCCGGCGGGATCGGGGCCGTGGGTGCCGGTATCGGCATCATCTCCCTCGGTCAGAACACCGACGCCGGCGTTTCGGGCGCCGGCAGCGTCAGCGCGCACGGCACTGTCGCGGTGCACGCGAGCCTCGACGAGCAGGTGCTCGGCGTCGCCTTCACCGGCGCGGGCGGAGGCTTCGCGATCGACGGTCAGGTCGTCGTGGTCACCGACACGAGCACGCAGAAGGCGCACGTCGACTCCGGGGCCGCGATCCCCACTGCGAGCCTCGTCGACGTCGGCACCACCGCCACCCGCTCGGTCGGCGCGCTCGCCATCGGCGTGGGCCTCGGCGGGGCCGCCGCGCTCGGGGCCTCGGTCGCCGTGGTCGCCGTGAGCGGCGACACCGTGGCCTCGATCGGCGACGTGGCGATCGGCGCCGCCGGCCCCATCGGCGGCATCTCGGTCGCAGCATCCGACACGTTCATCCCGACCGACATCGCGATCGCGCTGCAGGGCGGCGTGGGCGTGGCGCTCAGTGGCGCCGTGGCCGTCGTCACCTACAGCGGCACGACGCGTGCCGAGTCCGGCGCACACGGTTCGGTGACGATCGGCGGCGATGTCACGATCACGGCGAGCGGTGCGCGCCATGACGTCGACGCGTTGACCGTGAACGTTGCAGCCAGCGAAGGTGTGGCCGGTGGCGTCGCCGTCGCGCTGGCCACCGACGACCGGTCCACCGAAGCGGCCATGCTCACAACGGGCGTCATCCACGCGGCAGGCGACGTCGCCGTCACCGCCGGCTCCGTGAACGACGTCAGCGCGACCGGCACCGGCATCTCGGCCGCCGGCGGCGCTCCAGAAAACGTCGCTGCCGTCACCCTGATGCTCGCCTTCGCGACGGTGTCCGGCCACACGAGCGCCCGCATCGACGGCGACATCGCCGGATCGGGCTCGATCACCGTGGACGCCCGCGCCGAGAACACGACGACCGCCACCGTCGTCGTCGTCGCGGTGTCGATCGGCGTGGGCGCCAGCGGCGCATATGCCCAGGCCCACGTGACTGCGGATGCCGCCATCTCGGCGATCGTCGGGTCCGCGGCATCCCTCGCCAGCACGGGAGAGATCGTCGTGAACGCGGCCGTGCGGGGGCACGGGAACAAGGCCACCGCCAAAGCCAGCGCCGGAACGACCGGCGAGATCAGCGTCGGCGTGCTCGTGACCGATGCCGACGTCGCAGCACCCGTGACCGCGTCCGTCGACGGCGTCGTCGCCACCCCCGGTGCCCTGAGCATCACCGCCACCGGCAGCAGCACAGTGAGGGCCCGCACGGTCGCCGTCGGCATCGGCACCTGGGCCTCGGGCGTCGGCGCCGAATCGCACGCCGCCATCGCGGACACCGCGGACGTGACCGCACGCCTGACCGGCACAGCCGCAGTGACAGGCGCCGTGGTCGTGTCCGCACGAGGCGCCAACGTGGCCAAAGCCAAGAGCGACGCCGGCTCAGGCTCGGCGGGGCTTGCCATCGACGTGAGCCTGCTGACGGCGCGCGTCGCCGGGGCGGTGGTCGCCTCGGTGACAGGCACCATCACGGGCGCCGCATCGCTGCGCGTCACAGCCTCGGGCGCGAACACCGCGTCCGCCAAGGCCGTCGCAGTGACCGTCGGTCTCGCCGCCGGCAACGGTGCGTCGCCGGACGCGACCATCACCACCGACGCCGATGTGACCGCGCAGATCACGTCGACCGCCTCGACCTCCGTCGTCGGTGCCACCTCGGTCACCGCAGCCGGCACGAACTCCGCCCATGCGAAGTCCGACGGCGGCGCGGGCGGCGCCCTCACCATCGAGGTCATGCTGCCCACAGCCACCGTCGAAGGCGCCGTCATCGCCGAGGTCGACGGCACCGTCTCCACAGGCGCCCTCAGGGTCACGGCATCCGGCGGCAACAGCGCGTCCGCGACCACGGTCGTGGTCAACGTCACGCTGGCGGGCGGCGAAGGCACGAGGGCCACCGCGACGGTGACGAAGGATGCCGCGACCAGCGCCGGGATCGGCGCTGCGGCCCATGTCACCGCGACCGGTGCCGTGACGGTCGGCAGCTCGCTGTCCACCGGGCAGAACAGTGCGAACGCCTCGGCGAGCGGCGGCCCCGGCGGGGACATCGACGCCGGGGCCATCAACGCCGGTGCGTTCATCGCCGAGGCCACGGTCGGCGCACCGGTCGCCGCACACGCAGACGGCGTGATCACCGCGTCGATTCTGAGCGTCACCGCGACCGGCGGGTCGAACGTGCACAGCGGGACGACGGCGGCCGGCATCGGCCTCGGGGCGAAGGTCAGCACCGTCGTCGACTACGCGCAGGTGACCGCCGACGCGGCCGTCACCGCCACCGCAGCATCCAGCGCTCAGCTGACCGTCACCGGCGACACCACGATCTCCGCGACCGGAACGAACACCGCGACAGCCGCGGCGGACAGCGGCTCGGGCAGCCTTCTCGTAGATGTCGGCGTGGCAGTGCCCACCAGCCAGATCGACGCCGGGGTCGCGGCATCCTTCGCCGGCATGATCCACGGCAACGGGCTGAGCGTCACCGCGGACGGCACGAACTCGGCCACCACGACGCTGACACCGGTCGACGTCGGGCTCGTCGCCTCGGTCCAGGCCGGCGGCGCCGATGCGATGATCACATCGTCTGCGACGGTGAGCGCCACGGTCGCCCGCGGCGCCGACCTCACCTTGGGCGCGCAGGGCGCTGCGATCCGCGCCACCGACCAGAACACGGCGACCGCGTCGATCGGCGGCGGCCAAGGCGCTGTGGCCGTCAGCGTCTCGGCGCTCGAGGCGACCGCCGATGATGCCGCAGGGGCGGTGGCGAGCTTCGCCGGCACGATGCACTCCGGCGCATCGCTGGACGTTGTGGCAGCGGGCACGGATCTCGCGTCCACCGACATGTTCATCGCGAACGTGTCCATCCTCAACGAGGACACGATCCTGACGGCGACGAGCTGCGTGTCGGGGAGCGTCGCGGCGAGCCTCGGCGCCGGGGCGCAGGTTCTGGGCGCCGGCACGGCCGTCGCCGTGGGCGCGCAGCACAGCCAGACGGCGAACGCCTCCGCGCGTAGCGGAGCAGGTGCGATCATCGCCGTCACCTTCCCCGACGCCGAGGCCGCCATCACAGGTGGGACGACGGCCACCGTCGCAGACGGCGTGAAGATCGGCACGCCGGTGGCTCCCGCAGCGTCGCTGGCGGTGACGGCGAGCGACACATCCACCGGCACGTCATCGGCCGTGGTGGGCGCCGGCGGTCTGATCGACGTCCAGGGCGCCGAGACCACCACCACGGTGACTCCGGTCGTGACGGCCGCGATCGGCAGCGCTGCCGGCGCCGCGACGCCGACCCCGATCCGGGTGATCGGCGACGTCACCGTCACTGCGACGTCCGTGCGGGCCGAAGGAAATGCGACATCCAAGAGTTACGGCGGCGGCGGCGTGGCCGTCGGTCTCGCGAAGGCGACGGTCACGACCGCGCCGACCGTCACGGCGTCCACCGGCCCCGGGGCCGCCATCACCGCAGGCGGCAAGGTCACGGTGCAGGCCCAGACCCAGGCGAAGGGGAGCACGCAGCTTCTCGACAGCTATGCCGCCGGGGGCTACCAGGTCGTCAACGGCTTCCCCACCGCGCTCGCCAACGTCAACAGCAACGCCGGCACGCTGTACTTCCCCAGCCACGGCCTGGCCGACGGCGACACGGTGCTGTACATCGGCACGTCGGTGTCGGGCCTGACCACGGGGCGCATCTACACGGTGCTGACGGCCGGGCCGGACGACCTGCAGTTCGGTGCCGCGTTCAACAACACCGCCACGATCGACTCGAACGACCTCAGCGGCACGAACGGCGTCGACCCGAACCGCTCCACGATCCGATTCGCCACGCCCCACAACTTCGTCACCGGCGACGGCGTCGTCCTGGCCGGCACCGGGATCGTCAACGGTGTCGACGTCACCGGCAAGACGCTGTACGTGCGTGTGATCGACCCGTACACGATCCAGCTCTATCTGAGCAAGACCGACGCGATGGCCGCCGGTGTCACCTTCGGCGTCGGTTCCGTCGCGGGCGACGGCACGATCACCGCACCCAACTCGTTCACGCCCGGAGAGCGGGTCACCTACCAGGCGCCGAGGCCCCTGACCTTCACTCAGGCCGCCGTGAACGTGTCGACCTCGTGCACGAAGGACGCGTGCTACGCGCCGAACCCGGGCGCGAACAACATCCTCGTCGGCCCGTACGCCGGCCAGAACGCCGACAACCTGCCGGTGCTCAGCGCCCACAACCTGCAGACCGGCCAGGCCGTCGTCTACCGGACGTCCGCCCACGCATACGGGTTGGGCAGCGGGCTGGTCAGCGGACACACCTATTACGTCATCTACGTCGACCCGTACGTCATCCAGTTGGCCGCCTCGTATGACGACGCGGTGGCCGGCACCGAGATCGCACTGACCACGCCGCCGGATACCGACTCCGGCACCTACGAGATCGCACCGGCCCCGATCGGGAATCTCGTCGACGGATACACCTATGTCGTCGGTCCGAACCCGACGGCGACGACCTTCACGCTGCAGAGCGTGAACGGCCAGCCGTTGACGTGGGACACGACGCACGTGCTCGGCACCCAGACAGTGTTCGCCGCCGGCCTGGCGCTGCAGGCCTGCGCGACCTCGTGCGGCACCGGCACCGTGCGCCTCGACATCGCCGCGTCGGGAACCGGCGACTACTCGCTGTACGCCCCCGTGGTCCCGACCGACGGCACGTCCTACGTGTCGCTGCGGCTGGTCACCCCGCCGGCCGGCGACGGCCAGTCGTCGGCGTCGGCCGCCGGCGGCAACGGCGGATTCGTGGCAGTGGGCGTGCCGAGCGCCGAGGTCGATGACACCACGACGGTGACCGCGATCCTGGGCGGGACGATCGTCGCCAGCGGCGATGTGTCGGTCCTCTCGAACGCCGTGACGTTCGACGCCTCGTCCGCACAGAACACCACCGGCGGCTTCGTCGCCGTCGGCGTCGTCGACTCCACGCTGAATGTGAACGTGACGAACCGGGCGAACGTCGCCCCGAACGCCGTGGTCTCGACCGGTCGCAATGTGAAGGTGGCAGCATCCACCATCGCCTTCTCGGATCTGTACGCAGACAGCGAGGGCGGCGGATTCGCCGGCGGCTTCACCGCGAACGGCACGACCGCGATCCGGGACCAGACCACGGCGACCGTCGGTCGCAACGCGAACGTCGCCGGCGACACGGTGCAGGTCACCGCGAATTCGGGCGGTGCCAGCACGTCGTTCGTACACGCTGTCATGCACGCACTGTTCGGCGGCACGCAGACGAATGACGGCATCCAGATCACCTCGAATGACCGGGCCGTGCTCGACGGAGACCCGACCACGCACACCGTGATCACGGGCCGCCACGGCGTCGATGTGCGCGCCTGGCACGCGGACTGGTCGTATCTGAGCGACGCATACTCGCACTGCGGCTGCATCGGGCCATCCGGCGGCGACTATGGCGACAGCATGGCGCTGTCCAACAGCATCATGGGCGGATCGGGCGTGACCCTGTATGTCGGCGCCCGCCTGGTGCCGGGCGTCAACGAGCCGTCGAACGCGCCGGAATCACCGCTGAAGACCAACGACGACGGCTCGCTCGTGCTGTACGTGGAGGGTGAGAACGAGGGCAGCTACAACCACACCGATGACTTCGGGTCCGGCCCCGTCGCAACCAACGGCATCAGCTGGAACTCCGACGTGGTCGTGGACTCCGGGCCCGACCCCTATCTCGTGGTGGGACCGGACGGCAAGGTGCTTGCGGACGTCAACGTCAAGATCATGGTCGGCGGCCGGCTCGTCATGCCGAACCTGGGAGACACGCTCACCGGTCCGATCGTCGTCGGCGACATCGTCAACCACGGCAGCGGCGACATCTACATGACGTCGTCGTCGGGAACCATCTCCGGTGGGTCGCAAGCGGTCGACGGGCACTTCTGGGGAACATTCACGTTCCACCAGAACTTCGACACGGTGACGATCGTCAACGAGTCGAACCTCGACATCCGGGTCGGCGACATCGACGTGATCAACCAGAACGGCCGGCCGGTGGTCACACTGAACACGCGCGGCACGTCGAACAACCCGCCGGTGGACAGCGGCTCGGTCAGCGTCCATTTCGCCCTCGCACAGTTCGTGACCCCGAGCCGTGTCGTCATCGACAACACGGGCGCTTCGACACTGACCCTCGCGGGTACCATCACCAACCCGATCGGCGAGACCGACGTGCAGAACCTCGGCGGCGCCATCGCCTCGGCCACCGACCGCGGGCAGACGATCGGCGGGCACACGACGCTGATCACCACGAACATCCTGCATCTGGACGCCCCGACAGCGTCGATCGGTGCGGCGGCCGCGACGTCGAGCGCGCACCGCCTCAGCATCGACCTGATCTCGTATCAGGGCCACCCCGAGCAGATCACCGCCACGGCGGGCACCGACCTGTACCTAGACCTGCGCACGTGGCTGCGCGACCCGACGACCCCCGATCCCGCGGTCGCAGGCAATCCCGTCCCTGTGATCGCGATCGACCACCTCGTCGCCGGCGGCAACCTGGACCTGCTGCTGCAGCCCACCGTCTACAGCGACCGCGCGCCCGGCTTGCCCGGTGTCGAGGTCGTCGTGCCCTCCGAGCCGCTGGAACGCGCCTACTTCAACTTCTTCCGCGAAGACACCCTCTGCCCGGTGCCCGGCAGCACCACCGACGCGTGCCCGTACAACCTCGGCGCCTTCGGCTCCACGCCCCACGCCGCCGCGAGCACCTACGACTTCAGCCAGCTGGACGCCGGTTCCGCCATCTCGGACGGATCGATCAGCGTGACCGCGGCACAGCCGGCGCCCGCCGACACCCGCATCAACCTCATCGGCTTGGTCGGGGTGCATCAGAACGGCAACGTCAACACGATGACGAACGGATTCGTCACGCTCACCGAGAGCGCCGCCGACAGCACCGCGATCCACCTGGCGATCCAGACCGGCGAGCTGCCCGACGCCACGGACTTCGTCACGACGACGACCCGGACCGTTGCCGGCGGGCCCAACCACGACCTGCGCGCGGGCCTCATCGAATCCACCGACGACGACGTGACCCTGACCTCGCCGGGCTCGATCGTCGACGCGCCGGTCGGCTCGGCCATCCCGCCCGCCACCGGCGACGCGGGCGCCGACGTGGTCGGCGTGAACATCACGATGACCGCGAACGGCGGCTCGATCGGGCAGGACGGTGACTTCCTCGAGATCGACTCGTCCGTCGACCGGTTCGGCGTGCTGACGGCGACCGCCGCCGGTGTGATCCGCATCACAGAGACCCCCGGCGACGCCTCGGCCGGCTACGCCCACCCCGGCGACCTGAACGTCAACCTCGTCACCACCTGCTACGGCGCCACCGCGACCGCGTGCGCCGACGTGAGCCTGGCCACCACCGCGGGCTCCATCCTCGACGGCCACAACCCGCGTGCCGACGGCAGTGGGGCTGCCGGCGCCACCACGGTCAACGTCATCGGCAACTCGATCGACCTGCTCGCCGTCGGCGGCGGCATCGGCACGCCCACGAACGCGGCCACCGGCGTCTTCCTGGGCGACCTGAAGCTCGACTCCGCCGCAGGCGCAGGATGCCTCAGCACCTCCACGCTCGACTGGCTGAACGCCACTGAAGCCCAGCGCGCCGTCACCGCCACGTGCCACATCGCCGCCCAGGCGTCGACCGGCATCCACCTGACCGAGCTCGACGGGCACGCGAACGTGCTGCTCGCCCACGCGGCGAACGGCGACGTGCGCATCACGACGACCGAGACGCAGACCGAGGGAGGCGACATCCTGCTCCTGCACAGCGGCTCGACGCTCGTGCGCGAGAACCAGCCCCAGCCGGTGCCGAACGGGCTCGTCGAAGCCGACAACGGCAACGTGCTGCTGCTCGCAGCCGACGACGTCGTCACCGACCCGAGCGGGCAGATCCTGGCCACCACCGAAGCGGGCGACCCGGGCTCAGGCAACACCGCCGACCCCAACCGGCCCGCGACCGCGACCGGAAACATCGACATCCACGGCGACTGGCACCCCGGTGTCGCCGACGCCACCGCGAACGAGGGCACGATGATCGTGCTGCGCGGCGAGCTCACCCCCGGCACAGGCGGACTCACCCGCGTCTTCGGAAACGGCGACGACGACCAGATCACGTTCGACCAGACGCTGCTGGGCGGCCAGACCCGCGCGTACGGCTCGGCGCAGCCCACCGCACACAAGGGCTTCGCCCCCGTCGGCGACGGCGAGGACACGCTGACCGTCTACCTGCTGCAGACGATGCCGCGCACCGGCACCACGCTGAGCCTGGACGGCCAGGCCGGTACCGACCATTACGTCGTGTGGACGCACGGCAGCGAGCACGGCGACGCCCATTACGTCGTCAACGTGCTCGACAGCGGAGCCCCCGCCGACGGCGTCGACACGCTCGCCGTCTACGGCGCCGACAGCTCCGCGAACGGCGCGGCGGATCCGACGGACGACATCTTCCTCTTGCGGGCGGCGGCGTATCTGCCGGGCGAGTCCGCCGCACGCCCCGACCTCTACTGCGACACGGCCGGCGACAGCGCCTGCGCGATCCACCCCGCGTACGTCGCTGTGCTGCACCCCGTGCCCGTCGCCGGCGTCGACCCGCTGGTGGCCGCGCAGACCTCGGGCTACGCGGGCGTGGCCGAGCGCATCACCTACGACTCCGCGATCAACGGCATGCTCTCGGTGCTGGGCTTGGGCGGCGACGACCACTACGCCGTCGACGACAATGCGGCGATCACGAACCTCGACGGCGGCGCCGGGAACGACACGTTCCAGATCGGGCAGCTGTTCGGCATGCGCCGAGATGCGGCGTACGCCGGCCTGCCCGCTGCCGACTGGTTCCCGACGATCGCCACCACGCGTGGTTACCTCTCCGAAGGCACGAGTGCGCCGCTCACGGCCCAGGGCGGGAGCGGCGACGACACGTTCGCCGTGTACTCCAACCACGCGGCCCTGCGGCTGGAGGGGGATGCCGGCAACGACCAGTTCCTCATCCAGGCGTTCGCGCTGGCCCGCACCGACGCGAGCGGCAACCTGGTCATGGGCCCGGTCTTCGCCGGCCAGGTCACCGTCGACGCCGCCGCCGGCACGATCACCCGGGGTGACGGCGGCAGCTTCGTCGTCGACGGGTTCGCCGTCGGGCAGACCGTCGCCATCACCGGCGCGGGTGCCGGCAACGACCACGATGCGGCGCACACGGCCGTGATCAGCGCCGTCACGGCGAGCACGATCACCCTGGCAGCGGGCCTGACCACGACTGCCCCGCTGCAGCACAGCGGCACGTCCACCGTAGCGATCAGCAGCGGACCGGTCTCACGCACGAACCTCACGGTCGCCGCATCCGCCGCGGGCACCAGCACGATCACCCGCACCGACGGCGGCAGCTTCGTCGCCGACGGATACGCCGTCGGCCAGGCCATCGCGCTCGTGGGGGCCGGAGTCGACAGCAATCCGACCGGCTGCACCGTCACGCCGACCCAACCATGCCTGCCGTACGTCATCACGAAGGTCACAGCATCCACCCTCACCGTGCAGGCAGCCCTCACCGCCGGCGCCTTCACGGCGGCCACCGTCAGCGCCGTGCTGCCCAGCCCCGTGCTCACGACCGGCTTCAGCACCGCCGCACAGACCGACGTGCGCGCAGGCGACGGCGACGACCAGGTGCAATACAACGTGAATGCGCCGGTCTCGGTCGACGGCGGCACCGGCTTCAACAAGATGGTCGTGCTGGGCACCGAGTTCGCCGACCACATCGTCGTCACCGCCACCGCGATCTACGGCGCGGGCCTTGCCGTCGACTACGGCAACGTGCAGGTCGTCGAGGTCGACGCGCTGCAGGGCGACGACACGGTCGACGTGCTCTCCACCGCGCTGGGCGTTGTCACCCGCGTGCTCGGGGGCCTGGGCAGCGACGTCATCAACGTCGCCGGCGACGTGGTGGGCGACGTCGTCAGCCGCGACCCGAACGGCACCCACTCCACGATCAACGAACTCGTCAGCTCGAGCGACCCGGCGTACCAGAACGTCGTGTCCGCCGGCATCCCGGTCTCGGTCTCGCGTCCCACGCAGGGTGTCGTCCTGATCACCGAGACCGGCGGTCTCACCTCGGTCGCGCGTCTGAGCAACAGCGGCCCGATCGGCAGCCTCGACTCCTACGGCGTGTCGCTGACCAGCGCCCCGACCACGGACGTCTGGATCACCGTGTCGGCCGGCCTCAGCCCGGACGAGCTGCGCCCGGGCGCCGACACCGTGTACCTGTGCGCCGGCAGTGCGGCCGACTGCGACGCGCCCGCCGACTTCTTCCGCACCGTCTACGTCGACGGCGTCCCGCAGTACGAGGGCCTGAACGGCCCCGGCATCGCCGACAGGTCGCTCGTGCTGCACTTCACCCCGGGCGATTGGGGCATCCCGCAGCAGGTGTGGGTGGCCGCCGCGAACGACACCACACCGCAGGGAGACATCAAGGTGGTCATCGCGCACAGCGTGATCAGCGCCGACCCGGTGTTCGAGAACGCGCTCGTGCGCGACGTGACCGTCTCGGTGCGCGACAACCTCACGCCCGGTATCGACGTCGTGACCCTCGACCCGTCCGGCGCGCCCGACGCCGGCACGACCGTCATCGAGGGCACGAGCACGACGCAGCTGACCGACACGATCTCGGTCGCGCTGTCGCACAACCCGAGCGGCACCGTCACCGAGGTCATCACGCCCACCGATGCGCGGCTGATCCTCTCCAGCACCGACACCCGGTTCGCGCTGGGCGCCGTGGTCGGCGGCATCCAGACCTACCGCGTCACGTTCGGCCCCGCTGACGGCACCACCCCCGTGATCATCACGGTGCAGGCGGCCACGAGCTTCCAGCGCACCGACCCCGGCTACACGACGCTGCAGTTGCGCGCACTGACCACCGCCGCCGGCCGTGACGCAGCGTTCGACACGGTCACCGCGCAGACGGACGTCATGGCCTACGGCGACAGCACACCCGGCGTGTACACGGCGCAGACCGGCGGCATCACCGTCGTCAGCGTCGGCACCGTCGGCACCCCCGGCGTCACCGACACGTTCACCGTGCGCCTGCTGTCGGCTCCGACCGCGCGCGTCGCGGTGGGCCTGGTCACCGACGGCCAGACGCTCATCGCCACCGACCCCGGCTGCGCCACGAGCCTGCTCGGCCACGTCTGCCTCGTCTCGATCGGCGGGACTGTGATGCCGGCCGTCACATTCGACGCGACGAACTGGTGGATCCCGATCACCGTGACGGTCTCGGCGAACGCCTCGTACGTGCTGCCCCCGAACCGTGCCGACCTGTACACGTTCCCGAAGCAGCCGCATCTGCTGTCGGCCATCCGCGGCCCGCTGCAGATCGACGGCGGCACCGGGGGAGAGCAGCACACGCTGAACACCGCCGTGATCCTTCCCGGCGAGATCGACACGCCGCCGTTCGGCATCGGTCGGCAGCCCTCCGAGGCGCGCCAGGTGGACGTGCTGAACGTGTTCGACGACGGCGCCCGCGCCGACCACTCGGGCGACCTCACCTCGACCACGCTGACCGGCTTCGGCATGGGCCCGGGCGTCACGTTCGACGGCCCGCTCCCGTTCGGCGAGCAGGGCACGTTCGCCAGTGGCATCACGTACGGCACGATCACCGTCGACGCGAACGGCGACTACACGACGGATGCCTCGAAGACGACCATCGAGGTCCTGGTCGTCTCGCTCGGCCAGGGCAATGACACCCTGACCGTCCACAGCACGATGATCCCCGGACCCGACCAGGCCGCCGACGACGACCTGCCCGCCGGCATCCCGGCACTGCACGGGGGGCTGACCGTCATCCAGGGCGGCGGCAACGCGCTGCTGCAGGTGACCGGCACGTTCACGTGGACACCCGGCGCCGGCACAGCGACCTTGACCCGCACCGACGGCCTGTCATGGCACGACGCCGGATTCGCCGTCGGGCAGCGGATCACGCTGCCCGGCAGCGCGGTCTACGGCGCCTACACGATCACCGGGTTCACAGGGGCCGCCGGCCAGACTCTGCTGCTGCGCGGCACCGCCGTGGGCGCCCCCGCCCCCGGCATCCTGACTGGCGCCGTCGCGGTCTACGACCCCGCATCGCCGCAGACCGGCTACGTCCGGGTCGGCGGCGACCACATCGTCGTGCTCGACGGACCCGGAGTGGGCGCGGGTTCACCCGGCCCCAGCTCGCCGCTGGTGATCTACGGCGACACGTCGCAGGACGGCATCTGGTACAGCGGCAGCACGTCGCAGCAGTCCGGTCACGATTTCGGCGCCAAGCCCACGATCGAGCCGGTCGGCAATGCTCCCGACTACGTGTTCCCCGTTGCGCAGTCGTACACCTACGCCGGCAACGACATGATCGACGCGAGCGCGCTGGACGCCGGGATCCCCGGCTCCGCGCTGCCCTCGATCGGCGTGACGATCTACGGCGGCGGCGGAGACGACACGATCCTGGGCAGCCAGGCCGGCGACATCCTCGCCGGCGGCTCCGGCAACGACCTCATCCTCGGCGAGCGCGGCCGCGACCTCATCTACGGCGACTCCGGCGTGAACGTCGACGTCATCACCCGCGTGCTCACGGTCGCCACCGCGAACACCAGCACGCTGCCCGACGCCGATGGCCTTCTCGCCGGCCACGACGTGCTCATCGGCGAGGGCATGGGATCGGCTCCGAGCACCGCCGCCACCCCCGGCGACGCGCACAGCGACGACCAGGATGTCATCTTCGGCGACCATGGCGTCGTCGTCCAAGACGTGCAGGACGTGCGCACCTGGGCGCTGGACGAGGCGACGAACACGTTCGTCGAGACCAGCGGCACCCGGCCGCAGCGGCTGCTGACCACGTCCGAGCTGATGACGCTGTACACCGTGCAGCAGCAGAACGGCACGGGCGACACGATCGAAGGCGACCTGGGCAACGACATCCTGATCGGCGGGGGCGGCAGCGACACCATCTGGGGCAACGACGGAAACGACCTCGCGTTCGGCGACTTCGGCAGCGTGTCGTGCACGCAGATCGGCACCGCGCCGAGCGACCCGACCGCGTCGAACCCGGGCTGCCGCATCGACGCGAGTCGGCTGCCGTTCGACGTGGCACTGAACGACCACACGTTCCGCTGGACCTCACTGGACACCCAGTCCGGCGCTGACTGGGGCAACGACCTGATCAACGGCAACGACGGCTCCGACATCCTCATCGGCGGCGCGGGCTCCGACCGGATCACCGGCGGAACGGGCGACGACGACATCGTCGGCGGCAACACCGGCGACCCGGTCACCGACGCCGCCGGCGTTCCCGTGGCGCACACCGGCGGCGCGGGCGGATACAACGGCGGCGTCGATTACGGCAACGGCCCGGTCGCGTTCGGGGACGTGTTCGACGGCACCGGCGGCGCAGGTGCCCCGCATAGCGCCTGCACCACCGCAGCGTCCTGCACGTACGGCGACTACCTCGACGGCGGTGCCGGCAACGACGTCATCGCCGGCGACAACGCGACGCTGCTGCGCACCGGGTCGACCGCCGGCGCCCGGTTCCGCGTGCTCACCGGCGCCGAGATCCTGAACACCGCCGACGGGTCGACGAACATCGCCGGCACGAACTTCGACGGCACGAACCTGCCCTGCCAGTGGATCGATCCGAACGGTCTGATCCTCGCCTCGTGCACCGACTACGGCTACCAGAACGACCCGCGTGGTGCGCACGTGCGCGACATCCAGCTCTACGACCAGAGCTTCACACCCGTTCCCGGCACCTTCTCTGACAGCGACATCGCCGGCGGCGCCGGAGACGACGTGCTGTTCGGCCAGCTCGGCGACGACTGGATCCAGGGCGACGGCTCGGTCATCGACGACCAGGGCGACATCACGACCGACGTACAGACGCGTGGTACGGTCACCGATCCGCGCCGGTCGGTGCAGGATGCCGCGGGGCCGGGCAGCGACGGCAACGACTACCTCGAGGGCAACGGCGGCGCCGACGTGCTGTACGGCGACCTGGGCCAGGATGACCTGGTCGGCGGCAGCTCCGACATGTTCGGGCTGATCAGCCGCGACCAGCGCCCCGACACCGGCGACACGATCTACGGCGGCGCCGGAACCCGCATCGGCCTGAACGATCCCGGCGACCTGTCGGCGGCGGGCCACGCCCACGACGCCGACGTGATCATGGCCGACAACGGCGACATCTACCGCCTGGTCGGCGCGTTCGGCAGCCCGACGACCGATGCGAACGGACACGCCAAGGCGGCAACGGCGTTCCTCACGTTCAACTACGACACCTACAGCACCCTCGAGAAGATCGTCCCGCGCTCGTACGGCTACCTCGACTACACGGTCGGCACCGCGGCATCCACCGACATCGGCGGTGCGGACCTCGTGCACGGCGAGGCCGGCGACGATGTGATCCTCGGCGAGGCGGGCTCCGACGTGCTTGCCGGCGACGGGCAGGACGACACCGTCATCGGCGGCACGGGTGACGACCGCATCTACGGCGGCACGGGAGATGACCGCATCCTCGGCGACGACGGCTACTTCAAGGTCAGCCGCAACGGCCTGATCGAGCCGCTGTGGGGCCTCACCACCGCCAACGCGACGAACGTGCTGCTGGCACTGCCCGGCCCGTACACGCAGGCGACGACCTTCGCCCCGGGAGTGCTGTTCAACGAGGCGCGGCTGCTCGGTTACGACGCGAATGACCCGACCGCGACCGGCTACGCCGACATCGTCTACGGCGGCCTGGGCAACGACTGGATCCACGGTGAAGCCGGCGACGACGCCATCTCGGGCGCGGCGGCCCTGCCGTTCTCCTACAGCGACATCCCGCAATCGGCGATCCTGAGCACCTGGGGCATCGACCCGACCGATCCGCTGGGGTACAACCCGAGCACCACGACCTTCGCCGACTACAACGCGAACGACCCGTGGTCGAAGATCTACGACTGCACCGACGGCACGAAGGACATCGGCGTGGACGGCACCTGCGCCTCGGGTCCGAAGGTGGACTTCTTCCTGAACTTCACCCCGTATGTGCTGGATGCCGCGGGCCACCCGGTCCTGGATGCGTCGGGCAACGTCATCAAGAGCGACGACGGCTGCGACATCGTCTACGGCGACAACGGCAATGACTGGCTCGTCGGCGGCACCGACACGAACTGGCTGTTCGGCGGATTCGGCGACGACCTGCTGCAGTCCTCGCAGAACCTCGAGACCGACGGCGAACGCAACCGGGTGCCCGAGGACGCGCTCTGGTCGGCGCCGACGTTCGCCTACGGCGGCGCCGGCCTGGATGTGCTGATCGCCGACAGCGGCCGGGCGCGCATGTTCGACTGGACGGGCGAGTTCAACAGCTTCATCGTGCCGTTCAGCCCGTTCGGCGCCCCCGTCATCAACCGCAGCCCGAACCCGCACATCCAGGCGTTCATCACGGCGCTCTCCAACGCCGGCGGTCAGGATTCCACCTTCACGCCGAACACACCGCTGGACGAGACCGCGATGCCGATCCCGGGAGGCTCGTACTTCGACGACCAGCACGGTGGCCCGCGCGACCCGCAGCCCGGCAACGTTCCCGGCGTGCAGATCGACTACCGCGGACTGGTAGACCTCGGCTGCGACTGCAACCCCCTGACCGGCTTGGTCGTGGCGGTGGCCGGCGCCGTGAACGCCGCCGATCCGCTGAACCCGACCGACGCCGAAGACGCCGAGGTGCCGCCCGGACCGACACTGCTGGTCGGTGCGCCGCTGCGCCTGACCTACCTGGTCACGAACAGCTCGACGGTCGCGTATCGCATCGTCTCGATCATCGACGACGACGCGACACCCGCCGATGCCGCCGACGACTTCCACCCCGTCTACGTGTCGGGCGACGTCAACGGCAATGGCCTGGTCGACCCCGGTGAGGTGTGGCTGTTCACCGCCGTGGGCGTGACCGGGGCGCCGCAGACTGCGCTGGCCGGCGGCCACGAGCACGTCGTGACCCTGGTCGGCTTCGACCCCGTCGGTCGCACCGAGATGACCGCCGCCGACCCGACGAACTACACCGGCACTCTTCCCACTGTGCAGATCTTCACGGACGTCAACGCGGCATCCGCCCTGCACCCGACCGTGACCGAACAGGCCGATACGCAGGCCGTCGCCCCGCACGTGGCCGTCGGTACCGTGGTGGTCTGGACCTACCGGGTCATCACGAACTCGGCCGCGCCGCTGACCGTCACGCAGGTGCTCGACGACAACGGCATGCCGGACGACACGGCCGACGGCTGGTCGCCGCTGCCCGTGCTCGTCACGTATCAAGGCCACCAGTACAACGCCGGCGACACGAACTTCGACGGACTGCTCGAGCAGGGCGAGGTCTGGCAGTACACGTCCGCCGGCGCCCTCGGCGCCCCGGCCCTGGCCGCCCAGGGCTGGCGCGGCAACATCGGCACCGTCACCGCGACCGACGCTTCCGGCGCGACCTACACCGACTCGAACCCCGCGTGGTACTTCGGCGACTCTGGCCTGAGCATGGTGAAGGCCGTGAACGCGGCCGACCCACGGCATCCCACCCCTGCCGAAGACGCGAACACCACCGGGCCGCGCGTCGCGGTCGGCTCGCGTGTCGTGTTCACGTATCTCGTCACGAACTCCAGCGCCGCGCCCATGGTCATCACGGGCCTCGTCGACGACCACGGCAAGCCCGGCGCCACCGGCGATGACATCACGCTGGGCGCGATGACGCCGCTGCTGGCCGCCGACGGCGTCCACAACATCGGCGACGCCAACTCCAACGGTGTGTTCGACGCCGGCGAGACCTGGATCTTCCAGTGGACGACGACGGCTGCGCTCGGCGGTCCCATCGTGAACACGGCGACCGTGTCGGCCACGAACGGCACAGGCCAGACCGTGACCGCCACCGACACCGCCCAGTACACGGGCCTGGGGGCGCACGTCACGATCCAGACGGCCGTGAACGCGGCCGACCCGCTGCACCCGACGATGGCCGAGGATGCCGACACCGCGCCGGGTCGGTATCTTCAGGCGGGCTCGTCCGTCGTGTTCACCTACCTCGTCACCAACGACGGTGCGCTGGCGCTGACCGAGGTCGTCGTCACCGACGACCACGGCACCGCGGCCACGGCCGACGACTTCACCGCCGTGCCCGTCCGCGATGCGCAGGACTGCGTCGTCGGCGACACCGGCTGCGACGGCGTGATGGGCGTGGGCGAGACCTGGCTGTTCACGAGCACCGGCGCCGTCACCCCGGCACTGGTCGCCGTGGTCGGGCTGTACCGCGACGGCTCGTCGGTCACCGCGCAGTCGGCGGCGGGGGCGGTCACCGCGACCGATCCGACTTATTACACCGGCAGCCCCGCCGGCGGCATCAAGATCGTGAAGGCGATCAACGCCGCCACGCCCGGTGCGCCCACCGCCGCCGAAGACGCGAACGACCCGGCGAACCCGTACTCTGTGGCGGTCGGCGCGAAGATCGTGTTCACGTACCTCGTGAGCAGCCCGAACCAGGTGTCGATCCCCGGCAGCGCACTGCGGATCGTCGACGACAACGGCACGCTCACGACCGCCGACGACTTCATCCCGGTCGGTGTCATGGTCTCGGCCAAGGTCAAGGGAGTCACCGGCCTGTACAACGCCGGGGACCTGAACCACAACGGCGTCCTGGACGGCACCGAAGTGTGGCAGTTCACCTCGGCCGGCGTCATCCCGGGTCTTGCAGCGGCGGGGCTGCACGGCAACATCGGCACGGTCGTCGCCGTGGTCGGCAAGGTGACATACGCAGCGACCGACCCCGCCTGGTACCTCGGCGTCGCGCCGCAGGTCCACATCGTCAAGGCCACCGACGCGGCCGACCCGCTGCATCCCACCGTCCTCGAGGATGGCAACGACACCGCCCACCAGCTCGTGCTGCCCATCGGCACGCCACTCGTGTGGACGTACCTGGTCACCAACCCGGGCACGGTCTCCGTGCAGGTCGTGTCGGTCAGCGACGATCGCGGCACCGCGAGCACCGCCGACGACTTCCACCCGATCTATGTGTCGGGCGATGTGAACGGCAACGATCTGCTCGATCCCGGTGAGGTGTGGCTGTACACGTCGGCGGGCGTTGTCACCGCCGCTGTCACCGCGGGGCAGTACTCCAACACCGGCACCGTGACCGTCACCGAGCCGCGCAGCGGTGCACAGGCCACCGCGAGCGACATCAGCGACCACTTCGGCGCGAACAGCTCGATCACGATCCGCAAGGCCGTGAACGCCGTCGACCCGTGGCACCCCACGGTGCGCGAAGACGCGAACACGCAGGGACCGGTGCTCGCGGTCGGCACGACCGTCACCTGGACGTACCTGGTGACCAACACGGGCCAGACCGTGCTGGACGTCACAGGTCTCACCGATGACGGCGGCACTGCAGACGGCAGCGCTTCGTTCGCCGTCGAGCAGCAGTGCGCAGGCCAGGGCGGCGACGTCAACGGCAACGGCATGCTCGACCCGGGTGAGACGTGGTGCTTCTTCGCGACCGGCACCGTCACTGCAGGCGCCTACCGCAACGTCGCCACCGTGACAGCCAGCGTCGTCGGCCAGGTCGACCGGTCGGTGACCGCGAGCGACGCCGCCACCTACACCGGCACCGTGCCGGGCATTGTGGTGCACAAGTTCATCGACGGGGTCGCCGCGCAGACGAAGGATGCCGCGGTGCTGCTGGGAGTCGGACGCCACGCGACCTTCACCTACAAGGTCACCGCGACCACGGCCGTCGCGCTCGCCGACATCACGCTCATCGACGACAACGGCACGCCCGACGACCCGGGCGACGACATCACGCCGACGTACGTGTCGGGCGACCTCAACGGCAACGGGCTGCTCGAGGCGAACGAGGTCTGGCTGTTCTCTGCAGACCACATCGTGCCCGCAGGTGCGTACGACAACGTGGTGCGCGCGAGCGGCGACCTCGTCGGCATCACGCCGACGGTCACGGTGTGGAGCGCCGACATCAACTACTCGTTCGGGGTCGTGGCATCCGTCACCGTCGACAAGGCGGTAAACGCGCTGGATCCGTGGCACCCGACCACGATCGAAGACGCCGAAACGCAGCCCGCGAAGGAGCTGCTGGTGGGCACCACGGCGGTGTGGACCTACCTGGTGACCGACTCGGGCAACTTCCCGGTGGCGTTCGTGAGCCTGTGGGACGATAACGGCACCCCGAACGATATGAGCGACGACTTCGCGCCGGCGCCGGTGCTGGCCACGTGGCAGGGCGCGCAGTACAACGCCGGCGACCTCGACCACGACGGCATGATCGATGTCGGTGAGACGTGGCTGTTCCAGGCGACGACGATCGTCGACGCCGGCGCGTACCGCAACACGGCGGCCGCCGTCGTGTCGGAGCCGGTCACGCACCAGGGCGCCTCGGGCAGCGACGCCGCCGGATACTACGGCAACGGCTACGGTGAGGGCCTGACGCCCGGATACTGGAAGAACCACACGTCGCTGTGGCCCGCGCAGTCCGACGGCACGTTCATCTTCCGGCCCGACCAGCTGCTGACGTCGGTGTTCACGAACGTGCCCGACGCCATGGCCGGTTGGACGCTGCTGGATGCGCTCGGTTCCGGCGGCGGCGGAACGATCGCCCTGCTGCGCGCGGCCGTCGCCGGCCTGCTGGCGACGACGAGCCAGTACATCTCGTACCCGCAGAGCTCGACGTGGCTGATCGCCGCAGTGGATGCCGCGCTCGCGGCCGGGGACGCCACCCAGGTCACCAACCTGCAGAACCTGCTCAACGGCTGGAACAACTACGAGGCCGACCTGACTCCGCCGGTGCCTGGGGCATTGGCGGTCGCGCCGACGCTCAGCATCGACCCGGTCGCGAGTACGGCGGTCACGAGTGCGGCACTGGACGCCACCGCTCTCAGCGCCGTGGTCGCCCAGGCGCAGGCAGCCGCGGCCGCCATGAACACCGCCGGCGCCGCGGTCACGACCCCGCCGCCGACGCTCGATACCCTCTCGGCGGGCACGAGCACCGGTGCGAGCGCGGGCGCCGGCGCGATCACGATCACGAGCACGGGCGACGCGACCACCGCCACGGACGCGACGGCCACCGCGGACGCGACGGTGACTGCGCCGGACGGCGCCCCGACGACTCCACCGGCGCCGGCGTCGGACTCGGACCCTGTGACGCCGCCGAGCACGTCGACGCTCACCGTCAGCGCACGCCGCCGGCGAAGCCGCGATACCTCCGAACCACGGTGACGCGTGACGGGAGTCGCGGGGTGGTCACGGCTTATGCGTCGGCGAAGCGGACAATCGACCATCTCGAATACCGCAATCAACTTCCCGTTCACATACCCCGCGTCGCCGCGTTGCCGCGTTGCCTCCCACGCCGCTTCGCGCTGTGTGAACGGGAAGTTGAATGCCATATCAACAAGAATCTGGGTTCGCTTGCTGTGTGAACCGGAAGTTGAATACGGTCTGGAGAGCAACCGAAAAGCTGCAACTCGCCACCTCGGCTGCAGCGGATTCATCGCCGATGGACGCAGCATCCCGCGCCTGATAGCGGCCGAGGCGCTCGAGGATGCGATCGCGCGATTCGAGGGCCACCGTGGTCGCCGTCACACACGATCGCTGGTTCGCGCGCTCGTTCGACCGGTTCCTGGTGTTCGGCGCCGACGGCGTCGTGTACGAGGCGTCCGAACCGGTCTGGGACGAGCGGCGCGTCGCCAGCCCCCAGCACGCAGGGTCACCCACGCGGCGCGGGAGCGCTCCCGGCGCCGGATAGGCTGGCCGGATGAGTTCAGGGCTGAATTCCGCGGGCGCACGACCCGGAACTCGTGCGCTCACTCGTGGGCAGGTAGGGCGCTATGCGATCGGATCGCTGGGGACCGGCGGCTTCGCCACCCTGCCCGGCCTCGTGCTGGTGTACTACCTGACCGATTCGCTCGGCGTGACGGCGCTGGCCGCAGGTGCCATCGTCACCGTTGCGAAGGTCTGGGACGTCATCATCGACCCGGTCATCGGCGGGATCAGCGACCGCGCGCACGCGCGCACAGGCTCGCGCCGTGCACTGATGTATCTCGGCGCGATCGGCCTGCCGGTCGCGTTCGTGCTGACGTTCGCGGTGCCCGGCGGGGTCGATCCCGTGGCCGCGGCGCTGTGGGTGCTCGTCGCGTTCATGATCGCCGCGACATGCTTCAGCCTGTTCCAGGTGCCGTACATCGCGCTGCCGGCCGAACTCACCGACGACTACCGCCAGCGCACGCGGCTCTTGACCTGGCGCGTGGTCGTGCTGACCCTGGCGATCCTGCTGTTCGGCGCCGGTGGCCCCGAGCTGCGCGGTCTGTTCCCCGACGACCCGCTGCTCGGCTACCTGGTGATGGCCGTGGCCGCCGCCGCCGTGCTCGGGGTGGGCATGGCCGTCGCCGCGACGGTCGCGCCGCGCGATGCGATCCGGGATGCCGCGGCCACGGCATCCCTCGCGACGCACTACCGCGCGGGCCTTGCCGTGCTGCGCGAGAGCCAGCCGTTCCGTGCGTTGCTGATCACCTACATGCTGCAAGCGCTGGCGACCGGCCTGATGCTCGCCGCGGCGCAGTTCGTCGCGCGCTGGGTGCTGCACGACGAGGGCGCGGTCACGCCTCTGTTCGCAGCCCTCATCGCGCCGGCCGTGCTGATGGCACCGGTCTGGAAGCTGGTCGCCGACCGCGTCGGCAAAGAACGGGCGTTCCGCCTGGCGAGCCTCGTGTTCCTGATCGCGGCCCTGGGGCTCGGCGCCATGATCTGGGCGCCGGGCTGGTGGATCACCGCGCCGGTCGCGGTGGCCGGCGCCGCGTACGCCGGCATGCAGACGCTGCCGATGGCGATGCTGCCGGATGTGATCGCGTACGACCGCGCCGGAGGCGGGAGGGATGTCGCGGCCGGCGAAGTAGCCGGCGCCGGCGGCGCTGCGAGCGAGGACGGCGGCGCTGGCGCTGCTGTGAGCGAGGAGGCCGGCGGCGACACCGCGAGCGGCGAGAACCGGTCGGGCATGTTCAGCGGTGTGTGGACGGCGGGCGAGACCACCGGCATGGCGCTGGGCGCGACGGTGCTGTCGATCGTGCTCGCCGTGACCGGATACGTGGAGTCGACCGTGGGCGAGACGGTCGTCCAGCCGGGGGCGGCCGTGGTCGGCATCGCGGTGGCGTTCAGCCTGCTGCCGGCTGCGCTCATGGTGGTGAGCCTGGTCACCCTCACCCGCTACCGGCTGCGCGAGCGCGACATCGTGCATGCTGCCGGGGTGGCTTCGTGAGCGGCGACGGTCGTTCGTCCCGCTCTGCTCACTCAGGGGCCGGAACACCCGAGGGCTTCGCTCGCTCAGCGGACTCCCGACAGAGTCCGGCGGTACTCGACCGACTTCGTGCCCTGCGGCAGGGCGACGCGCCCACGCACGGCGGTCGCGTGCTCGCGTACGTGTATGACTCCGGAGTGGACGACCTCGACGACCTCGCCGACGCGGCCGCCCAACTCGCACGGCCGCTGAACGGGCTCGACCCGACCGTGTTCCCGTCGGTCGCGGCCATGGAGCGCGACCTCATCGGGTTCGTCCGCAGCGCCTTGCACGGCGGACGCGACGTCGTCGGATCGGTCACCAGCGGCGGCACCGAGAGCTGCCTGCTGTCGGTGAAGACGGCGCGCGACCTGTGGCGGCGCGACCACCCCGCGTCGAGCGCGGCGGGACAGCGTCGGGATGCTGTCGCCGACGTCGCCACAGACGCGCAACGCGGCATCCGGCCCCGCCTGGTCGCACCCGCCACCGCCCATGCCGCGTTCCAGAAGGCCGCGCGGCTCTTCGACCTCGAGTGGGATCCGGTGCCGTGCCGGCCCGACGGCTCGGTCGCGGCATCCGATCTCATCGCGAAGCTCGGCGACGACGTCGCCCTGGTCGTCGTCTCGGCCCCCGCCTACCCGAGCGGAGCGCTCGACCCGGTGCGCGAGATCGCGGCGGCGGCGCGCAGCCGCGGCATCTCGTGCCACGTCGACGCGTGCTTCGGCGGACTCGTGCTGCCGTGGTGGCCGGGCGTGGCCGCATGGGACTTCCGGGTTCCCGGGGTCACGAGCATCTCGGCCGACCTGCACAAGTTCGGGTATGCGCCCAAGGGCGTCTCGGTGCTGCTGCATCGGGGCCGTCGCCGGCACCGCGCCCAGTTCTTCGCGACGACGCGGTGGCCGGGCTATCCCGTCGTGAACCCGACGCTGCTCGGGTCGAAGTCCGCATCGCCGCTGGCGGCGGCCTGGGCCATCGTCCAGCACCTCGGTGCGGACAGGTACGCCGACCTCGTCGCCTCGGTCGCACGGGTCGCGGCGCAGATCCGCGCCCGAGTGGCCAGCATTCCCGGGCTGATCGTGTGGGGCGAGCCGACGGGACCCGCCATCGCCCTGATCGCCGACCCGTCGGTGCCGGCCGCGCAGCGCGTGGACCCGCACCGGCTCGCCGACGCGATGCTCGCCCGCGGCTGGCGCATCCAGCACCAGCCCGGGTTCGTGCAGACCGATGGAACCCGATTGCCGCGCAGCGTGCACCTGACGCTCACGCCGGTGCTTGAACGGACGCTGCCGCAGTTCTCGGCGGCGCTGGTCGAGGCATCCGACGCCGTCCGCGGACAGCCACCGGCCGATGCGCGCGCGCTGCTGGTCGCGATGCGCGCGCTCGGCTACGCGGGCGCGCACGCGCGGGTGCCGAGCCCGCGCGCGGCCTGGAGGCTGCTGCGCCTGGCCGGCGCCGCAGACGTCGGCGGCGCGCAGCCGATGGCGATGCTCATGGCCGTGATCGAGGGCCTGCCCGCCCCGGTGGCCGAGGCTCTGCTCACCGAGCTGCTCGCGCGGCTGTCCGAGCCGCGCTGAGCCCGCCCGGCCGGCGCTCGCCGCCGTGGTCGAGTCGTCGCATATGGCGGGTGTTTCGCGGTTGAGGGGGCCATTTGCGCCGACTGAACGCGGGCCGAACCCGCGCCGCGCACAGGGGCGGGATGCCGCGACGCGCGCACCGCGTGAAAACCGGGGCGGGATAGGCTGGGGGTGTGAGTATGGACATCGAGCTGGGCCGCGCGAAGCGCGCCCGTCGCGCGTACACGTTCGATGACATCGCGGTGGTGCCCTCGCGGCGCACGCGCAACCCCGAGGATGTCTCCACCGCCTGGGCGATCGACGCGTATCAGTTCGCCATCCCGGTGATCGGTGCGCCGATGGACTCGGTGGTCAGCCCCCAGACCGCGATCATGCTCGGTCGGCTCGGGGGCCTGGGCGTGCTCGACCTCGAGGGCCTGTGGACCCGGTACGACGATCCCGAGCCGCTGCTGGTCGAGATCGCCGCGCTGGCGGATGCCGATGCCACCCGCCGCATGCAGCAGCTGTACTCCGAGCCGATCAAGCCCGAGCTGATCCGGGACCGGATCGCCGAGATCCGCGCGGCCGGGGTCACGGTGGCCGGTTCGCTGACCCCGCAGCGCACGCAGGAGCTGTACGAGACGGTCGTGGCCGCCGGCGTCGACCTGTTCGTGATCCGCGGCACCACCGTCTCGGCCGAGCATGTCTCTAGCGTCGCCGAGCCGCTGAACCTCAAGAAGTTCATCTACGACCTCGACGTCCCCGTCATCGTGGGGGGTGCTGCCACCTACACCGCGGCGCTGCACCTCATGCGCACCGGCGCGGCGGGGGTCCTCGTCGGGTTCGGCGGGGGAGCTGCCTCCACCACCCGCGCGACCCTCGGCATCCATGTGCCCCCGGCCACCGCCGTGGCCGATGTCGCCGGCGCGCGTCGCGACTACATGGACGAGTCGGGCGGTCGCTATGTCCACGTGATCGCCGACGGCGGTGTGGGCACGTCGGGTGACATCGTCAAGGCGCTGGCCATGGGCGCCGATGCGGTCATGCTGGGCGTCGCCCTGGCCCGGGCCATCGATGCGCCCGGTCGCGGCTACCACTGGGGCGCTGAGGCGCACCACCCGCAGCTACCGCGCGGACGTCGGGTTCAGGTGGCACAGGTCGCTTCGCTCGAAGAGATCCTGTACGGGCCCGCGCCGGTCGCGGACGGCACCGCGAACCTCGTCGGCGCCCTGCGCAAATCGATGGCCACCACCGGGTACTCCGACCTCAAGGAGTTCCAGCGGGTCGAGGTCGTCGTCGCCCCCTACGGCGTGGAATGACAGCACCGAAGGCTCCCACGAACGAGGGCCCCGGGCTCCCCGACGTTCCCGAGGTTTTCCCCCCGACGCTGCGCGAGGTCATGCTGCGTCCGCGATGGCTGGCCATGCTCGGGCTGTGTCTCGTGGTCGCGGGGGTGTTCGCCTGGCTCGGGCAATGGCAGTTGGGCCGCGCGCTGGACACGAGCGCGACCACGCCCGGCGAGACCGAGACGGTGGAGCCGATCGACCAGGTCGTGCAGCCCGGGGCGTACCTGAATGCTCCGCTGGTGGGCCAGAAGGCGAAGGTCAGCGGAAAGTTCGTCCCCGAGGACTTCCTCGTTGTCGATGACCGCCTCAACGACGGCGTGCCCGGTTACTGGGTCACCGGCCAGTTCCGCGTGGATGCCGCGACCCCCACCTCGATCGCGGTCGCGGTGGGATGGGCGCCCACGGCGCTGAAAGCGCAGGATGCGGCATCCACCCTCGCCGCGCAGGACCCGCAGACGATGACCCTGACCGGCCGCCTGATCTCGGATGAGGGGCCGAAGGTTCCGCCGCGCGATGACCCGAAGGCGATCACCTCGATGTCGACGGCGGCGCTGCTGTCGCGCTGGCACGACATCCAGGGACTCGACGTCTACCGGCCGTACATGACGGCGGCCGCGCCCCTGGGCGGACTGGACGCGATCGCGTCGCCCCGCCCGGCCGACGGCGGCGGACTGAACTGGCTGAACCTCTTCTACGCCGCCGAATGGGCGGTGTTCGCCGGCTTCGCGTTCTACCTCTGGTATCGCCTCGCCAAAGACGCGTGGGAGAAAGAAGTCGAGGAGATGCAGGATGCCGCGGCGGCGGCATCCTGTCCCGACGAGGACCCGGAGTCCCACAGGTAGACTGGCACCATGCCCCTGGCCCCGAAGCTGGCGTCTTTTCCTGCCATCCGTGGCGCACTGACGTTCTATCAGATCTGCTCCATCATCACCGGTACCTTCCTGCTGCTGCTGGTCGGTGAGATGGTGATGAAATACGGGTTCGGCTACGAGCTCTTCCTCGGCGGGTCGGGCGGCTTCCTCTTCTTCTCGCCGGTCGCGCCCAGCGGCGAGTCGACCGGCGACGGCCTGAACGTGAACATGACGATCCTCGTCGTGCACGGGTGGTTCTACGTCGTCTACCTGTTCAGCTGCTTCCGCGTGTGGAGCCTGATGCGCTGGCAGCTCTGGCGCTTCATCATGCTGGCCGCCGGTGGTGTCGTGCCCTTCCTCTCGTTCATCATGGAAGCCATCGTCGCCCGCGACGTCAAGCACTACCTCGCCGATCGTGAGGCTGCGGCATCCGATTCCCCGACCCCCGCCTCTGAAGGAGCACGGTGACCGACACCTCCGCATCTGCCGACGACCAGACCGCGGGGCTCGACACCGCGCAGCGACCGGTGCTCGTCGTCGATTTCGGCGCACAGTACGCCCAGCTGATCGCGCGTCGCGTGCGCGAGGCCGGCGTCTACAGCGAGATCGTGCCGCATGACGCGACCGCCGCCGACATCGCCGCGCGCAACCCTGTCGGGATCATCCTCACCGGTGGCCCCTCGTCGGTGTACGAGCAGGGTGCTCCGCGGCTGGACCCGGGTGTGTTCGACCTCGGCGTGCCGACCCTGGGCATCTGCTACGGCTTCCAGATCATGGCCCAGGCCCTCGGCGGCCGCGTGGCCAACACGGGGCTGCGCGAGTACGGGGCGACCGATGCCACGATCACGGGCGAGCCCGGCGTGCTGCTGGAAGGCACACCCGCCGCGCAGAACGTGTGGATGAGTCACGGCGACCAGGTCGCCGAAGCGCCCGAGGGCTTCACGGTGCTGGCCAGGACGGCGGCCACCGACGTCGCCGCCTTCAGCAACGTTGAGCGGGGCCTGTACGGCGTGCAGTGGCATCCCGAGGTCAAGCACTCCACGCACGGTCAGCGCGTGATCGAGAACTTCCTGCACCGCGCGGCCGGTCTTGCCGCCGACTGGAACAGCGACAACGTCATCGCCGAGCAGGTCGAGCGCATCCGCGCCCAGGTGGGCGATGCGCGCGTCATCTCCGCGCTGTCGGGCGGCGTCGACTCGGCCGTGTCGACCGCACTCGTGCACAAGGCGATCGGCGACCAGCTCACCGCCGTCTTCGTCGACCACGGACTGCTGCGCAAGGGCGAGCGCGAACAGGTCGAGCACGATTACGTCGCCTCGACGGGTGTGCGCCTGATCACCGTCGACGCGGCAGACACGTTCCTCGGGCACCTCGCCGGGGTCACCGACCCCGAAGAGAAGCGCAAGGTCATCGGTCGCGAGTTCATCCGCGCGTTCGAGAAAGTGCAGCGCGATCTGGTCGCCGAGGCAGAAGCAGCGGGCGGCGCGCCGATCAAGTTCCTCGTGCAGGGCACTCTCTACCCCGACGTGGTCGAGTCCGGCGGCGGCAGCGGCACCGCGAACATCAAGAGCCACCACAACGTGGGCGGGCTGCCCGACGACCTCGACTTCGAGCTCATCGAACCGCTGCGCACCCTGTTCAAAGACGAGGTGCGCGCGATCGGGCGCGAACTCGGCATTCCCGAGGGGATCGTCGGCCGTCAGCCGTTCCCGGGGCCGGGCCTCGGCATCCGGATCATCGGGGAGGTGACCCGCGAACGACTCGAGATCCTGCGCGAAGCCGACGCGATAGCCCGCCAGGAGCTGACCGCGGCGGGCCTGGACGGCGAGATCTGGCAGTGCCCGGTCGTGCTGCTGGCCGATGTGCACTCGGTGGGCGTGCAGGGCGATGGTCGCACGTACGGGCACCCGATCGTGCTGCGCCCGGTCTCGAGCGAGGATGCGATGACCGCCGACTGGACGCGCCTGCCGTACGACGTGCTGGCGCGGATCTCGAACCGCATCACGAACGAGGTGCGAGAGATCAACCGCGTGACTCTCGATGTGACGAGCAAGCCCCCGGCCACGATCGAGTGGGAGTAGTCCGCGGGATGCTCCGATGTCTGTGAGGGCAGGGGCGGGCAGGATGGACGTGTGACCCAGCCCGAGCACTCCCTTCCCGATGCCGCCTATCTCGTGCTCGCCAGTCGCGTCGCGCCGGCGCTGGACGGCGGCTTCGCCGTGGCCGTGCCGAGCAGGGTCACCCAGCTCGCGGCGGCCGGGGCGCGGCATCCCGTGCTGTTGACGGTGGATGCTGCAGACCCGGCCACGCACGCGCAGTGGCGGGACGAACTCGTCGCCCGCGGGTTGCTGCCGGATGCTGCAGCATGGCGCAACCTGTTCGACGACGCCATCGCCGATCCGTCGTGGCTGCGCTCTGCTGCCCAGCAGGGCGCGGACGCACCGGCGGCGCATGAGCAGGGCGCGGCGGATCCGCAGCGCGACTACCGGCAGATTCGGGATGCCGCGGCCCGGCCACTGATCGAGCTGCCGGTGATCGAGAACGACCCGGCGTGGCACCTGACCGACGCGCCGGTCGTCGTGCATGCGGCGGAAGGCGGACCCGAGGCTGACCGTGTGCTGGCCGGATTCCGCGGCCTGTATCGTGCGTGGCTCGGGCACGTGATCGCCGAACTCCGCCGCGATGACCCGCAGCGCGTCGTCGTGGTGATCTGCGAGTCCCGGCAGGTGGGCGAGCTGCTCGTGGACTGGGACGACCCGAACGTGCGACTCGTGCACACCGTGCACAACTCGCATCTGCCGGCGCCCTACGACGACCCGGCAGCGGCTCTCGCGCCGCCGTGGCAGCGATGGCTCGAGCACGTGCACGCGTATGACGCCGTGCTGTGGCCTACCCAGGCTCAGCTGGACGATGTCGCCGACAGGTTCGGCGTCGACGAAGGTTTTCGGGTGGTGCCCTCGCCGATCGACCTCGGACCCGAGCCCGGTTCCCCACGGGCGGGGGCGCGTGTGGTGATGGTGGGCCGGCTCGCCGATCAGAAGCGGGTGGACCGTGCCGTCGACGCGTTCGCGCGCGTGCACGCCGCCGTGCCCGAGGCGACGCTCGACATCTACGGAGACGGCCCGCTGCGCGAGCGGCTGCAGCAGCAGATCGACGAGCAGAAACTGGCGGATGTCGTGCACCTGCGCGGTGCCGTCGACCCCGCCGCTCGCGATGCCGCGTTCGAGGCGGCGACGCTCATGCTCGTCTCGGCGGCGTTCGAGGGACAGGGACTGTCGATCGCCGAGGCGCTGGCGCGGGGCCTTCCGGTCGTGTCGTTCGACGCGAAGTACGGCCCGCGCGAGGTGATCGGCCAGGGCGGCGTGCTGGTGCCCCGCGGCGATGTCGACGCTCTCGCCGATGCGGTGATCGCGATGCTGCGCGACCCGGAGCGTGCCGCGGCGCTGGCGCGCGCCGCGCGCGAGGCGGCCCGGCGCTTTGCGCCTGGGGCCGTGCGCCCCGCGCTCGTCGAGGCGCTCACGGCCGCGCTGCGGCATCCTTCCCGACGCGCCTGAGCGCTCTCACATCGCGGTCGTTCGTCGCTGCGGCCCACGCTCAACGAGCGGCGGCCCGGCGCACTTCTTCGACGATGCGCTCGGGCGTGCCGTGCCAGGGTGTGCCGTGCCCCGGCAGCACCCAGTCGGCGTCGAGGTGCGCGATCCGGTCGAGGGATGCCAGCGCCTGCGCGGGATCGTCGGTGAAGGGTGCCGGAGCCGGGCCGGCTGTGCCGGTGAGCACGTGGCGGGTCGTGAGGCCATCCCCGACGAAGACCGCGCGCACTAGCGGCGAGTACACCGAGATGCTGCCGGGGGAGTGCCCGGGCGTGGAGATCACGCGCGGGGCACCGGGCAGGTCGAGCTCGTCGCCGTCGTGCACGTCGACCAGTTCGGTCAGCCACGTCGTGCGCATTCCGCCCTTCCGGATGCTGTAGGCGACGAAGCCGACGAGGGCGCCGATCTTCATCGTGCCCCACTCGGTCTTGGGTGTCTTGCCACCGCGCGCGCGGTCGGCGTCGGCCCCGTGCACATAGACCGGTGCGCCGGTCTCGCGTCGCAGACGCTCCGCGAATCCGACGTGGTCCGAGTCACCGTGGGTGAGGATCAGACCCCGGATGTCGGTGAGTGACCGACCCATCGTGTGCAGTTCGTCTTGCAGGTCGTTCCAGTGTCCGGACAGGCCAGCGTCGATCACGGTGATGCCGTCGGCGGTCACGATCAGATAGGCGGCGATGATGTCGTTGCCGATGCGGTGCAGGTGCGGTGCGAGTTCCATGACGTCTCCCGATGTCGATTGCATGGCTACGATAAGTAGCTATGATGGCTTATGTCAATAGCCATCGTGAAGACCTCGTGAGGAGAGTGTCGTGCCCACACCCGAGCGCACGTCTCAGCGCCAGATCGTCGACGCCGCCCGTGATCTGCTCGAGGAGGGGGGACCGGCGGCGGTCACCATGCAGGCCGTCGCCACTCGCGTCGGCGTGCGTGCGCCGTCGCTGTACAAGCGGGTGCGCGACCGAGACGCACTGCTGGAGCTCGTGGTGCGCGCGAACGCCGACGAGCTCGCTGATCGGCTCGGTGCATCGGACTGTATGCTGGCGGCGCTGGCGCGTGCCTATCGGGCCTTCGCCCATGATCGGCCGGAGGGTTTCCGGCTCATCTTCGCGGGGGATGCCGCGTCCGACGAGAAGAGGCGCGCCGTCGAGCCGGTCCTGCGCGCCGCGCGCGACGCCGTCGGTGACGAGCACGCGCTCGAGGAAGCACGCCTGGTGACCGCGTGGGCGACAGGATTCATCAGCATGGAGCTGGCCGGAGCCTTCCGACTGGGCGACGGCATCGACGCCGCCTTCGATTACGGACTCGCGCGCCTGACCGGTCAGGCCCAGGGGTCGTAGTCGGCCAGCAGCGGCTCCTGCTGCGGGCGATCGGCCTCCGGCACGTGCTGCAGATTGACGCGCACTCGGTACCACTGCGAGCTCGAGCCGCGCATGCCGTCCATGAGCACGTCGGCGGGGTGGAGCATCCGGGCCACCTCCGCGTGCGCCTGCTGCCACTGCGCGAGCGCGGAGTCGGCCTCGGGCCGGGTCTTCGTGCGGGCGATCTCGATCAGCGGCATGGACGACTGCCGCCGGCCCGTACCGTCCGCACGGCGCGGCGGCTTCTCCGCCGGTCCCAGGCTCTCGGCAAGCTGCAGCAGGCCCTCGAGCGACCCGGGCGTGTCGTCCATGTCGGCGTGCGCGTCGCCGTGCTGTGCGAACAACCCGGGCACCGTCAGGGCGGTGAACTCCTGAGGCCGTCGCGTGCGCAGCTCGTCCCAGCGCAGTGGCATCGACACCCGGGCGTCGGGCCGGGCTCGCACCGAGTAGGCGGATGCCACGGTCCGGTCCTTGGCGTTCTGGTTGAAATCGACGAACACGCTCTCGCCGCGCTCTTCCTTCCACCAGCGGGCGGTCGCCAGTCCGGGCGCCCGGGCCTCGACGTCGCGCGCCAGGGCCTGCGCGGCCGAGCGGACCTCGCGAAAGTCCCACTCCGGCCGAATCCGCACCAGGATGTGGATGCCGCGCGACCCGCTGGTCTTCGGCCAGCCGACCAGGCCGGCATCGGCGAGCACATCGCGCACCACGAATGCGACGTCGACGATCTGCGACCAGTCCACTCCGGGCATCGGGTCGAGGTCCACGCGCAGCTCGTCGGGGTGGTCGAGATCCTCCGCACGCACCGCGTGCGGGTTCAGGTCGAGGCAGCCGAGACCTACGATCCAGGCCAGGCCTGCGGCATCCCGGATCACCGCCTCTTCGGCAGCTGTACCCGACGCATACCGCAGCGTGGCAGTGTCGATGTAGGCGGGGTGGTTCTTGGGCACGCGCTTCTGGAAGAACGGCTCGGCGTCGATGCCCTTCACGAAGCGCTTGAGCACCAGCGGACGCCCGCCGGCGCCGCGCAGGGCGCCCTCGGCGACCGCAAGGTAGTACTCGACGAGCCCGAGCTTGGTCAGCCCGGGCTCGGGGAACACGATCTTGTCGGGGTGAGAGACGCGCACGTCCTGCCCGGCGACCTCGATGTGCGTTTCGTCCGAACCGCTCATGCCCGCAACGCTAGCGGCCGGGGGATGCCGCGGCCACCCCCTTGCGTTCGCCAGCTGCCGCGTTTTCGCGCCGCCGCGCGTTCGCGCTGTCGCGCTGTCGCGGGTTCGTCCGGCGTTGAGTCGGCGCGTTTGACGGCTCCTGGGTGACATCGGAGGTGAATCGCGTCGACTGAACGCGAGCGCCTGTCGTTCGGTCGACGCGTTTTGCAACGAAGCGGCGCGTTGTTGGTCAAACGCGTCGACTGAATGAGGACGGTTCCCGTTGGGAACGAGGTCGTCCGGCGCTGGAGACGCGATCGGCCGCCCACTGTTCACCGCCCACTGGCGCAACGACGAAGGGACCGCCCGGGTGGACGGTCCCTTCGTGCGACGAGAGCTAGTTGCTTCGCGCGATCGCGATGATGCGCAGGATCTCGATGTAGAGCCAGACGACGGTGACCATGATGCCGAAGCCGCCGAGCCAGCCGTACTTGCGGGGAGCGCGGTTGCGTACACCCTGCTGGATGAAGTCGAAGTCCTGCACCAGCGAGTACGCCGCCATGATGACCACGAACACGCCGATGATGAGCCCCAGGGGGATGCCGAGGATCTTCACGCTGCTTAGCAGGCCGAACGCGCCGCCCGAACCAGCCGGGAAGGCTCCGAACATCATCATGCCGACGTTGATGAGCGAGAAGACCAGGTAGCCGATCATCGCGATCATCCAGATCTTGGTGGCGCGCTTGGATGCGCGGATCTTGCCGCTGGCGAACAGGGCCAGCGTCACGCCCACCACGGCGAGCGTGGCCAGCGTTGCCTGCAGAACGATTCCGGGGAACAGGAACTCGAAGAACGCCGAGATCGCACCGACGAACAGGCCCTCGAACGCGGCGTAGGCGAAGATGAGCGCGGGACGCACCGTCTTGGAGAACGAGATCACCATGGCCAGGGCGAAACCGCCGACCAGGCCGACGATCCACGGAATCATCGTGGGCGACGGGTTGGCGACCGAGACCGCCGACATCGACCAGACCCAGCCGACGACGGCCAGGACGACCAGCACGGCGAACAGGCCGATCGTCTTCAGGACGGTGTCTTCGACCGTCATGCGGTCGGTGTCGATGGCACCTGCGGCCGGAGCGGCGAACTGCCCCTCAAGCTGGGCGTTCACCGACGCGGCCTGCGCCATCTGCCCGGTCTGCGATGTGCCGCCGATCGTGGCGGCGGCCGGGCCGCCGGGGTAGGACTTGACCGCGCGGGGCTCCTGGAACGCGGGGTTGTTGAAGGCGGGGTTTGCCGACGGCATGCTCGCACTCTCCACGGATAGCTGTGACAGCACTCTGCTGTGCACCCCACGATACCGGGGCGGCCCGACATTGCGCACGGATCGGCTGGGATTCGCCTTTGAGCTGACAGTGAACAGCGCCACCCCCGTAGCCTGGGTCCGTGCCGACCCTCGCGCCCCAGATCATCGGTCACCGCGGTGCGCCCGGATATCGTCCCGAGCACACCCGCTCCTCGTACGAACTCGCGTTTCACATGGGGGTGGATGCCGTCGAGCCCGACGTCGTGGTCACCTCAGACGGCGTGCTCGTGGTGCGCCATGAGAACGAGGTGTCGACCACGACGGATGTGGCATCCCGACCCGAGTTCGCCGCGCGCCGCACGACGAAGCGCATCGATGGCCATCGGGTCACGGGCTGGTTCACCGAGGACTTCACCTGGGATGAGCTGTCGAGGCTGCGGTGCCGCGAGCGGCTGCCGACGCTGCGACCGGGCAACACCGCCTACGACGGCGCAGAGCCGATCCTGCGCCTGCGCGACGTGCTCGACCTGGCCGCCGCCGCCGGGGGCGGGGTCGTTGTCGAGATCAAGCACGCGACGTACTTCGCCGGCCTGGGCTGGGACCTGGCGCAGTTGGTCGCCGATGAACTGCGCCGGGCGGGCTGGGCCGACGGCATCCGCCCTCTTGTCATCGAGTCGTTCGAATCGACCGTGCTCGGGCAGGTGCGTGAGCGAGGCATCGTCGCGCCGTCCGTGTACCTGCTCGAATCGCGCGGCCGACCGGCCGACCTCGTCGCCGCTCGCGGAGCGTCGGCGCCGGACTTCGCGTCGGTGGTGACCCCGGCGGGGCTCGACGCGCTGCCCGCGGGCGTCGGCGGAATCAGCCTCGACAAGGCGATGCTGCTGGGCAGGCACGGTGCCGGCAAGCGCGGGGGTGCCGAGATCGTGGCCGATGCGCACGAGCGGGGGCTCGTCGTGTTCACGTGGACGTGCCGTCCCGAGAACGCTTTTCTGTCACGGACGTTCCGGTCGCGCGAGGGCGACGCGGCATACGGGGACTACGTCGGCGAATGGGCGAGGCTGCAAGGCACCGGTGTGGACGGCGTGTTCGTCGATCACCCCGACCTCGGCGCGGCACAGTTCCGCCGCGTGTGAGCGGCTGGTGGCGTGACGGGGCGCATGACCTCGGCGGGCGGGAATCCCCGTCGCGTCGCCGTCGTTCGATCGGATGACGGAAGTGAGTGCTGGTCATGGATGAGAAGGAACGCTCAGAGGTACCCGTGGGACTGCCGATCGCGTGTTCGCTGCCCCTTGCCGAGGGCGGAAGGCGCGTTGCGCGGTGGCAGGCGCTGGCAGAGGACCACCTGATCGAACGGCGTCGCACCGAGGGGGCGCTCACTCTGCGGTACGAGCGCGATGATGACGCGATCACGCGACTGACCGACCTGACCGACGCCGAGCGGGAATGCTGCAGCTACGTCGGCTGGACGGTCGAGCCCGGCGACAACGACGTCCGCCTTCTCGTGACCGGCACTGAGGACGCGTTGGACTCACTGCTGTTCCTGGACCCCGAACGGCTCACCGGCGTCACGCCATAGTCCGCGGCAGTCCGAAGCGCGGCAGCAGGGCCGCCTCGAACCAGTCCATCGCCGACACACGGTCGCCGGCGAGGGTGAGCACGAGCAGTCCGGTCCCGACGCGGGTTCCGTCGGGCGTGCGCGTGTAGATGCCGAAGGCCGGCTGCCCGTTGGCGCCGGTGAGTTCGAGTTCGAACGTACGGCCCGAGCCGAACAGGGCCGCGCAGAACGCGCCGACGGCCGTCCGACCGACGTATTCGAGGGCGATCGGCGGCATCGACATGAAGGCGTCGTCGGTCAGGAGGGCCACGATCGCGTCGACATCTCCTGCTTGGTAGGCGGTGACGAAGGCGGTCAGGATGCTGCGCTCGGCCGCCGAGTGGCGTGCCGGGGCCGGCTCGGCGTCGATGTCGACGCGATTGTGCCGCAGACCCGAGCGCGCGCGCTTGAGCAGGCTGTTGACCGACTCGACGGTCGCGCCGAGCATGCCGGCGACCTCCGCGGCGTGAAAGCCCAGCACGTCGCGCAGCAGCAGCACGGCGAGCTGTCGCGGCGGCAGCAGCTGCAGCGCGCGGACGAATGCGATCGAGATCGCCTCGGTCTGCTCGTACCGGGCTTCGGGGCCGAGCGCCTCCGCCGTCGCATCGACGGCGTCGGGCAGCGGCTCGAGCCACACGACCTCGCCGAGCTGGGAGGGCTCGGGCGGGATCAGGCCCGGCACGTTCCACTCCTGCGCGTGCCGCCGACCTGCTGCGCGCCGCGCGTTCAGGCACCTGTTCGTGGCGACTCGGTACAGCCACGTGCGCAAGGATGACCGGCCTTCGAACGCGTGCAGACCCTGCCACGCTGCCAGCAGGGTCTCCTGCAACGCGTCTTCGGCGTCCTGCAGCGAGCCCAGCATCCGGTAGCAGTGCACGAGAAGTTCGTGGGTGTGCGGCTCGGTGAGCTCGCGGAACGCATCACCGTCGCCCGCGCGTGCGCGTGTCATCGCGTCATCCATCACAAGGGTCATCGTCGTCTCCGTTTTCGGCCTGTGCAACCGGTCACTGATCTGTGCATGCAGACACCGCCCGTGGGCAGAACTGGGCGCGATGTCAGCGCCCGGTTTTCGGGATGCCGGGTGTCGATACATCGAACGCATCACCGCGTGAGAGGAGCAAGGCCATGGGAAAGCTGATCGTCAGTGAGAACATGACGCTGGACGGCGTCACCGAGGACCCGACCGGCGACGACGGAATCGAGGGAGGCGGCGGGTGGTTCATCCGTGGGATGGGCGAGGACCGTCCGGTGTGGGCGGACGCCGAATTCGCCGAGGCGCGCGAGGCGTCGGCGCTGCTGATGGGACGCCGCAGCGACGCGTACTTCGGCGCACGCTGGAACACGATGCCGGGGGAGTGGGCGGACTGGAGCCGCAGCCTGCCGAAGTATGTCGTCTCGTCCACGATCGCCACGTCGGTCTGGGTCAACGGGACGGTGCTGCGCGGCGACGTCGTCGACGAGGTACGGGCGCTCAAGGCCCGCATCGACGGCACGATCCTGACGTACGCGAGCCGCCTGCTGGTGCAGACGCTGCTCGAGCACGATCTGGTCGACGAGCTGCACCTGACCGTGTTCCCGGTCGTGGCAGGGTCGGGCAAGCGCCTGTTCGACGGCGCGAGCATGGAGCGATCGCTGCGGCTTCGCTCGACTGAGACAGTCGGCGCGGGCCTCACGAGGCTCGTCTATGACGTCGTACACGTGGACTAGAACGCGAGGCGCACGCCGGCGCACACACGGCCGCGGGTACGCGGCGATCGTCAGCGACGCCCGCGACGGCGACGCATCGCGATCGCGATCACGATCACGATCAACACGATGCCGATCAGGACGACGATCGGACCGACCGTGGCCCACAGCGAGGATCCGCTCATCGCTGACCCGCCCAGCACGTTGAAACCCTGCAAGGTCCACACCAGCCCGACGGCGATCAGGATCACGCCGACGACGAGGAGTGGCCACATTCGCTTCACACTCCGACCTTAGCCCGGCGTTCCTCTCGAAATAGAGGCTCCGGGGCCAGGAGTCGACGCGACGGCGGGAGTCGAACCCGCTGCACGACCGGTTATGAACCGGCGCCCGGGGCCACCCGGATCGTCGCGATACGCCCAGGCTATGCGCGGGCTCCGTCGTCGCGCCCAGACGTTTCGGTGCGTGAATCCCGGTGACCGCGTGTGACGACGTTCACTGCTTCGCGTCGGAGTAGACGCCGACGCGGTCACCGTCCAGGATGAACTGCAGAGCGCTGCCGACGGGCACCACGTCACGCAACTCCTGGGGCATCTCTTTGGTCACAACGGTCTGCGCGGTGGCGGGGAAGGTGCCCGCGCCGCACCCGTACACGAGCGGACCCGTGATCCCGGCGGAGTCGCTGTGCAGACTCGCAGAGGGCACCGCCACCAGGCAGGTGCGGTCCGTGTGGCCGGAGAAGATGTCGGTCTCCGTGCTGATCACGGTGAGCCCGTGGAACTCGTATCCGTTGCCATTCTTCCCGGCATTGCCGAGCAGCTGCGAGGGCCATTCGAAGCCCTGGACCGGAGTGAGGGTCGCGATCTGGCGCGCGTCGGTGTGCACCGCGATCGGCATGACCCAGGTGGCCGCGAAGGCGAGTCCCGCAGCGACCCCTGCGACGGCGACGAGCGATGCCCCCACAGGACGGCGAATCCTCGCGAGAGGAGCCATCGGCGCGGGGCCGCCTGCGCGCCGGCGGAGTTCGGCTGTGCACAGTCGGCGGCACCGTCGGTGGCCACGACGATCGGCTCAGCCAGCGGTGTCGGCTGGGACATCGGCGACCCGGGTGAGGCGGGGGCCGCGGGCGCGGTGGGGGACGCGGACGCATCGCGTCCTGGGGACGGCGGGGGCGGCCCGGCGGGACGACGGATGCAGCAGCCGTGGCCGCCGCCACTGCCGCCGCCGCCGTCGACGACGTGGTCGCGCTGGCCGCGGCATCCCGATTCACCGTCGCCGACCGAGGTCGTGCGGCGCGCGCGGCGGTCTCGAGCTCGGCGAGGCGGCGCACGGCGACTGCATCGTTCGCGATGTCGGGAGCAGGCCCATACGCGCGGGCGCGCAGCGTGCGGAGTTCTTCGATGTCGGCGTTGTCCATCGCAAGTATGCTCGCACACCGCACGAGAGCATCGGACCGCGGCGGAGCGAGAGACATCGTTCGTTCAGCGGTTCGTGGACCGCGGGGTGTGCATCCCCTCGCACAGCAGCGGCTTGTCGCTCGTGCCGAACCGGTAGTCGTATCGTCTGCCGGCGGCTTCGACGATCACCTGCATGCCGTCGATCAGCGACTGGGTGTACTGCATGCCCGGTTGCGGGCAGCCCAGCGCGCCGCTTCGCCAGGTGACGGCTTCGGCCGAGACCAGGGCGGGTGCGCCATGCACTCCGCGAGAGACGAGGTCGTCCTTAATCGCCGCCCATCGCGCTGACGGGACGATCGACGGGTTTGGCGGCGTCGCGTGCGGTGTTGACGGTTCGCTCCGGCTGGGCGGCGTCGGCTGATCCGTGGGCGTGTTCATACCTCCCGCGCATCCAGTGAGCATCAGAACCAGGATGCCGGCGGCCGGCGCCCAGTGACGAACAGTCATCGGCGGCTCCTTCGTCTGCTTTCCGCCAGAGTATGCGGTCTGCGTGCGTATCCACTGGGTGCACCTGTTCTGTGGCTGCTTGTTCGGGTCGCGCTGCCTTGTTCTGCGTTCGACCCTGTTTTTTGCGGTAGCGGATGCCGATTTGGGTAGCGCGGGGGCACGCGGCCCCTGCGCGCGCGATCTCATTCGGCATCCGCGGTTTCGTTGTGCGTCTGCTGCTCCGGGTCGCGCTGGCTCGTTCTGCGTCCGCGGTCTCGTTCCGCACCCGCTGCCTCGTGCCGCGTCCCGTGTGCAGGTGCACGGTGTGACCGCGTTCGAGTGGTGACGCCGGCGCCCGGTAAACTCGATTCATGACGACGGCGGGCAGACGTGGCATCCTCGCGCTCGTCCTCGTCGTTCTCTTGCTGGCGCTCGGCGCCGGTGCCGCTGTCGTCCTCGCCGGTGCGATCGAAGACCACCCGTTCACCGGTGGTGCATCGCCCGAGCCGATCGCCCCCGCCGACCGGACGATGGCGTGGCTCGCCCGGATTCTCCTCGTGCTTGCGCTCGCGTGGGTGCTCATCGGGATCCTGTCAGCGCGCACGAGCCTCGTGGCGCGCCCCGGTGCTGCCGCGGCACGTGCGACGTGGCTCGCATCCACCAGGCCATGGCGGGCGCGCGAGTCGACGCTGGGGATGCTGCTGCTGGACCGCTGGCTGCTGTTCGCGGTGCCTGTGGCGCTGTTGATCGCGACGCGGGCGGTGCAGTCCTCGTTCGTGGGATGGATGCGGCTCGCCATCGTCATCGGTGCGTGGACGGTGTTCGCCCTGGCGCTGCGCATCGTGGTGCGCGGGCGCTCGCCGTGGCCGGTGATGGCGGCCGTCGGGGGAGTGGTGATGCTCCGCTGCACGGTCACCCTCATCGCCCTCGCCATCGACGGACCGGGCGGATACTGGTACGCCTTCTGGCAACTGGCCGCGGCGCGTGGACTGTACGTCACCGTCGCGGTCGCGCTTTTTCTCTGGCTGTTCGTGGCGGCGGCGTGGTCGCTGTTCGCGCAGCTCGGCGCGAGACGCGGCGTCGGGGCCGTGCTGTGCGCGGTGGGAGCCGCCGGCACAGTGGGGGCCATCGCGGTCGTGACGACGGGCTTCGACCGCGCGCTCACGCTGCTCAGCGATCGCACCGACCTCATGCCGTCGGGACTGGTCAGCGCACTCGCCGTCGCTCTGCAGATCGAGGTCCCGACCGGGGCCGCCTGGCTGGCGGTGGTCGCCGGACTCGTGGTGTTCGTCGTGGGCGCGCTGCTCGCCGTGCGGTGGGATGCCGTGCGCCGACCGGTTCTGCGCTGAGGTCTGCTTACACCAGCCCTGCCGCCTGCATGAGTTCGACCCCGAGCGGCCCGGGGTTGCATGCCACCTCCCACCGGAACCCATCGGGATCGGCGAAGTAGCCGGAGTACCCGCCCCAGTCCCGTTGCCGGGCGGGCGTGACGATCTGGGCACCGGCGGCCGCGGCATCCCTCATCACGGCGTCGACCCCGGCAGTGTCGGGCATGTTGTGGGCCAGCGCGAGGGGCGGGATGCCGCCACCGGGCGGCAATGGTCCGACTTCGGCTTCGAAGCCCGCGCGGCTCCACAGCGACAGCATGATCGTCGGGCCGACCCGGAAGAACATCACCTCGCCCTCGGCCTCGAATGCGGGCTGCCAGCCGAGGCCGTCGACGTAGAAGCGGCGCGAGGCCGCCAGGTCGGCGACGGCGAGAGTGATGAAGGTGATGCGGGCATCCATACGGGGAACTCTAAGCGCGGCCGCCGACATCCTGGCGCGGCTCCCTGCGACGGCCGGTGTCGGTGCGCGCGCCTAGACTCGAAGGGCCATGACCGATGCTTCCACGCCCATCATCGTCGGCGGCGATACCGGCCCGCGCGCAGGTTCCGGCGCCGGCACGAGCCGCCCCGACGCCGATCTGCTCGAGGGATTGAACCCACAGCAGCGCGAGGCCGTGGTCTACCGCGGGCGGGCGCTGCTGATCGTGGCCGGCGCAGGTTCCGGCAAGACGCGCGTGCTCACCCACCGCATCGCGTCGCTGCTGCGCAACAAGGAGGCATGGCCCAGCCAGATCCTGGCCATCACATTCACGAACAAGGCCGCCGGCGAGATGCGCGATCGCGTGCAGCAGCTGATCGGGCAGCACGCGCAGGGCATGTGGATCTCGACCTTCCACTCCGCCTGCGTGCGCATCCTGCGACGCGAGGCCGAGCAGTTCGGGTTCACGAAGTCGTTCACGATCTATGACTCGGGCGACTCGCGCGCGCTGATCAAGCGCCTGGTCAAAGAGCACGAGGCAGATGCCTTCGGCCTGACGCCCGGGTCGGTGCAGAGCCGCATCTCGAAGCTGAAGAACGAGCTGGCCGATGCCGAATCGTTCGCACGCGACGCGAACATGTCCGACCCCGCCGAGCACAAATTCGCCGAGGTGTTCAGCGACTACCAGCGCGCGCTGCGCAAGGCCAACGCCTTCGACTTCGATGACCTCATCGGCCAGACCGTGTACCTGTTCCGCGCGTTCCCGCACATCGCCGACGTCTACCGCCGGCGGTTCCGACACATCCTCGTCGACGAATACCAGGACACGAACCACGCGCAGTACGCGCTCATCCACGAGCTCACCAAACCGGTGGTCGGTCGGGCCGCCGAGCCGTACGCCGCCGGCGGAATGATGATCTTCGAGCCCGAACAGGCGCCCGAGCTCGAGCCGGCGTCGCTGACCGTCGTCGGCGACTCCGATCAGTCGATCTACGCGTTCCGCGGTGCCGACATTCGCAACATCACCGAGTTCGAACGCGACTATCCGGGCGCCAAGGTCGTTCTGCTCGAGCAGAACTACCGCTCGACGCAGAACATCCTCAGCGCGGCCAATGCCGTGATCAGCCACAACTTCGACCGCAAAGACAAGCGGCTGTGGACCGATGTCGGCGCCGGCGAGAAGATCGTCGGCTATACGGGGTATTCGCAGCACGACGAGGCACAGTTCGTCGCCGATGAGATCGAGGTTCTGCGCGGGCAGGGCAAGGGGTACGGCGAGATGGCGGTGTTCTACCGCACCAACTCGCAGTCGCGTGCGCTGGAAGAGATCTTCATCCGCGCGGCCATCCCCTACAAGATCATGGGCGGCACGCGGTTCTACGAGCGGGCCGAGATCAAAGACGCCCTGGCCTATCTGACGGCGGTCGCCAATCCGGCCGACGAGATGGCCCTGCGCCGCATCATCAACAAGCCCAAGCGCGGCATCGGCGACGTGACGGTGGAGACCATCGCCCGCTACGCCGGCTCCGAGCAGATCCTGTTCCGGGATGCTCTGGCCAATGCCTCGGCGATCGGGCTCGGACCGAAGCTGCAGACCGCCGTGGCGCGCCTGGACGCGGTGCTGGCCGAGGCATCCGAGATCATGCTGCCCTCGTCGGGTGAGGTCGCCCCGCCGACGGCAGTGGGCGAGGGCCTGTCGCTGCTGATGGAGAAGAGCGGCTACCGTGACGCGCTGCGCATGAGCCGTGACCCGCAGGACGAGGCGCGGCTGGAGAACCTCGACGAGTTCGTCGCCGTCGCACGTGAGTTCGCCCGCAACAACCCCGAGGGCACGCTGCTGGACTTTCTCACCGAGGTGGCGCTGGTCTCCGACTCCGATGGCCTCGATGACGCATCGGGCACGGTCTCGCTGATGACGCTGCACACGGCGAAGGGTCTCGAGTACGACGCCGTGTTCCTCACCGGTGTGGAGGAAGACCTGATCCCGCACCGCATCTCGGCGGGTGAACCGGGGGGACCGGCCGAAGAGCGACGCCTGTTCTATGTGGGCGTGACCCGTGCGCGCCAGCGACTGTATCTGACGCTGGCGATGACGCGCGCGCAGTTCGGCGAAGTGTCGGTGGCCATGCCCAGCCGCTTCCTGCAAGAGGTTCCGCCCGAACTGATCGACTGGCGGCAGTCGCCCGGTGATGTGAACTCGCGCGGCGGCACGCAGTCGCGGGCGCTGAACGCCAGGCGACCCTGGGGGCAGCGCCGCGGCGACGACATCCCGGCTCTGAAGCCGAAGTCGACGTCGATGGAGAAGTTCGCGAACCGCATTCCCGCACGTGTGCGCGACAACGGCGATATGCAGCTGGCGTCAGGCGACCGCATCCGGCACGAGGACTTCGGCGAGGGCATCGTGGATGCCGTCACCGGCGAGGGCGCGAAACGCGTCGCGCACGTGCGGTTCGATGCGGCAGGGGCGAAGAAACTTCTCATAAAGATCGCACCGATCGAGAAACTCTAGAAGAACGTGGGTCGAGGGTTCTTCCCCCACCCGCACAGGGCGAAGACGGATCGGGCGACGGCGCCCGCCGGGTTAGGGTTGGACAATGGCGCTTTTCTCACGTGGCTCGAAGACGACCGGCACCGAGGCCTCTCCTGCGGCCCCAGAGGCGGCGGACGAGACGTCCACCGACCCGTCGGCGCAGCCCGCTGAGAACGCGACGCCCGACGATGCCGCCGTGACGCCCGGCGAGGCCGCGGGCGCGTCGAGCGGCGTCGCAGACGATGCCGATGGCCAGGATGCCGCAGCCGCCGAATCCGTGCCGCAGGTCGGGATCTCGACGTCGTCGTACGGCGGTTTCGGAGCGAGCGCTCCGGCCGACGCGGCCGCTCCGGCCGTGTCGCCTGCGGTTCTGACCGGGGAGGCCCCGCCGCCCAGCGAGAGCATCCCCGGCTTGCCGGACAACGTCGTGCTGCGCGCGGCGCTTGCTGCGCTGGGGGAGAACCCCGAAGGTCACGAGATCCTCAACGTCGCCCGCCAGCTGCTGCAGGGCAACGCGTACCTGCGGGTCAAGGGCAACGCGCAAGAGCTCGTCGGCGCGGGTGCCGAGCTGCCGTTGGCGATCGCCACGCGCGATGACGGCCAGTACGTGATGGTCTACAGCTCTGGCGAGGCGCTGGCCGCGGCGGTGAACGCCGACGGCGACACGGCGACTTCGGCGATGGGGCAGGCATCCCCCGCCATCCTGCAATACGTGCTGCAAGGGCAGTTCGCCGGCATCATGGTCGATCACGCGTCGGCTCCGGCCTCGGTCGTGCTGCCGCGCGCGCTCATCGAGCGGATGTTCGCCGAGATGGACACGACGCTCACCCTCAAGCGGCTGGTGACGACCAGCCCCCGCACGCCCGAGACGACCGCCGAGGTGGCGCAGGCGCTGGCCTCGGTGCCGCTGTGGATCGCCGTCAACCGTGCGTCGGAGGACGACGACTGGGGCGTGGCCGAGTCGCACACCGAGCAGGGTGAGCGCATTCTTCCGGTGTTCTCACACCCTCTCGAAGTCGTCGCCCTCGGTCGTGGCGACCGCCCGACGCCGTTCGCGCCGGCCCAGCTGGGCGCCGCGCTGCGCGGTGACGAGGGTCTGAGCGGCGTCGTCGTCGACCCGGCTGGTCCGTGGATGCGGCTGGATCGCGCCGACCTCGGCCCCGTGATGGCGTTGCCCGAGCCCGACGCCGAGCAGCAGATCGCCGACGAGGGTGACGAAGCCGCAGACCCGGCGGACGCTGCAGACGGCGGCGAGTCTGAGGCATCCCGAACCGACGACGGCGACGCCGCGCGCGCCTGACCGGTCCGCTGCACCGACCGCGCCGGAGGTGACTCTGTCGCACGTCGGTGGTGCGCGTTAGCCTGGGCCGCATGGCCTCAGAGCGCATCATCCTGACCGTGCCCGGCCCCGACGGCGATCGCGAGGTCGGGGTCTCGAGCCCGAGCCGTGTGATCTGGCCCGAGGTCGGCATCACCAAACGCGAGCTGGCCGAATACTTCCTCGCCGTCGCCGAGCCGTTCCTGGCCGCCAACGGCAACCGGCCGGTGTCGCTGCAGCGCTTTCCCGACGGCATCGACGGCGAGAGCTTCTTCTCGAAGAATCCGCCGAAGGGCGCACCGCCCTACGTCGAGTCCGTCTCCGTGACCTACAACAGCGGGCGGCGGCATCCACAGCTCGTCATCACCGAGATCGCGACGGCCGTGTGGGCCGCACAGATGAACACCGTCGTGTTCCACCCGTGGGCATCGCTGGCCGGCGACACCGACAACCCCGTCGAATTGCGCATCGACCTCGACCCCCAGCCGGGCACCGACTTCGCCGATGCGGTGGCGGTGGCGCCCGCACTGCGCGACGTGCTGGCCGAGGCGGGGCTGGATGCCTGGGTGAAGACGAGCGGCAGTCGTGGACTGCATGTGTTCTGCCCGATCGTGCCGGCCTCCGAGTTCCTCGACGTGCGGCACGCGGTGATCGCCGCCGCGCGAGAGCTTGCCCGGCGCATGCCCGACCGGGTCACCGTCGACTGGTGGAAGGAACAGCGCGGGGCGCGCATCTTCGTCGACTTCAACCAGGCCAACCGTGACCGCACCATGGCCGGCGCCTACAGCCCGCGCGCACTGCCCGGGGCGACGGTGTCGACGCCGATCACGTGGGACGAGCTGGCCACGGTCGATCCCGCCGCGTTCACGGTGCGCACGACGGCACAGCGGCTGGCCGAGCGGGGCGACCCGTGGCACGACTTCGCCGCCGCACCCGGCCGCATCGACACGCTGCTGCAGTGGTGGGAGCGCGACGTCGCCGACGGGCTCGGCGAGCTGCCGTTCCCGCCCGAGTTCCCCAAGATGCCGGGTGAGCCGCCACGCGTGCAGCCCAGCCGTGCGAAGAAGACCGACGACGCCGAATGAGGGAGGAACGGTGACAGGAAAGGCAGGATTCCTCGACCGCACGATCGCGGCACTGCTGCGCACGCAGTGGCTGGTGCGCGCGCCGATCGCGTTGTACCGCTCAGGATGGGGGTGGATCTTCGGCAGACGCCTCGTGATGATCGAGCACCTCGGGCGCACATCGCACGAGCCGCGCTTCGTCGTGGTCGAGGTCGCCGAGCGCGGTCGCAACCGCCTCGTCGTCGCGTCCGGGTTCGGCACGAAGGCGCAGTGGTACCGCAACCTGCAGGCCAACGGGGTGGCGTACCTCAGCACGGGGCGGGCCCGGCGGGTCCCGGCGCACGTGCGCCTGCTCGACAGAGACGAGTCGGCCGCGGGGCTGGAGCGGTATGCGGCGGAGCATCCCGCGGGGTGGAAGCGGCTGAAAGGCGCGATGGATTACGCCGCCGGCGGCGACGCGTACATCCCGCTCGTCGAGTTCACGCCCGGTCAGGTCAGCACTTCGTCGACGTCGAAGGATGAGACCACCTCGAGCTGATCGAACGTGCACGAGCGCGGCTCGCGGTCGGGGCGCCACCGCTCGAACTGAACGGTGTGACGGAACCTCATGCCCTCCAGCTGGTCGTACCGCACCTCGAGCACCCGCTCAGGCCGCAGGCGCACGAACGACACGTCCTTGTTCCCGCTGAACCGGGACTTGTCGGTGGCTGCGGTGACCGCATTGCCCTCGGCATCCCGCTGGACCAGCGGCGCGAACTCGTCGACCAGTTCGCGCCGGCGTGCATCGCTGAACGCCGACACCGCACCGACGTTCAGCAGTGCGCCGTCATCGGTGTACAGGCCGAGAAGCAGAGAGCCCACGCCTGTTCCGGACTTGTGGATGCGATAGCCGAGTGCGACGACGTCGGCGGTGCGCGCGTGCTTGATCTTGAACATCGTGCGCTTGTTCGGCGCGTACGGCTGTGCCAGCGGCTTGGCGACGACCCCGTCGAGCCCTGCGCCCTCGAACTCGTCGAGCCAGCGGCGGGCGAGGTCGGCGTCGCGGGTGGTGCGGGTGAGGTGGAGGGGATGCCGCAGGCCTGTGAACAGCTCTTCGAGCTGGGTGCGGCGCACCTCGAACGGTTCACTCTGCAGATCCCTGTCGCCGCGCACGAGCAGATCGTAGGCGATGAACATCGCGGGGGTCTCGACGGCGAGCTTGGCGACACGGGAGGCCGCCGGGTGGATGCGCTGACTCAGCGCCTCCCAGTCCAGGTGCCGCCGCCCCGGTTCGCCGGTCGGCACGGCGATCTCGCCGTCGAGCAGGCACGGCTCGGGCAGCTGCTCGGCGAGGGTCGCCACGAGCTCGGGAAAGTAGCGGGTGAGCGGCTTGGCGCCGCGGCTGCCGATCTCGGCGGTCTGGCCGTCCCAGGAGATCAGGCCCCGGAAGCCATCCCATTTGGGTTCGTAGCTGAGCCCACCGGGGACGCTGTCGGCTGCCGGCACAGCCGGGACGGCTTTCGCGAGCATCGGCGCGGGGATCTTGTGCGGCATGGGTCCATCCTGCCCGTCGTCGGCCGTGCGCGACAGTGGCACCGTCGCGGTGCGGCCCGCGGCGCGGTTCGAGTCGGCACTTGTGACTGTTCAGTGCGGCCGAGATGGCCAGAAGTGCCGACTGAGACGGCGCAACGGCTGGGCGCGGCCGCGCGTCGGCGCACGGCGTCGGGACGAGGCATCCCTCACCTGTGGACAACTCCGACGGCGGTCTGCGCTGTTGTGCCACGGTGGCGTCATGACGGACGAGATGCCTCCCGGACTGGGCGCCGCGTTCGGCGTTGTCGATGCGCGGCGCAAGGGGGTGTCGGCTGCGCGGCTGCGGCGGCGCGACCTCGAGCGACCATTTCGCGGAGCGCGTTCGATCGTCGGAGCCGCACTGATCGCCGATGCCGCCGAAGACGGCAAGCGGGCGTATTCGCGCAGTGCCGAGGCACGACGCGTGCTGGAACGCGCCGCACAGTACGCTCCGGTGATGCAGCCGGGGGCGTTCTACTCCGGAATCACCGCGGCTGTGGCGTGGGGTGCGCCGCTCCCGCGTGGCCTGCTCGCGTTCGACGCTGCGACCGCGGCGGGGCGCGTCGTGTTCGACCCTGAGATCCTCGATGTCAGCGTGTTGTGGCCGCACCGGGCGGGTGACGTCCCCTGGGGTGGTGGAGATTCCGATGGGTTGGTCTGCGTCGTAGACGTGGGTGAGCCATCGTGCGATGGTCAGTGAGTACCGATCAAAGTCACTCACAGAAAGACACAAAGCACGATGGCTCTAGACCAGTCTGCCCTCCTCGAGCTCCTCGGGGAACTGAAACTCACCGATGTCACTGACCGGATCCGTGTCGCGACCGAAACGCTCTATCAGGAGCTGATCGATGCGGAAGCGGCCGCGTTCATCGGCGCGGCCCCGTATGAGCGATCCGCTGGCCGGGTGACTCAGCGCAACGGATCCCGCCCGAAGACCGTGTCCACGACGGCTGGGGATCTGGAACTGCGGATCCCGAAACTCCGGCAGGGGTCGTTCTTCCCGTCGCTGCTGGAGCGCCGGCGAAGGGTCGATCAAGCACTGTTCGCGGTGGTGATGGAGGCGTACGTCCACGGCGTCTCAACGAGGAAGGTCGATGATCTGGTGAAGGCGCTGGGTGCGGATACCGGGATCAGCAAGTCCGAGGTGTCGCGGATCTGCGCGAACCTGGACGAGGACGTCGCCGCGTTTCGGGACCGGCCCCTGGCGGACACGACCTACCCGTATGTGTTCCTCGACGCGACCTACTGCAAAGCAAGGGTCGGACGGCGGGTGGTGTCCCAGGCGGTGGTCGTCGCGATCGGCGTCGCCGCGGACGGACGCCGCGAGATCCTCGGGTTCGAGGTCGGGGAGACCGAATCGCAACCGTTCTGGACCACGTTCCTCCGATCGTTGAAAGCACGCGGTCTGGATGGTGTGAAGCTGGTCATCTCCGACGCTCACACGGGTCTGATCTCGGCGATCGAGACCGTGTTCGCCGGGTCCGCGTGGCAGCGGTGCCGGGTCCATTTCATGCGCAACGTACTCTCGAACGTTCCCAAAGCGTCGGGGCCGATGGTCGCGTCGATCATCCGCACGATCTTCGCCCAGCCCGACACCGAGCACGTGTTCACGCAGTTCCACGAAGTCGTCCGGATGCTCACCCGCTCCCACCCGAAGATCGCGGACATGCTCGAGAACGCGAAGGATGACATCCTCGCGTTCTGCGGGTTCCCGCAACAGCACTGGCGGCAGATCTGGTCCACGAACCCCCTGGAACGGCTCAACAAGGAGATCAAACGTCGCACCGACGTCGTCGGCACATTCCCCAACCCCGCCGCCCTGCTGCGCCTCGCTGGGCACGTCCTGATCGAGCAGCACGACGAATGGGACGGCGCCGACCGCCGCTACTTCTCCGAGCACTCCATGAAGCTGTTGTTCGCCGAAGCCGAGGAGGTGGCCATCCCCGAACTCAACGCGGCATAATCACAGAAGCTGATCCCGCACGGTGTCGAGAAACTCCACCAACCAGTGGGACGTCACCCACCGGGCGCCTCGCGTCGCCGGGGTGCGGGCGCACGCGGTCAGGCCCGCAATGGCGGCTCAGCAGCAGCATCCGGTGCACGGGTTTCGCGTGGCGACCCCGGCATCCACGTGGGCGATGACCGGCGCGATGCGGCTGCATGTGTACGATTTGGTCGCGATCGCCGACGCGTTCGCGCACATCCGGCGCCCGCCGCATTCGCGGCCGTGGCAGAAGGTGGCTCCGCCGCTGACCACGATCGCAGATCTCGTGACGGCAGTGGATGCCGGGCGCCGGGCGGGAATCGCCGACCTGCGCGCTGCGCTTCCGCTCGTGCGAACGGGTGCAGCGTCGCGGCCCGAGACGTGGACGCGCCTCACCCTGATCGACGCGGGGCTGCCCGAGCCGGTGCTCGACCATGACGTCTTCGACGCGGTCGGCCGTTTCGTCGCCCGGGTGGACATGGCGTATCCGCGTCTGAGGATTGCGATCGAGTACGAGGGCACGCACCACAACACCGACGCACAGTGGGAGGACGACATCGATCGCTATGCGCGGCTCGAAGCGGTCGGCTGGCGGGTCGTGCGGGTCAGCAAGTCTGCGGTGTTCGGCGACCCCGGCGTGCTGATCGCGCGCGTTCGCGCCGCCCTGGCCGAACGCTCGCGATGATCCAGCCTGCAGCCGGTGCGCGCCCCGTCTTCAGTCGGCACTTGTGACCGGTGTGGAGCTGTCGCGCGGTAACAAGTGCCGACTCGACATTCGGCGCTGCGGCCGGGGCGGAGCGAGTTCAGTCGGCGTTTGTGACCGGTTTGGGTGCGGTCGGCGGTAACGAGTGACGACCGAAGTTCGAGTGCGGGGCGTCGAGTGCGGGGCGTCGACGGCGGGGCGGAGCGTCTCCCGGCAGTCAGCGCTCCAGATCGTGCTGCAGGCGACGGGCCACCTCGGCGGCCGGCATCCGGCGAGGGAAGACGGCGACGAGCATGTCGTCGGGGGCGGGTTCGGCATCCTCTTCGAGCACACCGAACCGACGCATCGCGTCGTTCAGCGCGTCGCGCAGCACCGAGGTCGGCACGCGCTTGGACCCGCGGATCAGCCTGCGCAGCACATGGTTGTGGATCGCGGTGACGGTCGCGGCGAAGCTGACGGCATCGACCGGATCCAGTCCGGGCAGCGCTCCGCGCAGATACTCGTCGAACAGCCGCTCGTACCGGAAGACCGTCACGATCTCGCGTTCGCGCAGCGCCGGCACCTGGCGCACCACCGTGTAGCGGCGGCGGGCGAGCTGGGGGTCCGAGGCGAAGTGCCGGTACACCTTCAGTGAGGCGTCGCGCACCGCCGTCCACGGGTTGTCGTGGGGTGCGGACAGATCGTCGCGCAGCATCGCCAGCAGCACTTCGTGGTCGGCGAAGATCACGTCGTCCTTGCCGCCGAACTGACGAAAGAACGTCGAGCGCGACATCCCCGCCGCCTGCGCGATCTGCTCCACGCTCGTGGACTCGAACCCCTGCTGCGCGAACAGGTCGAGTGCCGCGGACATGACCGCGGCGTGCGGACGTGCAGCGCTCGATGACGTGGGCATGGTACGAGATTAGTCGCGGGATGCCGCAGCCCACGGCATCCCGCGGTGCACATGCCGTCGGGTCAGGGACTCACAGACGCGGGTAGTAGGCTGGGGGATTGGTCGATTTATCTCGACATCGAGACGTTTTCGCCTCGTCATCCCGCATTCGTCCCAACGAAGGATCGCACGTGGATCTCTACGAGTATCAGGCACGAGACCTGTTCGAACAGTATGAGGTGCCGGTGCTCCCCGGCATCATCGCCGACACCCCAGAAGAAGTGAAGGCCGCGGCCGAGAAGCTCGGCGGCGTGGTCGTCGTCAAGGCCCAAGTCAAGACCGGCGGCCGAGGCAAGGCCGGCGGCGTCAAGGTCGCCAAGAACCCCGACGAGGCGTACGAAGCCGCCAAGACGATCCTGGGCCTGGACATCAAGGGCCACGTCGTCAAGCGCGTCATGGTCGCCGGTGGCGCGCGCATCGCCCGCGAGTTCTACTTCTCGGTGCTGCTGGATCGCGCCAACCGCACCTACCTGTCGCTGTCCAGCGTCGAGGGCGGCATGGAGATCGAGCAGCTCGCGGTCGAGAAGCCCGAGGCCCTGGCCCGTGTCGAGGTCGACCCGCTGACCGGAATCGACTCGGCCAAGGCGCTCGAGATCGCCAAGGCGGCGAAGTTCGACGACGAGTTGGCGCCCAAGGTCGCCGAGGTGTTCGTCAAGCTGTTCAACGTCTACAAGGGCGAGGACGCGACGCTGGTCGAGGTGAACCCGCTCGTGCAGACCGAAGAGGGCGACATCATCGCGCTCGACGGCAAGGTGTCGCTCGATGACAACGCGGCGTTCCGCCACCCGAACCACGAGGCGCTCGAAGACGCGTCGGCCGCCGACCCGCTGGAGGCCAAGGCCAAGCAGCACGACCTGAACTACGTCAAGCTCGACGGGCAGGTCGGCATCATCGGCAACGGCGCGGGCCTGGTCATGTCCACCCTCGACGTCGTCGCGTACGCGGGAGAGAAGCACGGCGGCGTGAAGCCGGCGAACTTCCTCGACATCGGCGGCGGCGCTTCGGCCACCGTGATGGCCGCGGGGCTGGATGTCATCCTCGGTGACGAGCAGGTCAAGAGCGTGTTCGTCAACGTGTTCGGCGGCATCACGTCGTGCGTGGCCGTCGCGCAGGGCATTCTCACGGCGCTGGAGATCCTCGGCGACGCCGCCACCAAGCCACTGGTCGTGCGGCTGGACGGCAACCAGGTCGAAGAGGGCCGTGCGATCCTCGCCGCTGCCCACCACCCGCTGGTGACCTCGGCCGCCGGTATGGACGAGGGCGCCGACAAGGCCGCCGAGCTGGCCAACGCCTGAGCCTGCGACGAGATTAAGGACAAGAGAATGTCGATCTACCTCAACAAGGATTCCAAGGTCATCGTCCAGGGCATCACCGGCGGCGAGGGCACCAAGCACACCGCCCTGATGCTGAAGGCCGGTACCAACGTCGTCGGCGGCGTGAACGCCCGCAAGGCGGGCACCACGGTCTCGCACACCGACAAGGACGGCAACGCCGTCGAGCTGCCCGTGTTCGCCACCGTCGCCGAAGCCATCGAGAAGACGGGGGCCGACGTGTCGATCGCGTTCGTGCCGCCGGCTTTCACGAAGGATGCGATGATCGAGGCCATCGACACCGAGATTCCGCTTCTCGTGGTCATCACCGAGGGTGTGCCGGTCGGCGACACCGCCGAGGCGTGGGCCTACGCGAAGAGCAAGGGCGAGAAGACCCGCATCATCGGCCCGAACTGCCCCGGTGTGATCACGCCCGGCGAGGCGCTGGTGGGCATCACGCCCGCCAACATCACCGGCAAGGGCCCGATCGGTCTGGTGTCGAAATCGGGCACCCTGACGTACCAGATGATGTTCGAGCTGCGCGACCTGGGCTTCTCCACTGCCATCGGCATCGGCGGCGACCCGGTGATCGGCACGACGCACATCGACGCGCTGGCCGCGTTCGAGGCCGACCCCGACACCCAGGCGATCGTCATGATCGGCGAGATCGGCGGCGACGCCGAAGAGCGTGCGGCCGAGTACATCAAGGCGCACGTGACCAAGCCCGTCGTCGGCTATGTGGCCGGGTTCACCGCGCCCGAGGGCAAGACGATGGGCCACGCCGGCGCGATCGTGTCGGGTTCGGCGGGTACCGCGCAGGCCAAGAAGGAGGCCCTCGAGGCCGCCGGCGTGAAGGTCGGCAAGACTCCGAGCGAGACCGCCGCTCTCATGCGCGAGATCATCACCGCGCTGTAGGCAGGGCGTTTCGAGAGGCGGATGCCTCGACCCGCACATCGTGCGGCCGTCGAGGCATCCGCCTCTTGTCGTGGTCTGGCCGCGGTCGCGGCGCCTCCACGCTGCGGCGGCGGTAGCGTGAGGTCATGGGATTGACCGGAGAATACCTGCCGAGCACGGCGGAGTGGGCGCGCACGCAGGCCGAGACGTTCGAGGCGACTGCGGGCGCCGAGGCGAACACGATGAAGGGCAGGCCGATCATCGTGCTGACCACCGTGGGCGCATCCACCGGAGCGCTGCGCAAGACGGCGCTGATGCGCGTGGAACACGATGGGCACTATGCGGTCGTCGCATCGAAGGGCGGCGCGCCGAAAGAGCCAAAATGGGGTAGCAACGTGCGCAAGAATCCGCACGTCGAGCTGCAGGACGGCGCCGTGAAGAAGGATTATCTCGCGCACGAGGCATCCGGCACGGAGCGTGACCAGTGGTGGGAACGCGCCGTCGAGGCGTGGCCCCCGTATGCGGACTATGCGACCAAGACCGACCGTCTGATCGCGGTGTTCGTGCTCGACCCGATCGAGGACTGACGCCCAGCGGCGCATCCGTCTGCCGGGGCGGGTTCAATCCTCGTAGCCGAGGAGCCAGCGCACGCCGAACCGGTCGGTGACGCGGCCGTCGTGTGCGCCCCAGGGGCGCTGCTGCAGCGGGTCGTCGACGACCCCTCCCTCGGACAGGGCGGCGAACCAGCGCTCCATCTCGGGTCCCTCTGCCGTGCCCAGAAGAGCGAGCAGGATGCCGCTGCCGGCGGCTGCCGGCCCACCCACCGAGGACTCACCGCCCGCCGCATCGGAGGCGAACAGGCTGACGGGCCCGTTCAGCATGCCGTGGGCGACGGCGTCGCCGGGGCCGTCGTCACGGCCGAACTCGGCGTAGGTGTTCAGCCCCATCTCGCCGCCGAAGACCGTCCGGTAGAAGGTGAGCGCCTGTCGTGCTGTGCCGTCGAAGTACAGATACGGGGTGAGACCGGTCATCTGCGCGACGCTAGCATGCCCGACGGACACGCGAACAGCGCTCACCTGCACGGGGTGATCTTCTGCGCCGGGCCGATACTCTGTGCCAGCATGGCACCCGACGGAGGGGGTCGTATGGCGGGCGGGGACGAACTGACCGCGCTGCGTGAGCGCATCGCCGAACTGGAGGCGCAGAACCGGGCACTGGTCGCAGACGGCACGGTCGCGGCATCGGCCGCACCAGAACCTCGGGCGCCCAAGAGGCGCTGGCGCACCCCGGTGTCGATCGTGGCGATCGTGCTGGCGGCCCTGCTCGTGCCGATCGCCGTGCTGGGCACGTGGGTGCGTGTGCAGCTGGTCGACACCGATCGGTTCGTCGCGACCTTCGCCCCGCTGGCCGACGACCCCGCGGTGCAGTCGTTCGTCGCCGACCAGGCGATCACGGCGATCAACGACAACCTCGACATCTCGGGGATGATCGACAACGCGTTCGACGGGCTCGCCGAGTTGAACCTGCCGCCGCGGGCGAAGGCCGCGCTCGGGCTGCTGCGGGTGCCGGCGAAGCAGGGAGTGCAGTCCCTGATCGATCAGACCGTGACCAAGCTCGTCGCCTCGCCGGCGTTCGCCGACATCTGGCAGCAGTCTCTGCGCCGGGCGCATTCCCGCGCGATCGCGATCATCCAGGGGCAGCCGGGCACCGCGATCGACCTGGACGAGAACGGCACCCTGTCGATCGACCTCGGGGTGGTCGTCGACCAGGTCAAAGCCGCGCTGCACAAGCAGGGTATCGGCATCGCCGACATGATTCCGAAGATCGACAAGACGATCCCGATCACGACGTCCGACTCGCTCGTGCTGATCCGTACGCTGTACCAGGTCGCCGTCGCCGCGGGCTACTGGCTGCCCTGGGCCGTGCTGGGGCTGGTCGTGCTGGGTCTGGTCGTCGCCCGCAACCGGATGCGGGCGGTGGCCTGGACCGGGGCGGGCTTCGCCATCGCGCTGCTGCTGCTGGCAGCAGGGCTGGGCACCGGACGCCTGTTCTTCGTGGGCAGCGTGAGCCCCTCGCTCATGCCGGCCGCCACCGCGAGGGTCGTCTTCGGACAGCTGACCGAGCTGATGTTCTCGACGATCGCAGCCCTGGTCATGCTGTCGGTGCTCGTGATGATCGGCGGCTGGATCGCCGGACGGTCCTCGTCGGCGCGAACGACACGCGGGGCGGTGGACGGCCTCTTCGCCCACGCACGGCGATTCTTCGACGCGCACGGGATGGACACGCGCGGGGTCGGGCGATGGCTCGATCGCTGGCGCGCTCCGGTGCTGATCGCGGTGATCGTGATCGCCACGCTCGCCGTGTTCGCCTCGCGGCCGGTCTCGACCGCCGCTGTGGTCATCGCGGCGGTGTGCATCGTGGTCGCCGTGATCCTGATCGAGCTGCTTCGTCGTCCGGCGGCGGAGGGCAGCCAGGACGCGGGCGCGCCGAACACCGGGCTCTGAGCCGTCGGTTGCCTCTACGATGAGCGCATGAGCAACGAGTTCACGATCGGCACGCGCTTGGATTCCGCCACGACTGCGACGTTGCGCGCGCCGCGGCTGAACCGTCACACGTTCTGGTGCGGGCAGAGCGGCTCCGGCAAAACCTATGCGCTCGGGGTGCTGCTCGAGCAGATCCTGCTGCACACGCGCCTGCCGCTGGTCGTGCTCGATCCCAACTCCGACTTCGTGAAGCTGAACGCGGTGCGCCCGGATGCTCCGGCTGATGTGGCCGCGCAGCTGGCGAGCCGCGACATCCGGGTCCTGCGCATGGATGGTGACGACCCGCTGCGCGTGCGCTTCATGGATATGGACATGCGCTCGCGCGCGGCGGTGCTGCAGCTGGACCCGGTGCTGGACGCCGAGGAGTTCAACGCCATGCTCCGCCTGGACAGCGCCCTTGTGCTGGGGCTGGACCGGCCGCTGATCCAGTGGCTGCGCGAAGGCGACGATCCCCTGTTCCCGCGCATCGCGATGCGGCTGGAGAACCTCGGCATCGTCGACTGGGAGCTGTGGGCCTGGGGCAACCGCGGTGTCACCGAGGTGATCGACGAGAAGGCCGACGCGACCGTCGTCGACCTCGGCGGTCTCGGGTCCGCCGCGCAGCTGCAGACCACGGCTCTGGCCGTGCTCGACCGGCTCTGGGCGCAGCGGCACGAGCGCATCGCGCGGTTGATCGTCATCGACGAGGCGCACAATCTCGCCGCGCCTGAGGCCGACACGCCGCTCGCGCGCGCTGTGCGCGACCGGATCGTGCAGATCGCCGCCGAAGGCCGCAAGTACGGCATCTGGCTGCTGTTGTCGACCCAGCGCCCTTCGAAGCTGCACCCCAATGTGATCTCTCAGTGCGACAACCTGGCGCTCATGAAGATGAGTTCTTCGCGCGACCTCGATGAACTCGGTCAGATCTTCGGGTTCGCTCCCGAAGAACTGCTGCAGCGCTCGCCGGGGTTCGCGCAGGGCCAGGCCCTGTTCGCGGGCGGCTTCGCACCCGAACCGCAGCTCGTGCAGATGGGCACGCGCCTCACGCTCGAGGGCGGCAGCGACGTGGCGGTGCCGGTGCGCTGAGAGCGTCCCGGACTGCCGCCTCACGCGGAGGCGGCATCCACGGGTCGATGACCGGGATGCCGCGTCTGCGCCGATGCGTGCGGGTCAGCCGCCGATGAGCTGTTCGATCGGCCCGCGTGCGAAGTAGATCATGAACCCGACAGCGACGATCCACAGCAGCGGGCTGACCTGGCGCGCCTTGCCCGACAGGGAGCGCACGATCGCCCAGGCGATGAACCCGGCCCCGATGCCGTTGGCGATCGAGTAGGTGAAGGGCATGATCACGATCGTGACGAACACGGGGACCAGCACCGACATCTCGCGCAGGTCGATGCGGCGGATCTGCGACATCATCAGCGCGCCGACGACGACCAGGGCGGCCGCGGCGACCTCGCTGGGCACGATCGAGGTCAGAGGGGTGAGGAACATCGCCAGCAGGAACAGCACGCCGGTCACGAGGTTGGCCACCCCGGTGCGCGCGCCCTCGCCGATGCCCGACGCGGATTCGACGAACACCGTGTTGGATGAGGCCGAGGTCGAACCGCCGACGACAGCGCCCACGCCTTCGACGATCAGCGCGGACTTCAGCCGCGGGAAGTTGCCCTTGCCGTCGGACAGACCGGCCTCTTCGGCCAGCCCCGTCATGGTTCCCATCGCATCGAAGAAGTTCGTGAACACGAGGGTGAACACCAGCATGATGCAGGCGATGGCGCCGATGCGTCCCCAGCTGCTGACCAGGTCGACCTGGCCGACCAGGCCGAGGTCGGGAACGCTCAGCCATTGACCGGGCAGCGTCGGCACCGACATGCCCCAGCCGCCGGGGTTCTTGTCGCCGCGAGCGCCGATGTGCCAGATGGCCTCGATGATCATCGAGACGACGGTGCCCGACACGAGCGCGACCAGCAGCGCGGCCTTGACCTTGCGGGCCATCAGCACGGCGGCCAGCAGCAGCGTCAGCACGAACATCAGCACCGGGACGGTGGCGATCGAGCCGCCGATGCCCAGGCCCACCGGCGGTGAGGCCAGCCCGGTCGCGGTGACCAGTCCGCTGTCGACCAGGCCGATGAAGGCGATGAACAGGCCGATGCCGACCGTGATCGCGATCTTCAGCTCCATGGGGATCGCATCCATGATCATGCGCCGCAGCCCGGTGGCCGACAGGAGCACGATGATGAGGCCGTTGATGACCACCAGGCCCATGGCCTCGGGCCAGGTCAGCTGACCGACGACGCTGACTGCCAGGAACGAGTTGATGCCCAGGCCCGCCGCGAACGCGAACGGCAGCCGTGAGATCAGGCCGAACAGGATCGTCATGATCCCCGCCGTCAGCGCGGTCACTGCGGCCACCTGCTGGGTCTGCAGCACGTTGCCGACGACGTCCTTGGTGCCGCCGAGGATGATCGGGTTCAAGATCACGATGTAAGCCATCGTCACGAAGGTGACCAGGCCTCCCCGGATCTCTGTGCCGAGGGTCGAATGGCGCTTGGTGATCTCGAAGAAGCGGTCGAACGCGTTCTTGGGTGTGGGTTCCTGCTCGGCGGTTTCGTCCGGGGTCGTCGCTGTGCTCATGGGGGCCTCCGAAAGAAACTTAGCGTCATCGGCGGTGGTTCACAGCATCCGCCCAGACAGCGGCGCGAGTTCTCGCTCGCGGGCGTGCCCGCGGGGGTGGATGCCGCGGCTGCGGCTAGTGTCGACTGCGCCCATGCATCGCCTTCTGGTCGCCCTGCTCGCCGCGTTCGACGCGTCCGTCGTCGCGGTGGTCGGCATCGTCGTGGTGCTCGCGCCGCTGACCGTGCTGTGGGTGCTCGGGATGGGCGCCACGGACTGGGCGGCACTGTGGCCGGCGACCGCGTCGGTCTGGCTGCTCGGGCACTTCGTCGCGCTGGACGTGCACCTGCCGGCGCAGTATCTGGCCGCCGCAGGCATTCCGGATGCGGCCGCGTCGTTCACCGTTTCGCTCGCGCCTTTGGCGTTCGCCGCGTTCGCCGTGTGGGGCGCCGCGCGCTCGGGGCTGCGGGCGGGCCGCAGCGGGGCGCCGTGGGTCGGTGCGGCATCGGGTACGGCGACCTTCACGATCCTCGCCGCAGCCGTCTGGTTCACCGGCCGCAACGCGATCGCCGGGATGGCGCCATGGCAGGCGGTCCTCTCGCCGCTGCTGGTGTTCGGGGTGCCGGTCGCGGTCTGCGCGATCTGGGCGGCCTGGCCGTCCGACCACGGCGTCATCGGTCGTGCGCGTGAGCTGATCGATGACCTGCCGGGTGCGTGGCCCGATCTGCCGGCGCTGGCGCTGCGGGGCGCCGCGATCGTGCTGACCGCGCTGATCGGGCTGGGGTCTGCGGCTGTCCTGGCCGCCCTCGTGCTGCGCGGCGACCAGATCGTGGCCCTGTACCAGGCGGGCAACTTCGATGCGATCGGGCTGGTGCTCGTCTCACTCGCGCAGCTGCTGTACGTGCCCACGCTGCTCGTGTGGGGCCTCTCCTTCGTGGCAGGTCCCGGCTTCTCGGTCGGCGTGGGCACCGCGGTCTCTCCCGCCGGGACGCAGCTGGGTGTGGTCCCCGGCATCCCGGCCCTGGGAACGCTGCCCGAATCGACCTCGCCATGGCTGTTGGTGATGGTGCTGCTGCCCATCGCCGCCGGTGCTCTGGCCGGCGCGGCGCTGCGCGCCGGAATGCGCGACGCCGCCGCCGGCGACCTCGGTGTGCGTGCGGCGGCGGCGGCGTCCACGGCCCTGCTGTCGGCCGGCGGTGCCGCGCTGCTGGCATGGGCGGCCTCGGGGGCATTCGGTCCGGACCGGCTCGCGCGGCTGGGCCCGCAGCCCGGACCGGTCGCGCTGGCGGTGGGCGTCGAGGTGCTGATCGGCGCGGCCATCGTGCTGCTGGGGCCGGAGCCGCGCGGCGCGTCGGCTGCGGCGCTCTCCGATACGGTGGCCCGGACGGCGAGCGCGTCCGGCGAACCTGCGCGAGACGGCGCGCCCGCGATGCACGCGGGCGACGAGAACGTGACCGAGCCGCTGGATCTCGGGCCCGCCTCGTTCGGCCGGGCACCGGCATCCGCCCCCCTCTCGGAGGACGACACCGAGACCGCACCGATCGATCCGGGCCTGTTCGACGACCGATTCTGACCGCGTGCAATGTCTTTCAGAGGGCAGGCGACCCCCGGGTAGACTGAGAAGGTGCTGAACGTCGCCGTCCTCATCTCGGGCACCGGTTCGAACTTGCGGGCGCTGCTCGAAGCCGCAGACGACCCGTCGTTTCCCGCCCGCGTCGTCGTCGTCGGCGCCGACCGCGAGGCCGACGGACTGGCTCACGCCGATGACTTCGGCATCCCGAGTTTCACCGTGCCGTACACGCGGTACGCGACCCGCGAGCAATGGGGCGCCGAACTCGACGCGCAGCTGCGGGTGTGGAACCCCGAGCTGATCGTCCTGTCGGGGCTGATGCGGCTGCTGCCGCAGACGCTGGTGGATGCCTGGGCCCCCCGGATCATCAACACGCACCCCGCGTACCTGCCCGAGTTCCCCGGCGCGCACGGAGTGCGCGATGCGCTGGCCGCCGGCGCGGAGCAGACCGGAGCAAGTGTCATCATCGTCGACAACGGGGTCGACGCAGGACCGATCATCGCCCAGGAGCGTGTTCCGGTGCTCCCGGATGACGACGAGCACACCCTGCACGAGCGCATCAAGCCCGTCGAACGGCGACTGCTGATCGACGTGGTGCGCCGCGTGGCCACGGGCGAACTCGACCTGACCGCGCAACCCTGACCCCGCGCACCGAACCCCGAACCCGCACACCGAAGAACTCATCGACGAACCAGGAGCACCCATGGCAGGTCCCCGCCACGACCCCTCTGAATACCGCGAGCGCGACGTCGTGCCGATCCGCCGGGCGCTGGTCTCAGTCAGTGACAAGACCGACCTCGTGCCGCTGGCCGAAGCGCTGGCGGCCGCCGACGTCGAGATCGTCTCGACCGGCTCGACGGCGGCCACGATCCGGGCCGCGGGGTACGCGGTGACCGATGTGTCAGCGGTGACGGGCTTTCCCGAGATGCTCGACGGACGTGTGAAAACCCTGCACCCGCATGTGCACGGGGGACTGCTGGCCGACCTGCGCCTCACCTCCCACGAGCAGCAGCTGAGCGAGCTCGGCATCGAGCCGTTCGAGCTCGTGGTGGCCAACCTGTACCCGTTCGTGGAGACCGTGCGCTCGGGCGCCGGCACCGACGACGTGGTCGAGCAGATCGACATCGGCGGGCCGGCCATGGTGCGCGCGTCGGCGAAGAACTACGCGAACGTCGCCGTCGTGGTCTCGCCCGAGTCCTACCCCGCCGTGATCGAAGCGGTCAGCGGCGGCGGCACGTCGCTCGAGCAGCGCAAGCAGCTGGCAGCGCGCGCGTTCGCGCACACGGCGAACTACGACCGGGCCGTGGCGACCTGGTTCTCGGAGGAGACGCTGGCCGAAGGCGTCGACCTGCCGCAGCACCTGACCATCAAGGCCGAACGCATCAACCCGCTGCGCTACGGCGAGAACGCGCACCAGCGTGCGGCGATCTACTCCCGGGTCGGCGGTCACGGCATCGCGCAGGCCGACCAGCTGCAGGGCAAGCCCATGTCGTACAACAACTACGTCGACGCCGACGCCGCCCTGCGCACCGCGTTCGACATGGTGCTGCCGGCCGTGGCCATCATCAAGCACGCCAACCCGTGCGGCATCGCCGTCAGCGCCCCCGGTGCGCTCGACGAGATCGCCAGCGCCCACCTGCGTGCGCACGAATGCGACCCGCTGTCGGCGTTCGGCGGCGTGATCGCGGCCAACCGCACCGTGACGCTGAAGATGGCCGAGAACCTGCGCGACATCTTCACCGAGGTGATCGTCGCACCCGACTTCGCCCCCGAGGCGCTGGAGCTGTTCAAGCTCAAGAAGAACCTGCGCGTGCTGCGGCTGCCCACCGACTGGAAGCAGGAGCGGATGGACGTGCGACTGGTGTCGGGCGGACTGCTGCTGCAGGACGCCGACCGCTTCCCCGACGACATCGAATCGGTCGCTCAGGGGTGGGAGCTCGTCTCCGGCGAGCGGCCTGCGGCCGACCAGATGCAGAACCTCATCTTCGCGTGGAAGTCGTGCCGTGCCGTCAAGTCCAACGCGATCGTGCTGGCCAAGGGATCGGCCACGGTGGGCATCGGCATGGGGCAGGTCAATCGTGTGGACTCATGCAAGCTCGCCGTCGAGCGCGCCGGCGATCGCGTCGTCGGCTCGGTCGCGGCATCCGATGCCTACTTCCCGTTCTCGGACGGACCGCAGGTGCTGATGGATGCCGGCGTCATGGCGATCGTGCAGCCGGGCGGTTCGGTGCGCGACCAGGAGACCATCGATCTCGCCCGCGAACGCGGTGTCACGATGTTCTTCACCGGTGAGCGGCACTTCTTCCACTGAGCGGTCGGCACTGAGCGTTGGACGTTGAGCGTCAGACGTTGAGCGTCAGACCTTGAGCGTCAGACGTTGAGCGTCAGACCTTGAGCGTCAGACGTTGAGCGTCAGACGTTGAGCGCGGCTCAGGCCGTCTCGCGCCCGAGCTCCTCGAGCAGACGCAGCCAGACCTCGCTGAGCGTGGGGTAGGCCGGCACGGCGTGCCACAGTCGCGCGATGGGCACCTCGCCGACCACGGCGATCGTGGCCGACTGCAAGAGCTCGGCGACGTCGGGCCCCACGAAGGTCGCACCGATCAGCACATCGCGTTCGTTGTCGACGATCGCGCGGGCGTGGCCGCTGTAGTGGTCGGCGTGGGTGGCCGCACCGGCCACCCCCGACAGGTCGTAGTCCACGACCCGGATGTCGCGGCCCGCCGCGCGGGCGTCGGCCTCGGTGTACCCGACCGAGGCGACCTCGGGGTCGGTGAACACGACCTGCGGCACAGCCTCGTGATCGGCTGTGGCGACGTGCCGGCCCCAGGGGGCGGCATCCACCGCGTCGCCGTGGGCACGCGCGGCGATCACATCTCCCGCGGCGCGCGCCTGGTACTTGCCCTGGTGCGTGAGCAGGGCGCGGTCGTTGACGTCGCCGACGGCGTAGAGCCAGTCGACGCCGTCCACGCGCATCGTGTCGTCCACGCTCGGCGATGAACCCGGCGCGAGGCCCACGACATCCATGCCGATGTCATCGGTGCGCGGTGCACGGCCGGTGGCCACGAGCACCTCGTCGGCGATCACCGTCGCCCCGTCGTCGAGGGTGAGCGTCACGGGTCCGTCGCCGTCGCGCGCGACCCGGGTGACCTCGCCGGTGCGGATGCGCACGCCCGCCGCGACCAGCGCGTCGCCGACGGCGTCGTGCGCGAACGGCTCGAGCGTGCGCAGCAGCTGCGAGCGCACGATCATCGTGATGGTGCTGCCGAGGGCGGAGTACACGGTGGCCGTCTCGCACGCGACGACGCCGCCGCCGATGATGGCCAGCGTGTCGGGCACCGTGTGCGAGCTCATGGCCTCGCGGCTGGTCCAGGGGCGGGCTTCTCGCAGCCCCGGGATGTCGGGATATGCGGCCGTGGTTCCCGTGCATACCGCCACGGCATGGCGCGCGTGCAGCGTCGTGGTCGTGCCGTCGGGCGCGGTGACGGTGACCTCGCGCTCGCCGGTGAGGCGTCCGTGGCCGCGGACCAGGTCGATACCGGCGCCCTCGAGCCAGGCCACCTGGCCGTCGTCGGTCCAGTCGTGCGTGAGCGCGTCGCGGCGGCGGAACACTCCCTCGGCGTCGAGCCCGTTCGTCACCGCTTGCCAGGCGCCGTCGACGTCGCGGGCGCCGCGCAGAGCCGCGGGGGCGCGCAGCAGGGCCTTCGAGGGGATGCATGCCCAGTACGAGCATTCGCCGCCGACCAGTTCGTTCTCGACGATGACTGCCGACAGGCCTCCCTGCACGGCCCGGTCGGCGACGTTCTCGCCGACGGGTCCCGCGCCGATCACGATGAGGTCGTACGTCTTCGTGTCCATGCGGCCACGCTACGCGCGCTCGCCCCGCGGCGGGGCGTCGAGATCATGTGTGTTCGACGGGGACACATGAGACCGACGCAAAAGCCATGTGTCGGTGTCGAGATCACATGATTTCGACGGGGGAGGGGCGGACAGCTGTGTCCGATTTCCGCGAGACTGGGGGGCGGGAGCGTGCGAAGGTGGGAACATGAGCACGACGGCGCAGACGTTCGACGAGCGATATCGGGCGATCGACGCGCGTGACCCGCGGTTCGACGGCCAGTTCATCACGGCCGTGCGCTCGACCGGCATCTACTGCCGTCCGAGCTGCCCGGCGCGCACGCCCAAGCCCGCGAACGTCACCTTCTTTCCGACGGCGGCCGCCGCCCACGAGGCGGGGTATCGCGCGTGCAAGCGCTGCCTGCCGGATGCGGCGCCCGGCTCGCCGGAGTGGAATCTGCGAACGGATGCCGCGGCCCGCGCGATGCGCTTCATCCAGGACGGCGTCGTCGAGCGCGAGGGAGTGCCCGGCCTCGCCCGCCGGCTCGGCTACTCCGAACGCCAGCTCGGCCGCATCCTCACAACAGAACTCGGCGCGGGCCCCCTGGCTCTTGCCCGTGCGCACCGCGCCCACACCGCACGCATGCTGCTCGTGGGCACCGGACTGTCGGCCGCCGAGGTCGCGTTCTCGGCCGGCTTCGCCAGCGTGCGGCAGTTCAACGACACGGTGCGCGAGGTGTTCGGCATGACACCGCTCGAGCTGCGCGCGCGGCGGCGCGAGGCCCCCGGCACCGTCGCACCGGGACACATCTCGCTGCTGCTGGCCTATCGACGGCCGATCGATCTGCCGGGGCTTTTCGGGTGGATGCAGGCCCGCGCCGTCGACGGCGTCGAGGTCGCGACAGCCGACTCGTACGAGCGCACGCTCGCGCTCCCGCAGGGTCCGGGGTGGTTCCGCATCCGTGTCGACGGCGACCAGCTGCGCCTGGACACGCGGCTGACCCACCTCGCGGACTTGCCGGTGCTGATCGCGCGGGTGCGGCGCCTGTTCGACCTGGACGCCGACCCGGTGGGCATCGATGCGGCGCTGTCGCGGCATCCCGAACTGCAAGCCGCGGTCGCTGCCACCCCGGGCATCCGCGTGCCGGGGGCGGTGGATGCCGGAGAGATGCTCGTGCGCGCGATGATCGGCCAGCAGATCACGGTCGCCGCGGCCCGCACCGCGCTGACGCGCCTGACCGCCGCGCTCGGGGAGAAGCTGCCGGACGGGTCGCTGCTGTTCCCGACGATGGCGGCGATCGCCGCGCACGGGCCCGAGGTGCTGCGCGGGCCGGGCGCCCGGATCCGTGCGATCACGGCGGCGGCCGGGGCCCTGGCCTCCGGCGGACTGGGCCTGAGCGCGGGCGATGACCCGGTCGCGCAGCGCGAGGCGCTGCTGGCGCTGGCGGGGGTCGGCCCGTGGACGGCCGACTACGTGCGCATGCGCGTGACCGGTGACCCCGACGTGTTCCTGCCCGGCGACGTCGCCGCCCGCGCGGGCGCCGCGCGTCTCGGGCTGCCCGGCGACGCGAAGCCGCTGACCGCGTGGGCTGCCGGCGCGGCGCCCTGGCGCAGCTACCTGACCGCACACTTCTGGCGTGCGACATCCACCCCTGTGAAGGAGAACCCATGACCAGCATTTCGCAGACCATCGACACCCCCGACGGCCCGTTCACGATCGTGGCCGACGAGGCCGGACGTGTGCTCGCGTCGGGCTGGACCGCCGAGGTCGAAGAGGTGGTGACCCGCATCCATCCCCGCCTGCGGCCGACCGACGTCGCAGACGGGCAGACGGATGCCGCCGCCGCCGTGATCGCGTACTACGAGGGCGATCTGTCGGCGATCGAGCGCGTGGAGGTGCGCCAGGTCGGCACGGCGATGCAGGAAGGCGGATGGCGCGCGCTGCGCACCATCACACCGGGCCGGCCGCTGTCTTATACGGAGTTCGCCGCCGAGCTCGGGCAGCCGGACGCCGTGCGCGCCGTCGCCTCGATCTGCGCACGCAACGCGCCGGCGCTGTTCGTGCCCTGCCATCGCGTGCTGCGCAGCGATGGCACGATGGGCGGGTTCGCGTGGGGGAGCGACGTGAAGCGGAGCCTGCTGGCCCGCGAGGCCGACGCCGCCGCGTGACGGAGCCGAACCCGGGGTTGCACTCGAATTCGGAGTTGCACTCAGCGATCGGTCAGGAATAGGCTGGAGGGCTGTCGCGTCGTAGCGACCACACTTTCCGCGATCCAAGGAGGAAGCCATGTCCCAGGCCGTCAAAGCTGCAGGGTCGATCGTCCTTCTTCCCGCCGTCAGCGGTGGTGCCGTCAGCGGAATCCTCCGCCCGCGCGTGACCGAAGGATAGGCCGCTCAGCCGCCCCGGCCGAGGCACCCCTCGGCATCCGTGCCCGTCGGGCACTTCTTGGCGTCTCGCACGCTTTCCCCTCCTCGCCGCAGCTGCTGCGGCATCCCCTCTCCTCCCCCGCAAGGATCATGTCTGCTTCGTCATCCCCGCGTCTGTCCACTCTGCGCGCTCTCGCGCGCCTGTACCCCTGGGTCAAACCCGTCCTTCCGCGACTGATCGGCGGCATGTTCGCCGCGCTCGCGGCAGCGGTGATGACCCTGCTCATCCCGATCGTGCTGCAGGCCGCCGTGGACGGCCCGATCGCCGACGGGCACATTCCGATGATCGTCTGGGCATGCGTGGGCGTGCTCGTGCTCGGCGTGCTCGAAGCGGTGTTCGTCTACCTGCGCCGCGCATTCGTGCTGGCCCCCGCGACTCGCGTCGAATACCGCATCCGCCAGGACTTCTACCAGCGCCTGCAGCGCCTGCCGGTCGCCTTCCACGACCGCTGGCAGTCGGGCCAGCTGCTCTCGCGCATGATGCAGGACATCAACCTCGTGCGCCGCTGGCTCGTGTTCGGCCTGGTGCTGCTGGTGGTGAACGTGCTGACGATCGTCATCGGCACCGTGCTGCTGTTCCGCTGGCACTGGGCGCTGGGCACGGCGTTCATCGTCATCTCGATTCCGCTGTGGTTCTTCGGCTACCGCTTCGAGCAGCACTACGGGTCGCTGACCCGACAGAGCCAGGACCGCGCGGGCGATCTGGCCACCGCCGTCGAAGAGAGCGTGCACGGCATCCGGGTGCTCAAGGCCTTCGGTCGCGGCAAGCACGCGCTGCAGAAGTTCGCCCGCCAGGCCGACGGCCTGCGCGGCATCGAGATGCGCAAAGCGCGCGAAGTGGGCCTGCTGTGGTTCTGGCTCGACGCGGTGCCGATGTTCGCGTTCGCGGTGTGTCTGCTGCTGGGCATCTGGCTGGCGACGCAGGGTCAGCTCACCGTCGGCGAGCTGTTCGGGTTCTTCGCCATGGCAACAGCCCTGCGCTGGCCGCTGGAGTCCCTCGGGTTCTTGTTCTCGTTCCTGATGGACGCGCGCACGGCCACCGACCGCATCTTCGAGGTGTTCAACGAGGCGAACACGATCACCTCGCCGGCAGACCCCTCCACCATCATCGCGCCGCACGGGGAGCTCGCCTTCCGGGGCGTGCATTTCCGGTATCAGGATGCCGCGGCCCACGAGCGCGATCTGCTCGACGGTGTCGACCTCGTGCTGCGGCCGGGCGAGACGATGGCTCTGGTCGGTCTGACCGGTTCGGGCAAGACGACCCTGACGACGTTGCCGGCGCGGCTGTACGACGTGACCGGTGGAGCGGTCGAGCTCGACGGCGTCGACGTGCGGGAGCTCACCCTCAGCGAGCTGCGGCGCCACATCGCGATGGCGTTCGAAGACGCCACGCTGTTCTCGGCGTCCGTGCGCGAGAACGTGCTGCTGGGCCGCGACGACCTCGACCCGCACAGCCCCGAAGCGCAGGCAGTGCTCGACGAGGCGCTCGAGACGGCGCAGGCGCACTTCGCCTATGAGCTGCCCGACGGCGTGGACACGACCGTCGGTGAAGAGGGGCTGAGCCTGTCGGGCGGCCAGCGCCAGCGCCTCGCGCTGGCACGCGCGGTCGCGGCCGCCCCCACCGTCATGGTGCTCGATGACCCGCTGTCGGCGCTGGATGTGGACACCGAGGCGCTCGTCGAAGGCGCGCTGCGTCGCGTGCTGGCCTCGACGACCGCGCTCATCGTGGCCCATCGCTCGTCGACCGTGGCCCTGGCCGACCGCGTCGCGCTGCTGCAGGACGGGCGCGTCACGGCGGTCGGCACCCACGCCGAACTGCTGCGCACGAGTGACCATTACCGATTCGTGATCTCGAGTCTGGAGACCGAGGATCAACGCGTGCGAGAGGTGGAGGTGAACCTGTGAGCACCGTCACGGGAACACAGGGCGAAGACCGCAACGACTACACGAAGGCCGAGAGCCGCGCCATCCGGCAGCGCTCGCTGCGCCTGCTCGGGTCGCTGATCTCCCCGATGCGGGGACTGGTCGTGCTGTCGGCCGTCGTGATCGTGGTCTCGACCGCCTTTCAGGTGGTCGGACCGACTCTCATCGCATACGGCATCAACACCGCGCTGCCGCGGGCGCTGGAGGCCGCGGACTGGATGCCGGCGTTGGGCATCACCATCGCCTACATCGTGGTCGGGGGGCTGGGCGCCCTGCTGATGGGCTGGTTCGTGGTCGTGTCGGCACGGCTGACCCAGACGATCCTGCTCGATCTGCGCACCCGGATCTTCCGGCACACGCAGCGCCTGAGCCTGGAGTTCCATGAGAAGTACACGTCGGGGCGGATCATCTCGCGCCAGACCAGCGACCTCGAATCGATCCGCGAACTGCTCGACGGCGGCCTGAACCAGCTCGTGTCGGGTGTGCTGTTCGGCGTGTTCACGCTCATCTCGCTGTTCCTGCTGGACTGGCGCAGCGGCGCCGTGCTGGTGTGCATGGGCATTCCGCTGGCCGTCCTGATGCGCTGGTTCTACCGGCAGTCGCAGAAGGGGTTCCGCGAGTCGCGGGTCGTGTCGGCCAAGCTCATCGTGCAGTTCGTCGAGACGATGACCGGCATCCGCGCCGTCAAGGCCTTCCGCAAAGAGAAACGCAACGACCACGAGTTCGGCGGGATCTCGGAGGAGTACCGACGCGTCAACCTGCGCCTGGTGAACCTGTTCGGCATCTTCGACCCGGGCCTGATCCTGCTGGCGAACATCACGATGGCCATCGTGCTGCTGTGGGGCGCGTTCCGCGTCGTCGACGGCACGCTGCTGATCGGCTCACTGCTGGCGGCGGTCATGTACATTCGCAACTTCTTCAGCCCGCTGGAGGAGGTCGCGATGTTCCTGAACTCATACCAGTCGGCCACAGCGGCGCTGGAGAAGGTCTCGGGCGTCATGGAGGAGGAGCCGAGCGTCCCCGACCCGACGACCCCCGTCGACCTGTGGAACGCGAAGGGACACCTGCGCTTCGAAGACGTGGAGTTCGGCTACGGTGCGGGCAAGACGATCCTTCCGGACTTCTCGCTGGACATCCCCGCCGGGCAGACGGTCGCGCTGGTGGGCACCACCGGAGCGGGCAAGTCGACGCTGGCCAAGCTCGTGTCGCGGTTCTACGACCCGACGCGCGGTGCGGTCACGCTCGACGGCATCGATCTGCGCGAGCTGCACCCGAAGGATCTGCGACGCGCGATCGTCATGGTCACCCAGGAGGCGTATCTGTTCAGCGGCACGGTCGCCGACAACATCGCGCTGGGCAAGCCCGACGCGTCGCTGGATGAGATCCAGGCGGCGGCTCGCGCAGTGGGGGCGGATGCCTTCATCCAGGCGCTGCCGGACGGCTACGACACCGACGTGAACAAGCGCGGAGGCCGTGTCTCGGCCGGTCAGCGTCAGCTGATCTCGTTCGCGCGCGCCTTCCTCGCCGACCCAGCGGTGCTGATCCTGGACGAGGCGACCGCCTCGCTGGACATGCCCAGCGAACGCCAGGTGCAGGAGGCCCTGCAGACGCTGCTGGCAGACCGCACGGCGATCATCATCGCCCACCGCCTGTCGACGGTGGCCATCGCCGACCGGGTGCTGGTCATGGAGCACGGACGGATCATCGAAGACGACGCACCCGACACTCTCATCGCCGGTTCGGGCAAGTTCGCCCAGCTGCATGCGGCGTGGCGGGAATCGCTGGTCTGACCGGGCCCGGTGCCGGGCCCGGAGCCGCTTGCCGCACGCGGCGGTGCCGGGCCCAGCGGGGTCGCGGAAACGTGGGTTAGGTTGATGGTGTGGATCCGGTCTTGGCGGCAGCGACCGAACTGTGGTGGATCATCCCGGTCGCCGCAGGTGCGGGTGCGGCCGGCGTCGCCGCACTGCACAGGTGGCAGCGGGTGAACGGAAAGCGGCTCGGCTACGACGCGGCCAAGCTCGAGTTGCACGACGCGCAGCGCGATGCCCGAAGCGCGGCCGTGGCGGCGCGGCTGGCACGGGCCGAGACCAGCCGCGTCGTGGCCGATCGTGCCGCCTCTCGCGCTGACGCCGCCGCCGTGGCATCCGCACGACGCGCCCTGCGCGAGGCGCAGCTGGCATCGAAAGCAGCCCTGGCACAGGTGAAGGCGGCGCGGGTGCGCGTGTCGGCCGAGCGCGCGGGCATGGGGGCCGGGGGCCTGCCGCTGGATCGTCTGCACGCCCGTCATGACGCGGTGCTCACGCGGTGGATGCGCTACGAGACCGACCCGGCGGCCGCTCTGGCATTCCCGAAGATGAGCGATGCCCGCGACCCGCACACGGCGGTGTTCCTGGCCGCACTCGAACAGGCGCGGGATCGGCGCCCGTCGCGCGAGAGCGCGCGGGTCACCGCATCCGACTTCTCCGCCTACCGTCGTGCCGTCGACGAGCTCGAGCGCGCGTTCGACGCCGCCGAGCGCTCCGCCCGCGGTGAGAACGTGCAGCCGGATCTGCCCGGGGCGCTGCGCGACGCCGCCCGCACGGTCATGGAGCGATCGACCGAGGCGCTGAACCGCACCGCGGACGCCCTGGGCCAATGGAATGCTCGGCGGCGCGACCGCTGAACCGCGCGGCCGGCTCGGTGCGGCCGGCCCGGTGCGGGCCGCCGGTGGGTCCGTCCTCGCTCGAGGCGAGGAAATCTGACGGAACGAGGGCTCAAACCGCGGTATTCATCCTCGTTTCGTGAGATCCCCTCGCTTCGCGCGAGGGAGACCACGCAGGAAGGCGACGAGGCCTCGGTGGGGGAGGGAAATCCGGGGCCCCGCCGCCGGCTCGTCGCCGGTCGTGCGGGTGGTCAGACGGCGATCTCGGCAATGACCTCGCCGTACTCGGTCTCACCGACCGGCGTGAAACCAACGCGCTCGAAGAACTTCTGGGGACCGCCGCTGCCGGCTTCGTAGATGACGTTCACGTGATCCATGCCGCGCGAGCGCGCCTCGGCGATCAACCCGTCCACGGCGAAGCGGCCCACGCCACGACCCTGCTCATCCGCATCGACGTTGATGCGCCACAGCACCGACCGGAAATGCTCCTGGGGGAAGTCGTTGTCGAAGTTCGCGCTGATGAAGCCGACGACCTCGTCGCCGTCGACCACGACGCGCTGCCACGAGGTCTGCGGGTTGACGACGGTGGCTGCGACGCCATAGCTGATGGGCGAGAGGAACTCTTCCTGCCCGGGCTTCAGCGAAAAGTTGTTCACGGCCACAATGGTCGTCGCGGACAGTTCCACCAGTCGCAGCTCACGCATGAGGCCAGAGTATCCGCAAACGCCGACGTCGCGCACGCCGCACAGCGGCGGTGGTGATGCACGGCCACCTGAGATATCTCGATATCAAGATATCTCAGGTGTCACGGTAAGCTGGGGCGACCCCTAATTCTCCCGTGAAACGAAGAGGCGCGCGGTGACCGATTCCACCATCATCTACACGTACACCGACGAGGCCCCGGCGCTGGCCACGGCATCCTTCCTGCCGATCATCCAGGCCGTCACCGGACAGGCCGGCGTGCACATCGAGACCCGCGACATCTCGCTGGCCGGGCGCATCCTGTCCGCCTTCCCGCAGAAGCTCACTCCCGAGCAGCAGGTGGGCGACGCGCTGGCCGAGCTCGGGGGCCTGGCCACCCTGCCCGAGGCCAACATCATCAAGCTGCCCAACATCTCGGCCTCGATCCCGCAGCTGAAGGCCGCGATCGCCGAGCTTCAGGGCAAGGGATACGACATCCCCGACTTCCCCGACGAGCCCGACACGCTCGAGGCGAAGGATGTGCGCGCCCGCTACGATCGCATCAAGGGATCGGCCGTGAACCCCGTGCTGCGCGAGGGCAACAGCGACCGCCGTGCCCCTCTGGCGGTCAAGAACTACGCGCGCAAGCACCCGCACGTCAACAAGCCGTTCCCGGCGGGCTCGAAGACCCGCGTAGCCACGATGGGTCACGACGACTTCCAGAGCAACGAGAAGTCCGTGGTGATCCCCAACGATGACGTGCTGACGATCCAGCACGTCGCCGAGGACGGCACGGTCACCCCGCTGAAGACCGGTCTGAAGGTGCTCTCCGGCGAGATCATCGACGGCACGTTCATGTCGGCGGCGGCGCTGGACGCGTTCCTGGCCGAGACGCTGCAGCAGGCGAAGGATGCCGACGTCCTGTACTCCGTGCACCTGAAGGCCACGATGATGAAGGTCTCGGACCCGATCATCTTCGGCCACGTCGTGAAGGCCTACTTCGCCGACGTGTTCGACCGCTACGGCGACAAGATCGCCGAAGCCGGGCTCAGCGCGAACAACGGCCTGGGGTCGATCCTCGCGGGTCTGGCGGCGGTCGAAGGCGGGGCGCAGATCGCCGACGCGATCACGGCCGACCTCGCGGCGGGACCACGGCTGTCGTACGTGAACAGCGACAAGGGTACGACGAACCTGCACGTGCCCAGCGACGTCATCGTGGATGCCTCGATGCCCGCGCTGATCCGCAACGGCGGCAAGCTGTGGGGCGCCGACGGCGGCGAGGACGACACCCTGGCCGTCATCCCCGATTCGTCGTACGCCGGGGTCTACCAGGCCACGATCGACGACGTCATCGCGAACGGTCCGCTGGATCCTGCCACGATCGGCAGCGTCCCCAACGTCGGGCTCATGGCGCAGGCCGCCGAAGAGTACGGCAGCCACGACAAGACCTTCGAGATCGCCACGGCAGGTCACGTGCAGGTCGTCGACAGTGCGGGCGAGGTGCTCATCGAGCACGCCGTGCAGCCGGGGGATGTCTGGCGCGCCACGCAGACCAAGGACATCCCGGTGCGCGACTGGGTCAAGCTGGCCGTGACCCGCGCGCGTGCGACCGGCGTGCCGGCAGTGTTCTGGCTCGATGCGAATCGTGCGCACGACGCTCAGCTGATCGCGAAGGTGGCCACCTACCTCGGCAAGCTCGACACGACCGGGGTCACCACGATGATCCTGCCGCCGGCCGAAGCCACGCGCTATTCGCTCGCGCGGCTGCGCCAGGGCCAGGACACGATCTCGGTGACCGGCAACGTGCTGCGCGATTATCTGACCGACCTGTTCCCGATCCTCGAGGTCGGCACCAGCGCCAAGATGCTCTCGATCGTGCCGCTGCTCGCGGGCGGCGGCCTGTTCGAGACCGGTGCCGGCGGGTCCGCGCCCAAGCATGTGCAGCAGCTGCTGGCCGAGGACTACCTGCGGTGGGACTCGCTGGGCGAGTTCTTCGCACTGGCCGCCTCGCTCGAGCACTACGCCGGGTTCACCGGCAACGGCAAGGCGCAGATTCTGGCGGCGACGCTGGATGCTGCGACCGGGACGTTCCTGGAGAACGACAAGTCGCCGGGCCGCAAACTCGGAACGACCGACAACCGCGGCAGTCACTTCTATCTCGCGCTGTACTGGGTGAGCGAGCTCGCCCAGCAGGCCGACGACGCAGAGCTGGCGGCGGTCTTCGCCCCGGTGGCGGCGGCCCTGGCCGAGAACGAGAAGACGATCGTCGAGGAGCTTCTGGCCGTGCAGGGCCATGAGGTATCGATCGGCGGGTACTACCGCCCGGACGGCGCGCTGGTCGCAGAGGTCATGCGCCCCTCGGCGACGCTGAACGGCATCATCGACGGCCTGAGCTGACGCCGTGACGAGGCGGGGGTGGATGCCGACAGCATCCACCCTCCTCCTCTGCCGGTAGCGGCTACCGCGACGCCGGGGCGATCTGGTCGAGCACCGATTCATCGCCGGCATAGATGCCGTCGGCGCGCGGCCAGTGCGCGATCACGTCGGTGAACCCGAGGTCCTCGGCGCGGGCGACGGCGTCTTCGAACCGCACCGCGCTGGCCAGCGAGTATGCCGCGCCGCTGTCCAGTGACAGATAGCGGTCCAGCGGACGGGTGCGGGATGCCGCGGCCTCGGCATCGTCGACGCGCCGGGCGAGTGCGCCCACGCCACTCCACCACTCCCGCTCGTCGTCGGTCGCGGGGCCGGTGGTCACCCACCCCTGGCCGGTCTGGACGGCGCGGGCGATGCCGCGCGGCCCGTTCGCGGCGATCACGAACGGCATCCGCGGGCTCTGTGCCGGCCGGCCCACCATGCGTGCCCGCGCGGCCGTGTACCACTGTCCGTCGAAGTCGATGCCGTCCGTGCCCGGCTGTTCGAAGCGCAGCAACAGGTCCAGCACGTCGACGAACTCCATGAACCGGGCGTGCCGATCACCGGCGGTCAGCGGCGCAGTACCCAGCACATCGGCGTCGAAGCCGGTCGTTCCTGCACCGAGACCGAGGGTGAACCGCCCGCCGGACATCTCGTCGATGGTCGCGAGGTCTTTGGCGAACGGCACCGGGTGGCGGAAGTTCGGCGACGCCACGAACGTGCCCAGCCTGATCCGCTCGGTCACCAGCGCCGCGCCGGCGAGGGTCGGCACGGTCGCCCCCCAGCTCTGACCGGCCAGCGACCGCCACGACAGATGGTCGTAAGTGAACGCATGGTCGAAGCCGTAGTCCTCGGCCCGCCGCCACAGCTCGCGCTGCTCGTGCCACGGACGCTGGGGGAGGATGACGATGCCGATGCGCATGCCGACATCCTCTCGCATCGCGGGGCGCGTCGACTCACGGCCGGACGGTCACGGCTGGACGGTCACGGCTGGACGGTGACCTCCATGCCCTCGGGCGACCACTCGTAGATCTGGCGGGCGATGTCGATCGGCATGTTCACGCAGCCGTGACTCATCACGTGGCCGAAGTTGTGGTGCCAGTAGGTGCCGTGGAACCCGATGTCCGGCGCGAAGTACGTGACCCAGGGCACATCCTTCGTGCAGTACTCGGCGCCGGGGTAGCAGCCCATGTCCTGGATGCGCACGTGTGCGAACACCCGGAAGTGTCCGGTCGGGGTGGCGTGGTGGGCATCTCCGGTCGAGACGAGGTATTTGCGCCAGAGGCTTCCGTTCTCGTAGAAGTACGCGGTCTGCTCGCTCAGATCGACAACGGCATGACGCGCGATCTTCGTGGTGCTGGCCGCGGTGACCGACACCGGCAGCGCGTAGACGCCGTCGCCCTTGGCCAGCTGGCCCGCGAACGAGGCTGCCACGCCGGAGGTGTCGCCGAGGCTGCGTCCGTCCAGGGTCGCGACCTGCGCGCGCAGAACCTTTCCCTGGGTGTCGGTGATGGCGGTGCCGTTCTGCGCAGCGCGATCGATCTTCTTGGGCAGGGTGTCAACGATCTTCTGGATCGCGGCGGTGTCTGCGCTGATCTGGAACGCGCTGCCCTTGGGGGTGACGGTGAGCCAGGATGCCGCGACGGCCGGGCTGATGGCGACGGTGCGCTCCTTGCCGACGTAGAAGCCCACCTTCTCGAGCATGGTGTTCAGGCTCGTCGCGGTCTTCTGCGCTGTGGCCGTGGCGATCGCCGGTGCGGTCGGCACCGTCGTCGCCGGCAGCGACACCGTCGCCTCGCCGTCGACGAACGCCTTCTGCACGGCCTCGGTCACTGCGCTCAGATCCACGCCGCTGCCTTCTGCCGAGGGCGCGACGACATACGACTTCTTGTTCGCATCGAACGTGATGGTCGCGTTCTTCGCGTCGCGATAGGACGAGGGCGCGACCTTGCGCAGTGCGGCATCGGCCTTGGCGGCGTCCAGCGCGACCGGCGCATGGCGCGTGCCCGAGAACCAGGAGCCGACGTTCCACATCGGGTGGTCGCTGTAGGCGGCATCGGCAAGGGCCTTGGCGTCGACCTTCGCACCGAGGGATGCCGCCGACACTGTGGTATCGACGCCGTCGCCGGTCAGGGTCAGCTGGGTCTGGTCCAGCTGACGCTGGATCGCCGCCGCGGCGGCTCCCGTGGTCATGCCCCCCACCTGCACGCCGGCGATGGCGGTGCCCGGTGCGATCAGGATCACCGAGGCGGCGACCACTCCCACCAGTGCGATCGCCAGCGGCGTGCCGATCCAGAGCCCCCAACGCCGATGGCGCTGGGGTGCGGGCGACGGCGCCCAGGCGAACGCCGTCGCGCCCAGACCCTCGGCTGCGCCGTCACCTGAATTCTTGGGTGCGTCATCCTGCACGCACATCACCCCCGATTGTGCTTCCCCTGGGCTCTATGGTATTCGAGTTGCCGGGGCGGCCGCACCGGCCGGCGCCTCGGCGGACCCGCGTGTTTCCGCGGATTCCGCATAACATTTTTGTAAACTCGCTACTCAAATTCGGATCGAAGCTTGCGCGGGCAGTGTTCGTAAGGTGTACTAACAAACATGTCTGCATCGGGAGCGCGGCGCGGCCCTTCCACTGAATCGGCCGCCGCAGAGAAGTCAGCGGTGATGACGCCTGTGCGACACCGGCGTCACGCAGCCAAGGTACTGCCCGAGCACGCGCGCGCACACAACCGCTCGCTCGTGCTGCAGACCCTGTTCCACCGCGGAGCGATGAGCCGTGCCGACCTCTCACGTGCGACGGGTCTGACACGGGTCACGATCTCGGATCTGATCTCTGAGCTCATCGCCGATGGCTTCGTCGCCGAAAAGGGCGTGCGCGAGGTGTCGCGGCCGGGCAAGCCCGCGATTCTCGTCGACCTCGACCACGCGGGCCATCGCATCGTGAGCCTCGATCTTTCCGGAACGTCGTCGTTCACCGGCGGCATCCTCACCCTCGACGGCCAGATCGTGGTGCGCCGCGAGATCCCGCATCCCGGCGCCGACGGCGATGTGATCGGTGCGATCATCGCGTTCGCTGCCGAACTGGTCGCCGACTCGCACGCGCCCGTCCTGGGCGTGGGCGTGGGCACACCCGGCATCGTCGACGACGCGGGGGTCGTGCTGACCGCGCCGAACCTCGGTTTGACCGGGTTCGACCTCGAAGGCGCGCTGCGCGACGAGCTGAAGCTGCCGGTCGTGGTCGCCAACGACGCGAACGCCGCCGTTCTTGCGGAGTACACGTTCGGCGACGCCGGCGACGACGTCATCCTCGTCAAGGTCGGTCGCGGTGTCGGCTCGGGCCTGCTCTCCGATGGCCGCCCGATGATCGGCAGTCGTTTCGCCGCCGGTGAGATCGGCCACGTCACCGTCGCCACCGACGGCGGTCCGCTGTGCTCATGCGGCAAGATCGGATGCCTGGAGGCATGGATCTCGGCCCCGTCACTGCACGCGCGGCTGGCCGAGGCTCACGACGATGACGCGCGCGCAGGCGTCCTGCGAGACGCGGGGGAGCGCCTGGGCATCGCCCTGGCCCCCGTGGTCGGCGCGCTCGACCTGTCGGAGGTCGTCCTGTCCGGCCCGGAAGATCTCCTCGACGGCCCGCTGGCAGCGGCAACCGCCGAGACCCTTCGTACCCGCACCCTCGCCAAAGTCCACGAGGGAATCCGGGTGCGCATGACCGAGCAGGGTCCGGACATCGTCCTGCGCGGTGCGGCGGTCATGGTCCTGTCAGGACAACTCGGGGTGTCATAGGCGCCTCACACAATCCCCCCCCGGATAGGCCACCCGGTCTGTCCACACCACGAAGGCAACAAGGAGAGACAGAATGCGCACATCACGCATTGTTGCGATCGGCGCCGTCGGCATCGCAGCCGCGCTCGCGCTGAGCGCGTGCTCGAGCGCCGGCAACACCGGTGGCGACACCGGCGGCGAGAACAACAACGGCCAGATCGGCAAGGTCGACGGCAGCGGCCGCACCCTGACGGTGTGGGCGATGACCGGCGACCTTTCGGATGCCACACTTGCCGCCATCAACAAGGAGTTCGAGTCCGAGACCGGCGCCAAGGTGAAGGTCGAGACCCAGCAGTGGCAGGACATCGCGACCAAGATCACGACGGCCCTGGCCACCGACACCCCGCCCGACGTCGTGGACATCGGCAACACGCAGGTCTCCACGTTCGCCTCCAGCGGCGGCCTGGCCGACCTGACCTCGTACAAGGACGCACTCGCCCAGGGACAGACCTGGCTCGACGGCCTGGCCAACCCCGCCACCATCGACGGCAAGCTCTACGGCGTCCCCTCGTTCGGCGCCACCCGCACCGTCATCTACAACAAGACGATGTGGGCGGCTGCGGGCGTGACCGCTGCGCCGACGACATACGACGAACTGAAGGCGGCCCTCGACAAGGTCAAGGCGAAGAACACGGCCTCCGACTTCTCGTCGTTCTACCTGCCCGGCCAGTACTGGTATGCGGGCATGCAGTGGATCTGGGACGCCGGCGGGGACATCGCCGCCCAGCAGGACGGCACGTGGGTCGCCGGCTTCTCTGACGCGAAGGCGCAGCAGGGGCTCACCGACTGGAAGAGCTTCCAGAACACCTACTCGTCGAAGGCCAGCCAGACGCTGAACACCGACAAGCCCGACCAGGACCAGGTGTTCGCGGACGGCAAGTCCAGCGCGATCATCGGCAACAACTGGGAGATCGGCGCGATCGAGAAGGCCAACCCGAAGATCACCGACGCCGACCTGGGCACGTTCGCGATGCCGGGCGTCTCGGGCAGCACGCAGCCGGTGATGCTCGCCGGTTCGGTCTGGGGAATCGCTCAGAAGAGCAAGAACCAGGACCTCGCCCGCGTGTGGACGAAGATCGCAGCCGGCCCCGACATCCAGAACACCAACGTGGTCAAGGACGGCTGGATCCCCAACAGCGTCGAGGGGTCGAAGAAGGCCGTCGACGGAGGCACGCTCACCGACCTGCAGAAGGCGTTCTTCCAGGCGGCGCAGAACTCGAAGGCGACCCCGCCGTCGGGCAACTGGGCGCAGCTGGAGGACCCGGGTATGAAGCAGTTCTTCCAGACCGTGGCCTCGGGCACGAAGTCGCCCGCAGACGCGGCCAAGGCGTGGGATGACACGGTCAACTCCACGCTGAACCAGTAATCCCTGCCCCTCCCGACGAAGAGAACGTATGAGCACCTCCACTGCGGCAGTCGTCGCAGGTGAGGGTGTGGCCGCCGCCCCCCGTGGGCGGCGGCCACGGCCCCCTCGCCATTTCAGCAGGCAGGCCCGCTTCGCCCCCCTGTGGCTGCTGTCTCCCGCCGGGATCGTGATCCTGGCGCTGATCGTCGCGCCCATCGTCTTCCTGGTCTACACATCGTTCACCGATTACAACCAGCGCACGCTGTTCACCGGTGAGTACCACGGCGTCGGCTTTCAGCAGTACGTCGACATCTTCACCGACCAGCAGTTCTGGTCCTCCACGATCCTCACCCTCGGGTTCACTGCGGCGCTGGTCGTCGGGAGCCTCGTGATCGGCCTCGGCGTCGCGCAGCTGATGGTCCAGGTCGGACCCGTGATGCGCTACGTCGTCACGATCGTGCTGATCTTCGCCTGGGGCATGCCCAACGTCGCCTCGGCGCAGGTGTGGAACTGGCTGTTCCAGCCCGGCTACGGCGTCGTGAACTGGATGATCACGCAACTCGGGGTCTTCGGCGATCAGACGAGTCTGTCGTGGACGAACAACACGTGGCTGGGCCTGTTCAACATCTGGATGCTGGTGGTCTGGCAGGCAGTGCCCTTCATCGCGCTGACCACCTATGCGGCCCAGACGCAGATCGACACCGCGCTGGTGGAAGCGGCTCGCATCGACGGCGCCGGCGAATGGCGCATCTACTTCTCGGTCGTGCTCAACTACCTCAAGCCCACCCTGCTGCTGATCGCCGTGCTGTCGATCATCTGGGACTTCAACGTGTTCAACCAGATCTGGCTGACCACGCAGGGCGGACCGAACAACACCACCGCCACGCTCGGCATCTGGAGCTACCTCACCGCCTTCAACGCCTTCAGGATCGGCACCGGATCGGCGATCGCCGTGGTCACCACCTTCATGCTCATGATCATCAGCGGCTTCTACATCCGCTCCCTGCTGCGATCGGGAGAAGACCTGTGAGCGCCACCGTCACCGAGACCGAGTCCGTCACGACGAAAGCCGTGCGCGGCTCGCGGCCGCGCCGCAAGCGCCGCCGCTACCCCATCTGGTCGACGATCATCGCATTCGTGTTCAGTGTGATCTGGATCTTCCCGGTCTACTGGATGACGATCACGGCGTTCAAGCCGCGCTCCGAGGTCATGACCCCGGTGCCGCAGTTCTGGCCGCACACGCCGACGATTCAGAACTTCATCACGGCCGTCACCAAGACCACGTTCCTGCTGAACCTGCGCAACAGCGTGATCGTCGTGTTCACGGCGATCATCTTCGCCCTGCTCATCGCGCTGTTCGCATCGGCGGCACTGAGCCGGTTCCGCTTCCGCGGACGACGCACGATCATGGTGCTGATCCTCGCGGTGCAGATGCTGCCGGGGGCGGCCCTGCTGATCCCGCAGTTCCTGATCTTCAACGACCTGGGCCTGCTCAACAAGTACATCGGGCTGATCCTCGCCTACATCGCGGCGGTGCTCCCGTTCTCGATCTGGTCGCTTCGCGGGTTCTTCATCATGATCCCGGTCGAAGTCGAAGAGGCAGCCATGGTCGACGGGGCGGGCACGTGGTCGATCCTGTGGCGCATCCTGTTCCCGCTCGTCATCCCCGGTCTCATCTCCACCAGCATCTTCGGATTCATCACCGCCTGGAACGAGTACATCCTCGCGTTCACCTTCATGAAGGACACGAGCATGTACACGCTGCCGATCTGGCTGGCCTCGTTCGCGGTGCCCAATCAGCCGGTGGACTACGGCGGTCAGATGGCGGCGTCGGTGCTGTTCTCACTGCCGGTGGTCATCGTGTTCCTCATCATCCAGCGTCATCTCGTGACCGGCATGTCCGCGGGGGCGGTCAAGGGCTGATGCGCACGAGTGCACGAGCCGCCTCCTGCAGGGAGGACGGCCGATGAGAGTGGGGTTGGACGTCGGCGGCACCAAGACGGATGCCGTTGCGGTGGATGCGGCCGGCCACATCGCCGGGCGGGTGCGCCTGGCCACAGGCTGGGGTCCGGACGGCGTGGCACAGACGGTGCTGGACGCCGTGGCGGCACTGAGGCGCGCGCACATCGGCGAGGCCGCAGTGGCCTCGGTCGGTGTAGGCATGCCGGGACAGGTCGGGCCGGGCACGACCCGGGTCATGCACGCGGTGAACCTGGGCGTCGCCGACCTCGACCTCGCCGCCGCCGTGAGCGCGCGGCTGGGGGCGCCCGTCGGCGTCGAGAACGACGTGAAGGCCGCCGCGATCGGCGCGTACGCGCTGCGCGCGGGTCGCTCCGAGACGATGGCCTACCTCAATCTCGGCACCGGGATCGCCGCCGGCATCGTGCGCGACGGGCGGCTGTGGCGGGGAGCGCACGGCACCGCCGGCGAGGTCGGCCACATCTCGGTCGACCCGCAGGGGCCCCGATGCCGCTGCGGACAGCTCGGCTGCATCGAGGCTCTCTCGGGCGGCGCGTCCATCGCGAAGCGGTGGGGGCGGCCTGCGCCACTGCCGGTGCTGGACATGCTGGATGCCGCTGATGCCGGCAATGCGGATGCGCAGCGGCTGCGCGCGGGGCTTGTGGAGGGCGTGGCGGCGGCCGTCCGCATTCTCGTGCTCACCTGCGATGTCGACGTCGTCGTGCTCGGCGGCGGACTGACCGCCCTCGGCGATAGGCTCCTTTCGGGAGTGGTCCGGCAATTGGCCGCCAGTGCCGAAGCCTCGGCATTCATGCGATCGCTCGCGCTCGCCGACCGCGTCGAGCTGCTGCCTCGCGGGTCTGCGGCGGCTGCGTTCGGCGCCGCGCTGGTGGGAGCAGCGCGCGCGGAGCAGGGCCCGGACGGGGCGGCCGGAATCACCGCCCACGACACGAAGGAGACAGTTGCCCATGGCTGAGGTCATCATCGTCGCCGATGCGAAGGCGGCCGGAGCACTGGTCGCCGACGAGATCGTCGGGCTCATCCGGCACGATCCTGACGTCGTGCTGGGCCTTGCCACCGGGTCGACCCCGGTGCCGGTCTACGAGGCGCTGCCCGAACGTCTGCGCGGCGTGGACGTTTCGCGTGTGCGCGGTTTCGCGCTCGACGAGTATGTCGGCATCGACCCGGCACACCCCGAGAGCTATCGCAACGTCATCCGCCGCGAGGTCATCGAGCCGCTGGGGCTGGACCCTGAGCGCATCCACGTGCCCAACGGCGCGATCTCCACGATCGAGCACGCCGGTGAGGACTACGAACGGGCCATCGCCGCCGCCGGCGGCGTCGAACTGCAGATCCTCGGAATCGGCACCGACGGGCACATCGGCTTCAACGAGCCGGGGTCATCGTTCGCGTCATCCACCCGGGTCAAGACACTGACCGCGCAGACCCGGCAGGACAACGCGCGCTTCTTCGATTCAATCGATCAGGTGCCGATGCACTGCATCACACAGGGTCTCGGAACGATCCTGCGTGCGCGTCACCTCGTGCTGCTCGCCTTCGGCGAAGGCAAGGCCGAGGCCGTCGCGGGCGCCGTCGAGGGACCGGTCACGGCATCCCTTCCGGGATCGGCGATCCAGCTGCACCCGCGGGTGAGCGTCGTCGTCGACGAAGCGGCGGCATCCCGTCTGCAGCACGCGGACTACTACCGGTACACCTACGACAACAAGCCCGCCTGGCAGGGCCTGTAAGCCACCCGGCGAAGGCCCGGATGGCGGCTGTCAGCCCGCGAACACCTTGCCGGGGTTGAGAATGCCCCGCGGGTCGAACACGGCTTTGACGTCGCGCTGCAGACGCCACTGGTCCTCGCCGAGCTCGTCGGCCAGCCACCGGCTCTTGAGGATGCCGATGCCGTGCTCGCCGGTCAGCGTGCCGCCCAGGCGCAGCGCAGAGCGGAACAGATCGTCCGCGGCGGCCCAGATCTGGGCCGGTACGTCGGGGCCCTCGAAGATGAAGTTCGGATGCAGGTTGCCGTCGCCGGCGTGGGCGACGACCGGGATCGTCACCGCGTGCTCGCGCTCGACCCGGGCCACCTCGTCGAACATCTCGGCGAGGCGGCTGCGCGGCACTGCGACGTCTTCGATGAGGGTCGTGCCCAGCGTCTCCATCGCGGGGTGCATCGAGCGGCGGATGGCCAGCAATCGCTCACCCTCGGCGCGGTCGCCCGAGGCGACGACGTCGCCGCCTGCCTGGCGCAGCACGCGCTCGATCGCCGCAGCCTCGTCGGCGGCGGCCGGGCCGTCGGTCTGCACGGTCAGGTGAGCGGCGCCCGGCTCGGGCGCGGGCAGGTGCAGCAGGCGATGAGTGGCGGCCAGGCTCGTGGCATCCATCAACTCCATGATCGAGGGCTGGAGGCCGGCGGCGGTGACGGCCGCCGATGCCGCTGCTGCCGCGTGCACGTCCGGGAAGGTGGCAGCCAGGGTGTGCACGGCGCCGGGCACGATGCGTCGCAGCTTCAGGGTCGCCCCGACGATGACCCCCAGCACGCCCTCGGACCCGATGAAAAGGCTCGTGAGGTCCAGACCCGTGACGCCTTTGACGCTGCGATGGCCCAGGTGCAGGAGCCGCCCGTCGGCGAGGACCACGTCCAGGCCCAGCACTGCGTCGCGGACGACGCCGTACTTCGCGCACAGCAGGCCGCCGGCGCCGGTGGCGATGTTGCCGCCGACGGTGGAGATCGCGCGGCTGGCAGGGTCGGGTGCCCACCACACTCCGTGCGGGGCGAGCGCCTCGTTGAGGTCAGCGTTGATGATCCCCGGCTCGACGACGGCCAGCAGGTCGTCGGCGCGCACCTCGAGCAGGCGGTCCATCGCGCGCACCGACAGCGCGATCTCGCCTGTGCCGGTGTTCGCACCGCCGGCCAGTCCCGTGCCGGCGCCGCGGGGAACGACCGGGGTGCCGGTCTCGGTCGCGATGCGCAGCGTCGCCTGGACATCGGCGATGGATGCCGCGTGCACGACAGCGATCGGAGTGCCCGGCGCCGCGTGCCCGGACTTGTCGGCGCGGGCCGCGCTCAGCGCTTCGGGCGACGTGTCGAGGCGGCCGCCCAGGGCTGCGCGCAGCGCTGTGAGAACCTCAGAGTGCACGTCGGTGTGCGCGCCGGATGCGGTCATGCGAACCGGCGGCGCCCCGCGATCACGCCCGCCGTCACCGCGATGACGGCGAAGACCAGTCCGACCCACGGCTGCCCCATGCTCCACCAGGCCACAGTCGCGGCGGCAAACACCAGCAGCTCGATCACGGCTCGGATGAACGGGTGCACGCGCAGGACCGCACGCGGCGAGACGAACAGCGCCCACAAGAGGATCGCCACGATCGGCAGGCCGAGGCCCATGCCGATGTTCCACGGGAACGGCCACCCCGCGAAGCCCCAGAACGCCAGTGTGAAGAAGGCGAACAGCTCGCAGGCGAAGGCAACCAGGTCGACGGCGGCCAGCGGCTGCCGCACACCGGCGGGCAGGTCACCGGCACTGGTCGGTGTGCTCGTGGCCGGCTGTGCGGCCGCGCCGGAAGGCGCGGCGTGGTCGGGGGAGGACATGCCTCCAGTCTACGCGGGCGTCCCGGAGCCCGCTGCGGCCGCTGCGACCGGAGCAGGTGTCACGGCAGCAGCGAGCTGATCTCGACCGCGTTCGTGTCGCCGATCTCGCCCGCGGCGATGTAGCGGATGCCGACCTGCGCGTCGAAGAGGTGGATGTCGTGCCACGCGGCGGTCACGCGCTGTTCGGCAGAGCCGGTGTCGTCGAGTGTGACCGTCGACCACCGGACGCCGTCGAGCAGCACTTCGACGGTCGCACCGGCCGTGCCGGCGATCTGGAAGGTCACGGTGACCCGGAGCGCGTGCCTCGCCGAGGTCGACGTGCCGAATTGCGGTGTACCCGCCGGCAGCGCGGGCGGCGTCGCCGTGGGAGTGGGGACAGGCGTCGGTGCGGTCGTCGGCGGCGCCGATGCGACCGGAGCGGATGCCGGGGGCGCGACGGGCGCGGATGTCGGGGGTGCGACGGGCGGGGCGGTGACGACGGAGTCCGGGGCCACCGGCGGTGCCGGTGCAGGCGGCGCCGCCGGAGGCGGTTGGACGGGTGGTGCCGGCGCCGGCGGGGCGGGTGGCGCCAGCATGGGTGGGGCCGGCGCGACGGCAGGCGGCCCCTGAGCCGGTGCCGCGGCCACCGCCTCGTCTGCCGGCTTCGAGTCTGCGGGCGAGGTCGATGCGAGCCGGGGGACGAGCACGGCGCCCACCGCGATGGTGGCGGCCACCAGCACTCCGGCGGCCACCAGTCCGACCATCGCCGCGGTGCCGGCCAGTCCGCCGCCACCCGAGGCCGTGCCGCCGCTGCTTGCCGCGCCGCCGCCGCCCGCGACAGTCCCGCCGGCGACGGCGCCCGCTCCGCCGCCGCTCCCGCCTCCGACCACGACCGCGCCCTGCACGACCGACGAGGGCATCGCGGCCACGAGGGTGACCGGCGCTCCCGCCTGCAGCCATGCGGCGTATCCGGTCGCGCCTGCGCCCAGGAACAGCGGCAGCAGCACGATGGCCAGGCGCCGCGAGACCGCGTCGGCTTCGCCGGCGACGATCGTGCACCGCGTGCATCCGTGCAGATGCGCCTCGACGCGGTCGCGGTCGCGTCGACCGAGGTTGCCGCGCGAGTACGCCCCGAGCAGGTCGATCGTGGGCTTGCAGGCCGAACCCTCTTCGACCGACCGCAGGTGGGCCTGGATCCATGCTTCGCGCAGGCCCTCGCGGGCGCGCACGGCCAGCTGCGCGACCGCGTTGGCCGACATCCCCAGCAGCGGTGCGATCGCCGCCGGCTTCATCTGCTCGATCTCGCTGTACCAGAGCACTTCCTGCCACCGAGTGGGCAAGGAGCCGAAGGCCTGGTGGGTCAGTCCCTGATCGAGGGCGTCATTGGCCGCCTGGTCTGACGAGTCGGGGTCGGCCACGGCATCCAATTCGTCCACCGCGACCTCACGCCGACCGCGGCCCCACGCAGCGGCCGTGTTGCGGATGCTGGTGAACAGATAGGCGCGGAATGCCCCGGTGGGGCCGCCGCCGCGCTGGATCGCACGGAAGATCCGCGTGTACGCCTCTTGCACGAGGTCGTCGGGATCCAGTGAAGATGACACCGACCGCGCGACGGCGAGGCCCGAGACATAGTGTCGCCGCCACAGCTCGCCGAACGCGTCGGAATCGCCCGAGCGGGACCGCAGCACGAGATCGGCGTCTGCGGTCTCGTCGAGCGCGGTGTCGTCGCCATCGGGCGCGGTCATGGGTCTCTCCTGCACGGGAAGGTCGGGTGCGCGGGTCCGCGTCGTTCGGGTGCGGCGCTGGAACCATTCTCGCGTGTTTCCACTGTGCAGCGCCAACACGGAGCCTGAGGACCCCGTGATCGGCGGTGGTTTCCGAGCTGACAGAACTTTTTTCGCGGAGTCGCGTCATGATTTCGGCCGACGGTCGTCTCATCAATGAGCGAGCTCGTACTTCACCGGGGGGCGGAGTGCGGGCTGTGGCTGCCACCAGTGGCAGTCACGGGAGGGGGAAGCATCTCGGGGGAGGGGCTTCCACCTCCCGCGGCCTGCACCGCGGTCTGCCCGGCGGCAGGCTGCAACGCATGCAGGGCCGGCCGTCGCCGATGGTGGCCCGGGTCGTGGTCCGCTGGGGACGGGCCACCGGTCCCGTCGGCTGCCCGACTGAAGTCCGACCTGTACGCTCGGGTCAGCGTCGCACGCGCGGGCGTCGCGGGAAGGACCGCATGACCGATCCGTTCGTGCTGCAGCGCGATGGGGTGGGTGTGGTGGTGGATGCCACGCACCCCGGACTGCCGCGTGTGCTGCATTGGGGCGCTGCTCTGCCCGAGGGCGTGCTGGGGGACCTGACTGCGGGCGTGCTGTCGGCTGCGGTGGATCGCCAGACGCCGCCCGGAACCCTCGACGCCGCATGGGAGGCGACGATCCTGCCCGACGAGGGTGATGGATACAGCGGCCGGCCCGGCATGTCGCTGCGGCGCGGCGGAGTGCTGCTGCGCGCGAGGTGGCGGCTGGATGAGATCGTGCACGACGCGACGCGCTGCGTGATCGACGCCGTCGACGACGCCGCGCAGCTGAGCGTGAGGGTGGAGATCGAGGTCGCCACCGGCGGGGTCGTGTGGGTGCGCTCACAGCTGCGCAACGACGGCGAGCCGGTCGAGGTCGATTGGCTCGAGCCCAGTCTGCCGGTGCCCACGACGGCCTCGCACACGCTGACCTTCGACGGGCGCTGGGCGCGCGAGAAGCGCCCCGTGGTCACCGTCATGCCGCCCGGCTCCACGGTGCGGCAATCGCGCCGGGGGCGGCCCGGGCACGACGCCGCCACGATGCTGGTCGCAAGCGTCGGCGAACCGCAGTGGCAGAGCGGGCGGATGTGGGGCGTGCACGTGGCCTGGTCCTCCGACACGAGCTACCGGCTGGACCGGATCACCGACCAGCGCACCCGCATCGGTGCCGGGGAGCTGCTCCGACCCGGCGAGATCGTGCTCGGCGCGGGGGAGGATTACGCAGCGCCGGACGTCGCGTTCGTGTATGCCGATGACGGCATGGACGGGTTGGCCGCGCGCGTGCACACCTGGCTGCGCGGGCGGCCGCAGCATCCCTCGTCGCCGCGGCCGCTGACGCTGAACACCTGGGAGGCCGTGTACTTCGACCACGACCCGGCGCGACTGATCGCGCTCGCCGAGCGCGCCGCCCGGCTCGGGTTCGAGCGATTCGTGCTCGACGACGGCTGGTTCGCCGGGCGCCGCGACGACAGCACGAGCCTCGGCGATTGGATCGTGGACCACACGGTGTGGCCCGACGGCCTCTCCCCGCTCGTGGAGCGCGTGCACGCGCTGGGGATGCAGTTCGGGCTGTGGTTCGAACCCGAGATGGTGAGCCTGGATTCCGACCTGGCCCGCAGCCACCCGGACTGGCTGCTGCACGATCCGCGGCATCTGCAGCACGCGGCCGAGCTGTCGTGGCGCACGCAGTACGTGCTGGACATCGCGAATCCCGACGCCTACGCGCATGTGTTCGGGCAGATCGATGCGCTGGTGGGCGAGCTCGGCGTCGACGCGATCAAGTGGGACCACAACCGCGACACGATCGAGAGCCTGCACGCCGGCCGGCCCGGTACGCACGCGCAGACGCATGCGTTCACCCGCATGGTCGCCGAGCTGAAGGCCCGGCATCCGGGTCTCGAGATCGAATCGTGCGCGTCGGGCGGGGCACGCACCGACCTGGGGGCGCTGGCCGTGTGCGACCGCGTCTGGGCGAGCGACTCGAACGATCCGGTCGAGCGGCAGGACATCCAGCGCTGGACCGGGCTGCTGCTGCCGCCCGAGCTGGTCGGCGCGCACGTCGGCCCGGCGGTCTCGCACGGCTCGGGGCGGGCCACAGACCTGTCGTACCGGATGGCCACGAGCCTCATGGGCTCGGCGGGCTTCGAGTCCGACCTGATGGAGCTCAGCGACGACGAAGGCGCGCAGGTCGCGGCCTTCGCCGCCCTGTACAAGCGGCTGCGCGCGATCATGCACGCGGGGCGCGTATCGCATCCCACGCTTCGTGATCCCGCCTGGCGCGTCACGGCGTTCACGGCGAAGGATGCCGCCGCCGCGGTGGTCGTGGTCGCCACGGTCGCCTCGCTCGAAGACGCGCGCGCCGAACGCCTGCTGCTGTCCGGACTCGACCCTGAGCGCACGTACCGCGTGAGCGTGAAGGATGAGCTGGGACCGGCGCGGCACGGCTGGGTCACGCCACCATGGTTCTCGGCCGGTGTCATCGAGCTGCCCGGCGCCGTGCTGGCCGAGGTCGGCCTGCAGCTGCCGCCGCTGTGGCCCGTGCAGGCGTTCGTGCTCGAGCTGAGCGCGCTCTGAGGGCTCAGCGACCGACGGGGTCGCCGTCGACCCATACCGCGCGCACGGTGAGCGTCTCATCCAGCAGCACGGCGTCGGCGGCACGGTCCGGTGTGAGCGCGCCGAAGCGATCGGCCACGCCGATCGCGCGGGCCGGCACGATCGTGGCCGCGGCGACGGCGTCGGGCAGCGGCATCCCGACGCGTTCGACCATGAGTCGGATCGCGGCATCCTGCGTCAGCGTGGAGCCGGCGATCGCCCCGCCGTGAACGAGTCGGGCGACCCCGCCCGAGACGGTGACGGCCAGCCCCCCGAGCTCGTAGCGCCCGTCCGCGGACCCGGTGGCCGCCATCGCGTCGGTGATCAGGGCGACACGGCCGGGCGCGCCCTGCACGAGCAGCCGGATCACGTCGGGATGCACGTGCGTGCCGTCGGCGACGACCTCCAGCGTCACACGCTGATCGCCCAGTGCCGCCACGACCGGGCCCGGCGCGCGGTGATGGATGCCGTTCATCGCGTTGAACGCGTGGGTGAGGATGGTCGCCCCGGCCTCGAACGCCGCGCGGGCGACGTGCTCATCGGCATCGGTGTGGCCGATGGCCACCGTGACGCCGGCAGCAGCCAGCCGTGCGACCGCCGCCAGACCCCCGGGCAGCTCGGGTGCGATCGTGAGCTGGCGGATCGTGCCGGCACCGGCCGCGAGCAGTCGGTCGATCGCGGCGTCGTCGGGTGCGCGCAGCAGCGACGGCATGTGGGCGCCCTTGTGCCCGATGTCCAGGAACGGCCCCTCCAGGTGCGAGCCGAGGATCGTGGGGTCGGCGGCGGCGAGTTCGGCGACCTGGGCCGCGCGGGCGGCGAGGTCATCGATCGAGGCGGTCACCAGCGAGATCACCGCACGCGTGGTGCCGTGCGCGCGGTGCACGCCGCGGCCGACCGCAATGGCCTCGGCGCCGTCGTCGAACGACGCGCCCCCGCCGCCGTGGCCGTGGATGTCGATGAACCCCGGGGCCAGCCACGCGCCGGCGGCATCCGTCGCGTGCCGCGGATCGAGGTCGCGCCACACATCACCGGTGCCGCGGCCGGCCACCAGACCGTCCTGGAAGGCCACCCAGGCATCGTCGGTGACCTGCCCGGCATCCAGCAGCCGAGCCGAGTGGATGACGCGATCGCAGCTCACCGATCCGCCTCGCCGCGGTCGTCGGCGGCAGCGTCGTCGCCGCTGCCGGGTGCCCATGCGATCTCGGGGGAGTGGTGGAACCCGATGCCCTGGCGGTGCCAGAGCGGCCCGAGCCCGCCCACGCGGGTGCGGAAGGACGCCCACGTGCGCTCGGGCCCGCCGGCCGGCGACCACGCGATCTCGGCGGCGGATGCGACACGCGGGAACGCCTGGGTGTCGATGTCGGCGGCGGTGCGGATCGTCTCGGTCCACAGCGGCGCTTCGATGCCCAGGATGTCGTCTTCGCCGATGCCGTCGACGATCGCCGTGGGCTCCCACGTGTAGGAGTCCTCGACGCTGGTCGGGCCGTCGGCCCAGGTCAGCCCGAGCGGGTCGTCTGCGTCGTACTTCATGTCGAGGTAGATCACATCGGCGGGTGAGAGGATCACCTTCGAACCGGCTCGGACGAACGTGCGCGCCTTCTCGCCCATGCCCTCTGCAGGGGTGGTCAGGCCCCAGTACTGCCCGATCGTGTCGTCGGACAGATCGCCCGACGCTCCCGCCTCGTGCCAGGCGATCGGCGTCTTGCCGAGGTCGGCCACGATGCGGGTCGCACGGTTCATGAAGTCGGCGAAGTCGGCGGGGTCGGTCCCCAGCGCCTCGTCGCCGCCCACGTGCAGATACGGGCCGGGAGTCATGCCTGCCAGCTCCCCGTACACATCGGCCAAGAAGTCGTAGGTCGCCTCGTCGCGCGTCTTCAGCGACGAGAATCCGACCGCGAACCCGGTGTAGGGCTCTCCCGCCGTGGGCACCCCGCCGCCGAACGCGTTCACGACATTCATGACGCTCTCGCGGAGGGCGATCGGCTCCATGAGCTCGGGGTGGGCGAGGCTGATCGCGTGCGTGTGGCTGGGCGCGTCGATCTCGGGCACGATCGTGACGTGCCGGGCGGCGGCGTGGTCGACGATGCGCGCGTAGTCGTCCTTCGTGAAGAAGCCGCCGGCATCGCCCTGTGCCGAGGTGCTCGAGGCGAGCGCGGTGAGCTCGGGGTGCGCACGCAGCTCGAGCCGCCACCCCTGGTCATCGGTCAGATGCAGGTGCAGGTGGTTGAGCTTCAACGCGGCGATCCGATCGATGTAGCGCTCGATGACCGGCACCGGGAAGAAGTGTCGGGCGACGTCGAGCATGACCCCGCGGTAGGCGAACCGCGGCCGGTCCTCGATCACGGTCGCCGCGATGTGCCGTTCGGCGCCGGATGCCGCGACCAGCTGCACGAGCGTCTGCACGCCGTAGAACAGACCGGCCGCGTCGCCGCCGATGACCTGCACGCCGTCATGTGCGACGGTCAGCGTGTAGGCCTCGTGCTCACCGTGGTCGAGACAGCTCAGGACGATGTCACCGGACCGTGCGGGCTGCTCGGTGATCTCCAGCGTGCGGCCCAGCAGGGGTTCGAGTGCCGCGGCGGTGATCGCGGCGGCTGCGCGGGCTGCCGGCACCGCGATCAGGCGGACGCTGTCGGTCAGCGCGAACGAGGAGGCTGCGGCATCCGTCGTCTGCGACGCCGGGATCGGGACCAGTGCTGCCATCGCCACTCCTCGCGGATCGTTGTGTAAAGAAACCTAACAAACTCTCCGTCGCGCCACCAGGCGTGAGATTGCCCGCGAGTGCGGGCGCGCGCATCCGCTATGCTCGACGTGTCGCGACTGGCGTTGAGGTGGGTAACCACCGGGAAGCGACCGACCGGCATTCGACCGCACGCCTGGGCCGATGTGAACACCCTTACTGATGCACGTGCCGAGTCGAGGAGAAACGCCCATGACCGATCGATTTTTCAACGCACCGCTGTCCGAGGTGGACCCCGAGATCGCCCAGGTGCTCGAGCGTGAGCTCGACCGCCAGCGCTCGTACCTCGAGATGATCGCCTCGGAGAACTTCGTGCCCGTCTCGGTGCTGCAGTCGCAGGGCTCGGTGCTGACGAACAAATATGCCGAAGGCTACCCGGGGCGGCGCTACTACGGCGGCTGCGAAGAGGTCGATGTGGCCGAAGATCTGGCGATCGCCCGCGCCAAGTCGCTGTTCGGCGCCGAGTACGCCAATGTGCAGCCCCACTCGGGCGCGACCGCCAACGCCGCGGTGCTGCACGCCATCGCCCGACCCGGCGACACCCTGCTGGGTCTGTCGCTCGACCAGGGCGGCCACCTCACGCACGGCATGAAGATCAACTTCTCCGGCCGCCTGTACAACATCGTCGCCTACGGTGTGAACCCCGCCACCTCGCTGATCGACATGGACGAGGTGCGGCGCCTGGCCCTCGAGCACAAGCCCAAGGTCATCATCGCCGGCTGGTCGGCCTATCCGCGCCAGCTCGATTTCGCCGCGTTCCGCGCGATCGCCGATGAGGTGGGCGCGACGCTGTGGGTGGACATGGCACACTTCGCCGGCCTGGTGGCCGCGGGACTGCACCCGTCACCGCTGCCGCACGCGCACGTGGTGTCCTCGACCGTGCACAAGACGATCGGCGGTCCCCGCTCGGGCTTCATCCTCACCAACGACGCCGAGATCGCCAAGAAGATCAACACCGCCGTCTTCCCGGGTCAGCAGGGCGGCCCGCTCATGCACGTGATCGCCGCGAAGGCGACGGCGTTCAAGCTCGCCGCGACCCCCGAGTTCGCCGAGCGTCAGCAGCGTGTGCTGTCCGGGGCGAGGATCATCGCCGACCGGCTGCTGCAGCAGGACGTGGCGGATGCCGGCATCTCGGTGCGCTCCGGCGGCACCGACGTGCACCTGGTGCTCGTCGACCTGCGCAACGCCGCGATCGACGGCAAGCAGGCCGAGGATCTCCTGCACGAGATCCACATCACCGTGAACCGCAACGCCGTGCCCAACGACCCGCGGCCGCCGATGATCACCTCCGGCCTGCGCATCGGCACCCCGGCGCTGGCCACCCGCGGTTTCGGCGACGCCGAGTTCACCGAGGTCGCCGACGTGATCGCCCGGGCGCTGCTGCCCGACCCCGACGTGCAGGCCCTGCGCGCACGGGTTGCGGCGCTGACCGCCGCGTTCCCGCTCTATCCCGACCTGCACCAGTGATCTGATCGGATGCCGCGGCCTTCCCGCGACGGCGGGCTTGCGGCATCCATTCGCCTTCCTCTGCTGCCCTCCGACCCGCGAGGGTACATCTGACGGACGAGAGGAAGGGGAAACCCCATACGCTCGTCTGTCAGATGTACCCTCGCCGATGGCGGCGGGGGAAGCTACGCGAGGAGACCTCACGATGACCGCACAGAAGCTGGACGGAAGGGCCGCAGCCGCGGCGATCAAGGCGGAGCTGACCGAACGGGTCGCAGCGCTGAAGGCGCGGGGGATCACCCCGGGCATAGCGACGGTGCTCGTGGGCGCCGATCCGGGATCGCAGCTGTACGTCGGCATGAAGCACAAGCAGTCCGAGGCGATCGGGATGAACTCGATCCACGTCGAGCTGCCCGCCGACGCGACGCAGGCCGATGTCGAGGCGACGATCGACCGACTGAACGCCGACCCGGCCTGCCACGGGTACATCGTGCAGCTGCCGCTGCCCAAGCACCTGGACACCGATGCGATCCTCGAGCGCATCGATCCGGCTAAGGATGCCGATGGCCTGCACCCCACGAATCTCGGCCGGCTCGTGCTGAACGTGAACAGCCCGATCACGACCCCCCTGCCGTGCACGCCGCGGGGCGTGATCGAGCTGCTGCTGCGCAACGATTACTCCCTTGCGGGCAAGCACGTCGTCGTCGTCGGTCGCGGGGTGACGATCGGCCGCTCGATCGGGCTGCTGCTCACGCGTCGCGAGATCAACGCGACGGTCACCCTCACTCACACCGGCACTGTCGACCTGCCGTCGTACCTGCGCCAGGCCGACGTGATCGTGGCCGCCGCCGGCGTCAAGCACATCGTGCGCGCCGAAGACGTCAAGCCCGGAGCGGCGGTTCTCGATGTCGGAGTGACCCGCGAGACCGACCCCGAAACCGGCAAGAGCAAGGTGTACGGCGATGTGGACCCCGCCGTGGCCGAGGTGGCCGGGTTCCTCTCGCCCAACCCCGGCGGGGTGGGGCCGATGACCGTCGCGCTGCTCATGACGAACGTGGTGGAGGCCGCCGAGTTGGCGGCGGCGCGCGCGTAGCGACACGGCCGTGCGCCGGTGCCGTGGCTCGTCGGTTCAGATCGCATCTCGTGACGAAGCCGATGGTCGGTGACAGGGTGCCTGCCGATGCAACGATGGGGTGATCAGCCGAGGCCGTCGGGCGACGTGCGCTGTGCCGCGGAGAGCGCCGCATCCGCCGCCGCGCGCGCCCCTGCGGTCGGGGCGATTGCGACCAGGCCGCGGTACAGCGCGACCAGTGCCGTGCGGTCGAGGGTGCCGGTGCGGGCGCGATCGCAGTGCACCGACTGGATCGCCGCCTCGATCTGGAATCTGCCCAGCGGGCGGCCGAGGGCCGACGCCCGGCGCAGCAGCGACTCGCCCTCGGCGATGAGCTCGCGGTCCCACAGGGTCGTGTCCTGCTCATCCAGGGGCGGCCACGGGTCGCCGGTGCGCGCGGGCGCCCGAGACTGGGCCAGGGTCAGCAGCGCCGCCAGGCCCCAGGCCTCGGCATCGGTGCGCAGCAGCGCGGCCGTGAGCACCGCGAGCCAGCGGGCCTCGTCGGAGATCGACGTGCGAATCGCCTCGCGCTGGTCGAGCCAGTCGATCGCGTACGCCCCGTAGATCGCCTCGAGCACCGAGGTCGTGCGGACCGGCATGTCGGAGCGGGCGGGCAGGGCGAACGGGATGCCGGAATCGCGGATCTTGCGTTTGGCCCGCACGAGACGCTGCGCCATGGTCTGCCGCTCGATGCCGAACGCCGTGGCGATCTGGGCGGCGTCGAATCCGAGCACTGTCTGCAGCATGAGCGGTGTGCGCATGGAGGGCGTGATCGCCGGGTGCGCGCACGCGTAGAGCAGTTCGAGCCGTCGGTCGGGGATCGCCTCGCCGCGCGCGATCAGAGTCTCGACATCAAGGCCGGCCGGCATGGCGATGGCGTCGTCGAGCGGTGCGCCGGTGCGGCGGGCGGCTGAACCGAGCACATCGCGCAGCCTATTGCGTGCCACAGTGAGCAGCCATCCTTCCGGATTGTCGGGGACACCGCCCTCCGGCCACGTGCGCAGGGCACGTTCGAGGGCGTCGGCGAGGCAGTCCTCGGCGAGGGCGAGATCGCCCGTGCCCGACGCCAGCAACGCGACCAGCCGGCCGTACGAGGCGCGGACCGCGCGCTCTGCGGCGGTCCGCGCTCGGTCGCCGGCGCGCACGTCTTCGGTCGGGTGGTCGCTCATCTCATCGAGTCCGCCTTCCGTCCGGCGCCGGCCGGCGCCCGCTAGCGCACGGGCGCGGCGCCCTGCCACGCGCCGTCGACGAACCGGGTCGCGCTGGGGCGGATCTCGACCGCGCCCCAGGCGACCGACGGCGCCCGGCGGGCCCAGGCGATGGCCTGGTCAAGGTCGTCGACCTCGATCACGAACGTTCCACCGAGCTGCTCTTTCGTGTCGGCGAAGGGGCCGTCCTGCACGAGCAGTTCGCCGCCTCGTTCGCGGACGGTGGTGGTCACGTCGCTCTGCTGCAGCACCTCGGCGCTGCGCAGCACGCCCGCGGCCTCGAGCGCCTTGGCGTACACATTGAAGGCGCGCATGCCCTCGGCAATCGCTTCGGGCCCGAGGTCGTCGGTGGTCATCTCGGGGTACTGCAAGAGGAGGGTGTATCGCATGATCGGTCCTTCCAGGAGTGGATGCTGACACGATGATGACGATCGAGCCGAGCGCCGATCGACATCGGAATCGACATCGCTCACGCGACCGCGGTCCGGATCAGCCGAGATCGTCGAGCATCTTGCGCTGCTCGTCGGTGAGTCCGTCCTTCAGTTCGCGGCGGCCGGCACGCTCGGTCGCCGGCGGAGCCGCGGCATCCTGCCTCGTGTCGACCGAGCGACCCCCGGTGGCCTTGTCATACAGGCTGGAGGCCTGTGCCTCGACCTTGTCGTCGACGGCGTCGTAGATCGCCCATCCGATCAGCAGGATCACCGGCGGCAGGACGTAGCCCCAGAACCATCCCGACACGTTCACACCGGTCAGGATGACGGTCAGGATCCAGACGACGAAGGCGACGGCGAGGGCGAGCACGCCCTGGACGGTCTTCTCGCCGAGCTTCGTGCGCTCGTCGGCCGATGCGGCCGCCATCGACCTGAACCACCTCGACACCAGCGGTTTGACCCAGATCACGAGAGCGGTCATGATGATGCCCGCCCACAGCGCCGACCAGCCGACGTGGGCCGGGGTGAGCAAGCCGATCACCAGCAGCACGACGACGTTGAACACGAGCAGCGAGACGAACCGCACGATCCACTTCTTCATGCGTTCAGGATGTCAGATACGTCCGTCACGTGCGAGAGGAGCCCGTCGGTGCCCGCCCGGCGCCCGCTCAGTACGAGGCGCGGGAGGTGGATGTCGCATCCGCGCCGTCCGGAATGAACCGGGCGGCCAGCGCCTCGGACCCGCGCGCCAGCAGCGAGACGTCCGCGCCGACGGCGACGAAGTCGGCACCGGCCTGGATGTAGGAGTCGGCCACGGCGGGGTCGAACGCGTTCACACCGACCGGCTTGCCGGCGGCGTGGACGGCCTCGAACACGCGGTGCACGGCGGCCACGACATCCGGATGCGACTGCTGTCCCAGCAGCCCCATCGACGCCGCCAGGTCGCTCGGCCCGACGAACACGCCGTCGATGCCGTCGACGGCGGCGATCTCGGCCGCGTGCTCGACCGCTTCGGCGGTCTCGGCCTGCACGATCAGCGACATATGCTCGGCCGCGTTCTGCAGGTAGCCGTCGACGCGGTTCCATCGCGCCGAACGGGCCAGCGCCGAGCCCACTCCGCGGCCGCCGCGCGGCGGATAGTGCACGGCATCCGCCGCCGCCTGCGCCTCGGCGACCGACGAGACCATCGGCACCAGGATGTTTTGCGCCCCGGTGTCCAGCACCTGCTTGATGCGCACGATGTCGTTCGCGGCCACCCGCACCAGCGGCGTGATGGGGTATGCCTCGGCGGCCTGCAGAATGCCGATGAGATCGTGCAGTTCGATGGGGGAGTGCTCGCCGTCCACGAGCAGCCAGTCCATGCCGCTGCCGGCGCAGATCTCGGCGGCCAGCGCAGAGCCCGAGCAGGTCCAGATTCCGACGAGCGGGCGGGATGCTGCGGCCAGCCGGTCGCGCAGGGTGGGCTTCACTCGAAGCGACATGTGATGGTTCCCATCTGTCCGTAATCGCAGTGCACGGTGTCGAAGCGCTCCACCCACATCGGTCGGGTGAACGAGCCCGCCAGAATGATCTCGCCGGCCTCGAGCCGCGAGCCGTGCTGGTGGAACTTGTTCACCAGCCATGCGACGCCGGTCGCCGGATGGTTGAGCACGCCGGCGGCCACCCCGGTCTCTTCGATCGTCTGGTTGCGGTAGAGCATGGCCGACACCCAGCGCAGGTCGAGCTGGTCGGGCCGCATCGGGATGCCGCCGAGCACCATCGCGCCGTACGCGGCGTTGTCGCTGATCGTGTCGACGATCGTGCGGCCTTCCAGCTCGATGTGCGAGTTGAGCACCTCGAGGGCCGGGGTCACGTACTCGGTCGCCCGCAGCACATCGAACAGCGAGCAGTGCGGGCCTTCGAGCGGGGCGTTCAGCACGAAGGCGAGCTCGACCTCGATGCGCACGTTCGAGAACTGATCGAACGCGATCGTCGACCCGTTCTCGTACACGGTGTCGTCGAACATGACGCCGTAGTCCGGCTCGGTGATGCCGGTGGCCTGCTGCATCGCCTTGGAAGTGAGGCCGATCTTGCGGCCGACCAGGCGCCGGCCGGCGGCGAGGTTCTTGTCCCGCCACACGCCCTGGATCGCGTACGAGTCCTCGATGGTCGCATCGGGGTAGCGCGCCGTGATCCGGGGGACGACGCCGTGCGTGCGATCCGCCTCGGCAAGTTCCTCGGCGATGCGCGCGATGATGTCGGGCTCCAGCATCCTGTCTCCTTCTGAGGTCGGAACGCCTACAGCTGGTGACCCAGCTTGTATTCGCCCTGCTTCCACTCCGGCAAGTCGTCGCCGTCGCCCTCGCGAGTGTACGAGAAGCCGTCGGCGCCGATGGTCACCGCCAACTCGCTCGTGTCGGTGCGCGCGATGACCGGCTGGGGGTTGCCGTCCAGATCCAGCACGAGCGACGCGTCGGTGTACCAGCTGGGCACGACCGGGTTGCCCCACCAGTCGCGGCGCTGGTTGTCGTGCACGTCCCAGGTGATCACCGGGTTGTCGGGGTCGCCGGTGTAGTAGTCCTGCGTGTAGATCTCCACGCGGTGGCCGTCGGGGTCGCGCAGGTACAGATAGAACGCGTTCGAGACGCCGTGGCGGCCGGGTCCGCGCTCGATGCGGTCCGACATGCGCAGGGCGCCCAGGATGTCGCAGATCGCGAGGATGTTGTGCTTCTCGTGCGTGGCGAACGCGACGTGGTGCATGCGCGGGCCGTCGCCACCGGTCATCGCGGTGTCGTGCACAGTGGGCTTGCGGCGCATCCACGCGGCGTAGACGGTTCCTTCTTCGTCCTGGATGTCTTCGGTCACGCGGAAGCCGAGGTCCTGCATGAACTTCGTGGCACGCGGCACGTCGGGGGTGACCTGGTTGAAGTGGTCCAGGCGCACCAGCTCGCCGGGCTTGTGCAGGTCGTAGCGCCAGCTGAGCCGCTCGACGTGCTCGGTCTGGTAGAAGAACTCGTAGGGGAAGCCGAGCGGGTCGACCACGCGCACCGAGTCGCCGATGCCCTTCGTGAACCCCTGCGGGTTGCGGCGCACGTCGCAGCCGAGCTCGGTGTAGAAGGCGACCGCACGCTCGAGGTCCTCGGGCGTGCGCACGCGGTAGCTGAAGGCGGCGACGGCGGCCACCGCGCCCTGGCGCAGCACCAGGTTGTGGTGGATGAACTCCTCGGTCGAGCGCAGGTAGATCGTGCTCTCGTCCTCTTCGGTCACGTACAGTCCGAGGACGTCGACATAGAAGCTGCGCGAGCGCTTGAGGTCGGTGACCACGAGCTCCATGTATGCGCAGCGCAGGATGTCGGGGGCCGGGCTGGTGGGCGTCGGCACCGGGTTCGGGGTCTCGATCGGTGCTTCGGCGGAGACGTAGTACCCCGACGAGGTCAGCGTCATGTCTTTACGGTTGGTCATCTCAGCGTCCTTGCTCGTGAGTGGTGGGCTTTTCAGCGGGGGTCCGGGTCATCGAGGTCGACCTCGGTGTGATGCTCTTGCGTGCCGAAGGTGGGGTTGTGCACCTTTCCGAGCGTGATGTGCACGGCCTGCTGGTCGGTGTAGAAGTCGATCGAGCGGTAGCCGCCCTCGTGGCCGAGGCCCGAGGACTTGACGCCGCCGAACGGGGTGCGCAGATCGCGCACGTTGTTCGAGTTCAGCCACACCATGCCGGCCTCGATCGCCTGCGCGAAGTTGTGTGCGCGCTTGAGGTCGTTGGTCCAGACGTAGGCAGCCAGGCCGTACTTGACGCCGTTGGCCAGGGCCAGGGCCTCTTCGTCAGTGTCGAAGGGGGTGATGGCGACCACCGGACCGAAGATCTCCTCTTGGAAGATGCGGGCGTCGGGCTTCACATCGGCGAACACCGTCGGGGCGATGAAGTTGCCCTCGGGGAAGCCCTTGGGGCGGCCGCCGCCGGCGACCAGCCGCGCCTCCTGCTTGCCGATCTCGACGTAGCCCATCACCTTCTCGTAGTGCTCGGGGTGCACGAGCGCACCGACCTCGGTCGAGGGATCGTGCGGGTAGCCGACCTTCACGCGCTTGGCCTGTGCGGCATAGCGCTCGACGAACTCGTCGTACACCTCGCGCTGCACCAGGATGCGGCTGCCGGCCGTGCAGCGCTCGCCGTTCAGCGAGAACACGCCGAAGATCGTGGCGTCGATGGCGGCGGTCAGGTCGGCGTCGGCGAACACGATGGCCGGCGACTTGCCGCCCAGCTCCATCGACAGCCCCTTCAGGAACGGCGCGGCGTTGCCGAAGATGATCTGGCCCGTGCGGCTCTCGCCGGTGAACGAGATCAGCGGCACGTCGGGGTGCTTGACGAGCGAGTCGCCCGCAAAGCCCTCTTCGCCGAAGCCGTTGACGAGGTTGAAGACGCCCCGAGGCAGACCCGCCTCTTCGAAGATGCCCGGCCACAGCGAGGCCGACAGCGGCGTGAACTCGGCAGGCTTGAGCACCACGGTGTTGCCGGTGGCCAAGGCCGGGCCCAGCTTCCACGACTCGAGCATGAACGGGGTGTTCCACGGGGTGATCAGACCCGCCACACCGATCGGCTTGCGGTTGACGTAGTTGATCTGGCGGCCGGGCACCTTGAACGTGTCGTCGGACTGGGCCACGATCAGGTCGGCGAAGAAGCGGAAGTTCTCGGCGGCGCGGCGGGCCTGGCCCAGCGCCTGCGTGATCGGAAGGCCGGAGTCGAACGACTCGAGCTCTGCCAGGCGCGTGTCGCGCGACTCGACGATGTCGGCGATCTTGTGCAGGATGCGGCTGCGCTCACGTGGCAGCATCCGGGGCCAGGGGCCCTCGTCGAACGCCTTCTTGGCTGCGGCGACGGCCCGGTCGATGTCGGCCTTCTTGCCGGACGCCGCCTGCAGATAGACCTCGTTCGAGACGGGATCCAAGACACCGAACGTGTCGCCGTCCAGCGAGTCGACGAATTCGCCGTCGATGTAGTGCTGGATGCGGCCGGGCAGGTCTGCCGGCACGTGCCGGGTGTTCACAGCGGTATCGGTCATGATTCCTCCGTCGATGCGGGTCTGGGTGGTGCTGTCAGTGGTGGGCGCTGTGCCGCGCGGCGACGAATTCGTCCATCGTGCGCCAGCGGTGGTTGCGGGCGGCCAGTTCGATCTCGAGCGCGGGGGCGTCCGTCTCGATCAGCCGCAGGATCTCCTCGTGCTCGTCGACGGAGTGGCCGGCGCGGGCGGGGATGAATGAGAACGTCGAGTCGCGCACGCCGGGCAGGCGCCGCCAGCCGCGGTGCACGAGGTCGAGGATGTGCGGGTTCGGGCACGACTCGAACAGCGTCGCGTGGAAGAGCTGGTTGACGCGCGTGAACTCGTGCGCGTCGAAGTCCTCGAGCAGCGCGCGCAGCTGCGCGTTGTACCGGTGAGCGCGCTCGAGGTGCTGCGCCGACAGCAGGGGCGCGGCCAGCGAGATCGCCGAGCCTTCGACCAGCCCGAGCGTCTGCATCGTGTAGACGTACTCGCTCTCGTCGGCGACGGCCACGCGGGCGCCGACGTTGCGCTCGAACGTCACGTAGCCCTCGGCCTCGAGCCGGCGGATCGCCTCGCGCACCGGCACGACGCTCATGTCGAGCTCGTCGGCGATCGCGCTGAGCACCAGCCGGTAGCCCGGGGAGTACTGATGGTCCACGATCCGGTCGTGGATGTACCCGTAGGCCCGTTGGGACTTGCTGACGGTGTGAAGGAGCGCGTCGGTCATCGCTGCTCCGCATCGGGCGCGGTGTCATCCGACGAGTCGGGCAGTCGGCATTCGTAGCGGGCGCGCCACTGCTTGTTCATGGGGAACAGCCCCTCGAGGCGTTCGCCTTCGGCGACCCGCTGCAGCACCCAGCCGTCCTCGGCCTCTTTGATCAGCGCCTCGTCGACGACTTCTTCGACCAGCGCCGGCGGAATGACGATCACGCCGTCGCGGTCGCCGACGATGATGTCGCCCGGCTGCACTGTCGCGCCGCCGCAGGCGATGGTCAGGTCGTAGTCCCATGCGACGTGCTTGCGACCGAGCACCGCCGGGTGCGCGTCGTGGGAGAAGACCGGGATGCCCACGGCCGCCACACCGTCGTGATCGCGCACGGCCCCGTCGGTGACGACGCCTGCGGCGCCGGCGGCCAGCGCCCGCGCGGCCAGGACGTCGCCCAGCGTGCCGGCCCCGGCCTCGCCGCGCGCTTCGATGACCATCACCTCACCGGACTGCAGTGCATCGAACGCGCGCTTCTGCGGGTTGTATCCGCCACCGTGTGCGGTGAAGAGGTCTTCGCGGTTCGGCACGAACCGGAGCGTCCTTGCGACCCCGACCAGCTTGGCGTCGGGGTGCATCGCGGCGACGCCGTCGATCGACACGTTGTTCAGGCCGCGCTTGCGCAGCTGCGCCGACAAGCCCGCCGTCGGCGCCTGTTCGAGTTTGGATCGCAGCTCGGCTGTGAGGGTGAAGGGGGCAGGCGTTTCGTCTCGCTGTGCTTGCTGAATGACCGGGGCGAGGCCGGCGGCCTCGCGTGACCCCCAGGCATCCTCGCGCTGCGCGTCGGTGGCTTCCGGCAGCGAGCCCACCGCGCCGTCGAAGCCGTGCTCACCCTGCACCACGGTGGTCGTCAGCCTGCCCGAGCTGACCGCGCCGTCGGGGGTCGTGGCATCCACCTCGACCTCGACCACGTCTCCGGGGACCACGACCGACGATCCCGCGGGCGTGCCGGTGAGGATCACGTCGCCGGGCTCGAGCGTGAAGTGCTGCGACAGGTCGGCGATGAACTGCGCGAGCGGAAAGATCAGGTCGGCGGTCGTGTCGTCTTGCACCAGGGTGCCGTTCACCCACGTGCGCAGCCGCAGCGTCGTCGGGTCCAGCGTGCGCGCATCGATCAGTTGCGCGCCGATCGGGGTGAATCCGTCGCCGCCCTTGGAGCGCACGTTCGACCCCTTGTCGTTGGCGCGCAGGTCGTACAGGCCGAAGTCGTTCGCGGCAGTGACATACGCGACGTGGCTCCAGGCCTCGTCCAGGCTCACGCGGCGGGTCGGGATGCCGATGACCAGCGCGATCTCTCCCTCGAACGCCAGCAGTTCGGTGCCGACCGGACGCTCGATCGTGCCGCCGGTGGCGGCCACCGAGCTCGAGGGCTTGAAGAAATAGGACGGGGCGGCAGGGCGGCGACCGCGCTGATCGGCCCGCGAGCCGTAGCTCAGGTGGATCGCCACGATCTTGCCGGGACGGCCCGGAAGTCCTGCGAAACGCGGGTCGGCGGCATCCGTCGTCGAAGTGCTTTGCGTACTCATGAGCTCCCTCGCCCTTGTGTTGTATCTGAAATCGTATATGATCAATCGAAGTCCGGCAAGGGCATCGACAGGCTCCGGCCGTTCGTAGCCTCTGGCCGAGACGATGAGGTCCCATTGACAGAGGAGTCAACCCATGAGTTCATCCGCTCCCGCTCCGCATGGAGGAGGGCTCACGCAGACCGGCACGATCGCCAGCTCGGTGGACCGGCGTCGAGTCGTGTTCGCCACCGTCGTCGGCACCACGGTCGAGTGGTACGACTTCTTCATCTACGCGTTCGCGGCCGCGACCGTGTTCGCCGCGCTGTTCTTCGAGCCGATGGGGCACGAGTTCGCTCAGATCGTCTCGTTCTTCAGCGTCGGCGTGAGCTTCTTGTTCCGACCGCTGGGCGCATTCCTGGCCGGGCACTTCGGAGACAAGATCGGCCGTCGCCCGATGCTGGTGATCACCCTGCTGCTCATGGGCGCGGCAACGACCCTCGTCGGCCTGCTGCCCACCCACGCCGTGATCGGCGTCTGGGCGCCCATCCTGCTGATCTTCCTGCGCGTCGTGCAGGGCATCTCGGCCGGCGGCGAATGGGGCGGTGCGGTGCTGATGGCCGTCGAACACGCGCCGAAGAAGAAGCGCGGACTGTTCGGGGCCTCGCCGCAGATCGGCGTGCCGATCGGCCTGCTGCTGGCATCGATGGTGCTGGCGATCGTCGAGGCGATCTTCCCGGGCGTGCCCGCCGGCTCTGACATCGCACTGGCCGACACCGCTTTCGGGCAGTGGGGCTGGCGCATCCCGTTCCTGCTGTCGATCGTGCTGATCGCGGTGGGCTACTGGGTGCGGCGCCGCGTCGAAGAGAGCCCGGTGTTCGAAGAGATCGCTGAGCGCAAGGCCGAAACGCGCATGCCGATCGTGAAGCTCCTGCGTCACCACCTGCTGCTGGTGATCGTCGCCGCCCTCGTGTTCGCCGGCAACAACGCCGTCGGATACATGACCACCGGCGGCTACGTGCAGCACTACGCCACCGACCCGAAGGGCCCGCTGCAGCTCGACCCGGGCTCCGTCTTCTGGATCGTCGCCATCTCGGGCGTGACTTGGCTCGTGTTCACCTGGTTCGGCGGATGGCTCTCTGACAAGATCGGGCGCCGCAACACCTACATCGTGGGCTGGGTCTCGCTCATGATCGGTGTGTTCCTGCTGTTCCCGCTGACCAACATCGGCACTCTGTGGTCGCTGCTGGCGGCGCTGGTGATCCTCACCGTCGGACTGGGTCTGACTTACGGGCCGCAGGCCGCGCTGTATGCCGAGCTGTTCCCGGCATCGATCAGGTTCTCGGGTGTGTCGATCTCGTACGCGATCGGCGCCGTGCTCGGTGGTGCGTTCTCGCCGTTGATCGCGCAGGCGATCTTCCAGTCGACCGGCTCGACGTTGGGCATCACGTGGTACCTCGCCGGTGTGGTCGTCCTCGCCTTCATCGCGACGCTGCTGCTGCGCGATCGCTCCGGCATCCCGCTGGACCCCGAGCACGAGGAGCAGCAGGCGCACGGTCAGATCTACGGCATGAAGCAGGTCTGACGGCTTCGGGCCGCGCGCACAGCCGCGGGGATTTTTTCCGACACGCCGGAACGGGATGCTGCGCGTCGGCGTGTCGCGGATGATCCCCGCAGCTGTGCACTCGACTGCAGGCGGCAGGGTGACGGTGGTGCCCGTCAGGCCCCGAGGGCGTCGCGGATCGCGGCGGCCGACCGGGTCAGCCGGGCCGCGATGGCCGACGGCTCGCCGGTAGGGCCGACGTGCACGACGGCGATCGCCGCGGGCCGCTGGCCCTGCCGCAGCCGCAGCGGCACCGCCACGGCCTGCACGGTCGGGATCACCTCGTCGTGGCTCGTGGCGAACCCGTGCTCGCGCGCGGCGGTGATCTCGGCGCGCAGCGCGGCATCGACGGCGACGGGCCACTCCGCCTCGGGCAGCGAGGCGAGGATGACCTTGCTCGGCGCGCCCACAGTGATGGGATGCCGCGCCCCGGGCCGCTGCGCGACGGAGGCGACGGCGTGCCGCGGTTCGACGCTGGTCAGCGTGATGCATTCGTCCCGGTCGAGCACGGCGAGGAAGCACGTCATGCCGAGCTCGTTCGCGATCGCCGTCAGCTCGGGCAGTGCGGCGGCCTGCAGGTCGTGCGCGACCCCGGCTGCCAGTGCCGCCATGCGCGGGCCGAGCTGCACTCCGCCGGCCGAGTCGCGGGTCACCAGCGCGTGGTCTTCGAGCGTGCGCAGCAGCCGGTACGCGATCGATCGGTGCACACCCAGACGCGCGGCGAGGTCGTCGATGGTGAGGGCGCCCTGCGCGTCGGCGAGCACCTCGAGGATCCGGATGCCGCGGCTCAGGGTCTGCGAGGCCGGCGCGGTCGTCGCTCCCTGCCCTGCCGCGGCTCGGGACTCGGGCGTGCCTGCGCGGGTACGGGGTCGTGCGGGGGGCGTGGTCGCCATGCGGCCTCCTGGGGTGTGCGCGACCGATTCTGCGTGCACGACCTTGCACACAGCATCCCTTGTCGTATACGATCTGTTCAATAGTAGAACTCGTCGTTCTAATATAGAACACGAATTCACCACTGGCAAGGCCTCGACGCACCTCGACATCGTCGTCTGGGAAAGGACCCACCATGCAGTTCCACCACAACGGTTACGTCTCGGGCGAGCCCCGCGTGCTGCCGGCCGCAGGCACCGGAATCGATCGGCCGGACGACCTGCCCGACGAGATGGATGTGCTGATCGTCGGCTCGGGACCGGCGGGCATGCTGCTGGCCGCGCAGATGTCGCAGTACCCGACCGTGGTCACGCGCATGATCGAGCGCCGCGACGGGCGTCTGGTCCTCGGCCAGGCCGACGGCATCCAGCCGCGCAGCGTCGAGACGTTCCAAGCGTTCGGCTTCGGGCCGCACATCATCAGCGAGGCCTACAACATCGCGTGGATGAACTACTGGACGCCCGACCCCGAGCATCGCGAGAACATCATCCGCACCACGCGGCAGGCCGACTACGCCAAGGACATCAGCGAGTTCCCGCACCTGATCGTGAACCAGGCGCGGGTGCTCGACTACTTCGCCGAGGCGGCCCAGCGCGGACCGGCGCGCATCACGCCCGACTACGGCATCGAGTTCGTCGGGCTCACCGTGCACCCGGAAGGGGAGCACCCCGTCGAGGTGCAGGTGCGCTACGTCGCCGGTCCCCGCAAGGGCCAGGAGCGCACGGTGCGTGCCACGTACGTCGGCGGTGCCGACGGTGCGCGCAGCCAGGTGCGCGAGGCGATCGGCCGCAAGCACATCGGCAACTTCGCGGCCCACGCGTGGGGCGTCATGGACGTGACCGTCGAGACCGACTTCCCGGACTGGCGCACCAAGTGCGCGATCAACGCCGAGGCCGGCAACATCCTGCACATCCCGCGCGAGGGCGGCTACCTGTCGCGCGTGTACGTCGATCTGGGCGAGGTGCCCGAGGACGACCACCACCACGTGCGGTCCACTCCGTTGGAGAAGATCGTCGAGAAGGCGAACGAGATCCTGCACCCGTACACGATCGAGGTCAAGCAGGCCGCCTGGCACAGCGTGTACGAGGTCGGTCACCGCGTCACCGACAAGTTCGACGACGTGGATGTGGATGCCGATCACGCGCCTCATGTGTTCCTCATGGGTGACGCGTGCCACACGCACTCGGCCAAGGCCGGCCAGGGCATGAACGTGTCGATGCAGGACGGCTTCAACCTGGGCTGGAAGCTCGGCTCTGTGCTCACCGGACGCAGCCCCGCCTCGCTGCTGTCGACGTATTCGGCCGAGCGGCAGCCGGTCGCCCAGCAGCTGATCGACTTCGACCGCCAGTGGTCCTCGCTCATGGCCCGCAAGCCCGAAGAGATCTCCGACCCGCAGGAGCTGGCGAACTTCTACCTGGCCACCAGCGAATTCCCGTCCGGGTTCATGACGCAGTACCCGCCGTCGATGATCATCGGCGAGGCCACCCATCAGGAACTGGCGACCGGGTTCCCGCTCGGCAAGCGGTTCAAGTCCGCCCAGGCCGTGCGGGTGTGCGACGGCAACGTCGAGCACATCGGCCACCACCACCGCGCCGACGGGCGCTGGCGCGTCTACGCGTTCGCCGACCGTCCGGGGCAGGGCGAGGCATCCGCCCTGGCCGACTGGGCGGAATGGATGCAGACCTCGCCCGACTCGCCGGTCGTGCGCTACACGCCGGCCGGTGCCGACGAAGACGCGGTGCTGGATGTGAAGGTGATCTACCAGCAGCCGCACGAAGACATCGACGTGGTCGCCGCGCCCGATGTGTTCCGCCCGCGCTGCGGAACGCTGCACCTGAAGAACTGGGAGAAGGTGTACGCCACGGGGTCGGACACCGACATCTTCGACGAGCGCGGTCTGTCGCGGGACGGCGTGGTCGTCGTCGTCCGGCCCGACCAGTACGTGGCTGCGGTGCTGCCGCTGCAGGCCACCGACGAGCTCGGCGCGTTCTTCGCGCAGAACCTGGTGCCCGCGGCATCCTGATTCGCCCCGCAGGGGAGGATGCCGCGGGGGAGCGGCCGCGACGCACGCGGCCCGCTCAGCCGCCGACGGTGCGGTAGCGGTGCTCGGGGCGCCCGGTCGTGCCGTAGCGCAGCCGCAGCTCGATCACTCCCTGCTGGGCCAGCGAGGTCAGATAGCGCTGCGCGGTCGGACGACTGATGCCCAGGTGTCCGGCGACATCGGAGGCCGAGACGTCGGGATCGGCCTGACGGACGTAGTCACGCACCAGTCGCATGGTCTCGGCGGACTGGCCCTTGGGCGGCGTCGTGATCGAGCCGGTGCGCATCAGGTGGAACAGCCCGTCGACCTCCTGCTGGTCGGCGGCGTCGGTGCGGGCGCCCAGGTCGGCCAGCCGCACGTGCAGGTCGCGGAACGCGCCGAGCCGCTCGGCGAGGGTGGCGAAGCGGAAAGGTTTGACCAGGTAGTGCACGGCGCCCTGCGTGATGGCGGTGCGGATGTGGTCGAGGTCGCGGGCGGCGGTGATGACGATCACTCCCGGCTGGTCGGGCAGCTCGCCCATGCGTCGCATCAGGTCCAGGCCCGGCTCATCGGGCAGGTACAGGTCGAGCAGCACCAGGTCGGGCCGGTCCGTGGCCACCATCTCGAACGCCTCGGCGGCGGTGTGCGCGATGCCGCTGACGTCGAACCCTGGCACCTTGGCAACGAACTGCGCGTGCAACGAGGCGACGCGGAAGTCGTCGTCGACGATCAGGGTGCGCAGAGCCGGAGGCGCGGCGGTCATGTCGTCACCGTCAGATGTGCGGAGTGGTGTGCGGGTTCGTTCAGCGGCAGCTCGACCGTGAACACGGCCCCGGGCCCCTCCGAGACCGCGATGGTGCCGCTGTGCTGGACGACGATGCGGTGCACGAGGGCCAGGCCCAGTCCGCGCCGGCGCACGCCGTCGTCGGGCTTGGTGGTGAAGCCGTCGTCGAACACCTGCGTGGCCGCGTGGGGCGGGATGCCGGGGCCCGAGTCGCTCACGCGCACCCGGATCGTCTCGCCCACGGGGCGCAGGTCGACTTCGACCCGGCCGGGTGCGGAGCCGGCGACGGCGGCGTCGATCGCGTTGTCGACGAGATTGCCCAGCACCGTGAGCAGTACGCGCGAGTCGCCCTGATCGCTGCCGAGCTCGGATTCATCGGTGAGCACGAGCGCGATGCCGCGCTCGCCGGCAACGACCGACTTGGCCACCAGCAGTCCCACCAGCTGCGGGCTCGCGATCTGCTGCTGCAATCGGGTGGCCAGGTTCGTGGCGGTCGTGGACAGCTCGGCGACGTACGCGGTGGCCTCGTCGATCGCCCCGAGCTCGAGCATGCCCGACAGGGCGTGCACCCGGTTCGCGAACTCGTGCTGCTGCGCGCGCAGCGCATCGGTCAGCCCCCGCACGCTGTTCAGCTCTCGCAGCAGTCCCTCCTGTTCGGTGCGGTCCGAGACCGTGACGACGTGACCGAGGTCCCGCCCCTGCAGGTGCACCGGCATCCGGTTCACCACGAGAAAATGCTGGTCGGTGACCACGACGAGATCGCTGCCGCTGATGTCGCCGGTGAGGATGTCGCGGACCCGCCCGGCCGGGATCGCCGCAGCCACCGGCGCACCCACGTGCGCGTCGGGAACATCCAGCAGCCGCCGGGCCTCGTCGTTGATGAGGGCGATCCTGTCGTCGGAGCCGAGTCCGATGACGCCTTCGGCGACGCCGTGCAACATGGCCTCGCGCTCTTGCAGCAGCGTCGCGATCTCGCGCAGCTCGAGCCCGAACGTCTGGCGTTTCAGGCGCCGCGAGAGCAGGATCGATCCCACGACGCCGACAGCCAGGGCGATCCCGGAATACAGGGCGATCGAGGGCAGCAGGCGCCAGACCCCCGACTCGATCTCTTCGGCGTCGATGCCCACCGACACCTCGCCGGCGATCGCGCCGTCGTCGGCGCGCAGCGGCACCTTCGCACGCGCCGACAGTCCGAGCGTGCCGCGCTCGACGTTGACGACGGTCTTTCCCGACAGAGCCTCGTCGGGATCGGTGGAGACGACCTGCCCGATGCGATCGGGACTCGGATGCGAGAAGCGCACTCCGCGGTCATCGGTGATGACCACGAACAGTGCGCCGGTGGAATGGCGGATCGCCTCGGCCCGCTGCTGGATGATCCCCAGCGGGTCATGCGTGCGCACCAGGTCGGCGATGCCGGGCTCGACGGTGACGGTGTTCGCGATCGCCAGGGCGCGCTGTTCGAACTGGTGCACCAGAGTGTTGTGCGCCTGCCACAGCGACAGGGCGAACCCGACCAGCAGGGCGGAGAACAGCAGGGCGATCTGCGTGCGCAGAATGCTCGTCGACAGGCGACTGCTGCTGCGGGCCATGCGGACTCTCCGGCTTCGTTGCGGTGGCATCCGGGCGCGCCGCGGGTGAAGACGCGCCCAGGTCATTGTGCCACTCGCCGATGGGTGATCGACCTCGATTCGCGGCATACGGCACTGAGAGGCACTGAGCAGAACGCACGAAACCCGGCCGTGGACTGCGCCGTGCGCTCAGGAGTTCACACGAATGATCTCCTGCTGGTACGGCGCGATGACGCTCGATGAGATGCGGCAGTCCAGCAGCAGGAACGGACGCTGGGATGCCGGAAGGGCGGCCCATGTCTCCAGCCGGTCGAGATCGGCCAGCGTGCGGACGACCACTCCCTCGGCCCCGACGGCTTCGGCCAGCCCGGCGAAGTCCACCTCGGGGATGAGCATCGGCGCGGTGGCCAGGCCCTTCAGCCCGTACAGGTTGACTTCGGCGCCGTAGGCGCCGTCGTTCCAGACCACGGCAAGGCCCCTCCCGCCGGCCACCCGCACCGCCGTCTCGAGGTCGGCGATCGCCATCAGACCGCCGCCGTCGCCGGTGGTCAGGACCACCGTGGATTCGGGGCGGGCCAAGGCTGCGCCTGCGACCGACGGAAACCCCTGGCCGATCGCCTGGAACGCCGTGCCGACCATCATCATGCGGTCGGGTGAGGCCACCGGCCAGTACATGTTCGCCCAGCCGATGAAGTGCCCGCCGTCCGAGACGACCACGCGATCTGCCGGCAGCAGCTCGCCGATGCGGCGTGCCACCGAGCGCGGGTCGAGCCGTCCGTCGGGCGCGAGCTGGTCACCGGGCTCGCGCGCCGTCAGCGCCGCCGGGTCGATCCCGTCGCGCCAGCCGCTGCCGGCCGCGCCCAGAGCGTCGAGCTCGGCGACCAGGGCCGATGCCACGACGGCCGCGTCGCCCCGGATGAATCGCCCGATGTGCGGGTGCGTGGCCGCGGGGGCGACGTCGACTTGCACGACCTGCGTGCCGGGGGCGAACAGGTCGCCGAAGCGCATCGTGAACTGGTTGAGGGATGCCCCGAACACGACCGCCACGTCGGCCTCGCGCACCAGCGCCATGGCACCGTCGGCGCCGAATCCGCCCGCGACGCCCAGGTCGAACCGCGCGTCGGGGAAGATGCCACGGCCCAGGGCGGTCGAGGCGGTGACCGCGCCGGTCTTCTCGGCCAGCGCACCCAGTGCGTCACCGGCCCCGGCCAGCCACGCACCGCGGCCGGCGAGCAGGAACGGGCGCTCAGCGCTCGCCAGCGTGCGCGCGAGGTCGGCGATCTCGGCCGCGCCGAACGCGCTCGGGGTCAGCGGCGCCGGCAGCACCGGCTCGGGCGCGGCAGGCACGGCACCGGCCTCCAGGCGCGCGACGTCGTAGGGGATGGCCAGCACCGTCGGCACACGGTAGGAGAGCGCGTGCTCGATCGCGATCACTGTCGTGGCCGCGGCATCCGCTCGTCCCACCGTGTAGGTGCGCGCCCCGACAGCCGACGCCATCGCGATCTGGTCGACATCCCACGGGCGCGGACCGCTGGTCGGCTCGTCGCCGACGACGAGGATCAGCGGGATGCGGGCCTGCACCGCCTCGGCCAGCGCCGTCAGCGTGTTGGTGAATCCCGCGCCGTAGGTCGCGGTGGCCGCAGCGATCCGACCCGACGCGCGGTAGTGCGCGTCGGCGGCGACGACCGCGCCGGCCTCGTGCCGCACGGCGGTGTAGGTCGCGTCGGTGTCACGCTCGAGCGCGTCGAGGAAATAGGCGTTGCCGTTGCCCATCACGCCGAAGACGTTGTCGATGTGGGCGGCCAGGGTGGTGGCGACGTGCGCGGAGACGGTGGGCATGACGAAGCCTTTCGAGACACGGAGAGTGAGAATCCGTATGTGTCTCGCACGCTGCGCCGCGCTTCGTGCCCCTTTTTCGAGCACCGGCGTCTGACGCACACAAGCGCGGGTCGGCCGGACGCTCCGAGTATATCGGCGCATGGTCGGCGGGTCAGGTGAGGGCGATGCGGATGCCGGAGCCGGCGGTGCTGATCTGCACGGACGTGAGATCGGGCATGACCGCGGCGGCGCCGTGGCCGGCGGCGCGGGGGCCCACGCCGATCACCGTCATCCCGGCGGCCAGCCCCGCGGCGATCCCCGTCTCGGAGTCCTCGAACACGACGCACCGCGACGGCTGGACGCCCAGCAGCGTCGCCGCCCGCAGAAAGCCTTCGGGGTCGGGCTTGCTGCGTGACACGTGCTCGGCCGTCACGCGCACCACCGGCATCCTGAGCCCCGCCGCACCCATGCGCGAGGCGGCCAACCTCTCGTCGGCCGAGGTGACCAGCGCGTGCGGGGCATCGACGGTGGCCGCCAGCAACTCGGCTGCTCCGGCGATCGCGACCACGCCATCGGTGTCGGCGCTCTCGGCGGCCAGCAGCTCGGCGTTCTCGGCGGCGTTGATCGCCGGGTCGCGCGCAGGCAGCAGGATCGCCATGCTCTCGTGCCCCTGCCGGCCGTGCACGACGGCGAGTACCTCGTCGGCGTCCACGTCGTGGCGCTGGGCCCATTCCAGCCACAGCCGCTCGACCACCGCGGTCGAGTCGACCAGCGTCCCGTCCATGTCGAGCAGGACGGCGTCGGCGGTGAAGGTCTGCGGCATGGGTCCATTCTCTCGTGCGGTACGCGCCCCCTCACACCGACGACATCGAGAGCAGGGGTAACGTGCACGCCATGAGGGTCTCGCCCGCTCGCCGGCACTGGCTGCTGGATCGGGTCTTCTGGATCAGCCTGATCCTCAAGGGCCTGGACGGCGTGCTCGAACTCGTCGGCGGCACCCTGCTGCTCGTGCTGAAGCCGGCGCAGATCTCGCTGATCGTCCAGGTGCTCACGCAGCACGAGCTGTCTGAGGACCCCAAGGACCTCATCGCGAACGCGCTCGTGCATTTCGCGGCATCCCTCGATGCGTCGGCCACGCTGTTCGGCGCGGTCTATCTGCTGCTGCACGGGGCGGTGAAGGTCGTGCTCGTGGTGGCCGTGCTGCGCGACCACCTCTGGGCGTACCCGTGGCTGCTCGGGTTCCTCATCGTGTTCATCGGGTACCAGGTCTACGACATGATCGTGGACTTCACCTGGGGGATGCTGGCGCTGACCCTGTTCGACGTGTTCATCGTCGCGCTGACTCTGCGCGAGTACAGATTGCACAGGGCTCGGCGTGAGCGGCGACATCACGACTCCGCACTGCCCCCGCCGCACTGATGCGTGTCGTCGCGGTGCCGCGTGGTCGCCGTGATCGCAGCGACGTGCGGGCAGAATCGATCCATGACCGAACGTCGATTCCCCCGCAGCGTGTACGGCGTCGGCTCCGAGCCCGACCCTCGCTTCAGCCTGGCCAACGAGCGTACATTCCTCGCGTGGATCCGCACGTCGCTCGGCCTCCTGGCCGTCGGTGTCGCGATCGAGGCGCTGCAGCTGGACATCGAGCCGGTCCTCCGGTTCATCGCGGCGCTGATATTCGTGGTGCTCGCAGTCGTCGCGGGGGTGCACGCGTGGTTCTCGTGGGCACGGCACGAGCGGGCCATGCGCGAGAGCCGTGCGCTGACAGGCCCCTCGACCGGGGTCGTGGTCGTGATCGGCGTGGTGCTGGCGACGCTGCTGCTGGTGGTCGGGATGTTCCTGTGACGGATGCCGCGTCCCGGGCGCCGTTCGACTCCGGACTGCAGCCGGAGCGGACGCTGCTGTCATGGCAGCGCACGTGCCTGGCGCTCGTGGCAGGCAACGCCGTCGCGATCAAGTACCTGTCGGATGCGCTGGGACCGTGGGCGACCTTCCTCGGGGCGGCCGGCATCGTGCTGGCCGGGCTGGCCTGGGTGCTCAGCGCGCGGCGCTACCGGCGCGCCCATGCGGGCCTGACCGGGTCGGGACGGCTGCACACGGATGGCACGCTGCCCGCCCTCGTCGCATCCGCCGTCGTCGTCGCGTGTGCAGCGGCCGTCGTGATCCTGTTCGCGCTGTGGCGTCCGTGGTGAGCGGGCGATCGCCGTGGTCCTGGGCTTCGTCGGGACACATAGCGGTCGCGCGCCGGTGATCGCGCCATCGGGCGATGTCGCCGGCATCGACCATGCTGGTGGGATGAGCTCGCCCGCCCCTCTCGTCGATGCGCGTCTGCGTGCACATCGGCTCACCGCTCCCGCTGCCACGCCGCTGGAGGCCGCCGAGCACCTGCTGGCCGTACAGGCGCAGGAGTTCTGGGGCGGCCGTTGGGCGCTCGCCGTCCGCTCGCGCGGCGGTGGCACCGGGTCGAGCGGCACCGGGTCGAACGGGTTGCAATCGGGGGAGGATGCCGCGCCCCCGACGCTCTCCGACGTCGATG